>JAGVIV010000094.1 GCA_020055845.1 Betaproteobacteria bacterium
ATCGTCCGTCATTTGTGGCGCACGACGACGCAGTACAGCACGGATGCGCGCCATCAACTCGCGCGGGGAGAAAGGCTTGGTGATGTAATCATCGGCGCCGGCTTCAAGACCTTGTATTTTGTCGCGCTCGTCGGTGCGTGCCGTGAGCATGATGATAGGAATGTTGTGCGTGCGCTGATCCGCGCGCAGACGTCTGGCCAGCTCCACACCCGACATGCCCGGCAACATCCAGTCCAGCAGGATCAGATCCGGCAAAGCGCGGTTTATCAGGAGCAAGGCACTGTCTGCATCAGCGGCCTGAATGGCGCGATAGCCGCATTGCGTCACATTAAACGCAAGCAGTTCCTGAATTGCAGGCTCGTCTTCCACTAACAGAATATTCGCAGTCATCTGGTTTCCCATAATCTATGTTTCATACAAGTTGCGATGGTATGGAAGAATTGTGACAGCAGCATGACAACCGCAAAAACGGTTTCGTTATGGCCGATTGCCCCATCTGCCGGACAATTTCGGCAACCACGATCCCAACAACATCCCCAGAATACTCATCAGCAAACCTAGCAGTTGCGCCGGCCAGATCTCACTCGGGCAATACATCTCCATAAGCAGCCAAACGGACAGACCCAATACAATCGAAAAAACCGCGCCCTGCGTGTTCGCGCGTTTCCAATACAAACCGAAAGCCAGAGGCACAAAGGCCGCAACCAGAGTAACTTTGTAGGCGCTCTCGACCATCTCGAAGATGCTGGCCTGCGAATGCATGGCGAACCACAATACCAGCCCCCCGAAACTCACCACAATGATGCGCATGGTGCGCAACATTTGCTGATCACTCATATGCTTCAGCGCGAAGTGCTTGAGGATATTTTCGGTAAACATCACCGACGGCGCGAGCAGCGTAGCGGAGGCCGTGCTCATGATGGCGGACAGCAGCGCCCCGAAGAAAAATATCTGCGCCACCAGCGGCGTGTGATGCAGGATAAGGTTGGGCAGCACCATCTGCGAATCGCTCTCCACCATCGCACCGAACACCTGCGGATCGATTAGCGTGGCGGAATAGGCAAGAAACATGGGCACGAAGGCAAATGCGAAATACAACACGCCGCCGCCCACCGAACCCCGCACCGCCGTTTTCTCATCCTTGGCCGAGGTCATACGCTGGAACACATCCTGCTGCGGAATCGACCCCAGCATCATGGTGATGCCCGCGCCGATAAACGGCACCCACACTTCGTAGCCGCCCTGCGGGAAGAATTGCAGCTTGCCGGCAGTCTGCGCATGATTCACCACCGCCCCCACCCCGCCGACATCGGCACTCACCAGCACGGCGATGAGCAACATCCCCGCCATGATGACCGTCATCTGCACGAAGTCCAGCAAGGCTACCGACCACATGCCGCCGAACATGGTATAGGTCAACACAATCACCGTACCGATGACCATCCCCGTCGGGCGGTCGATTGCGCCGCCGGTGACCAGATTGAACACCAGACCCAATGCCGTGAGCTGTGCCGAAACCCATCCCAGATAAGAAACCATGATGCACACGGTCATGATCAGTTCAATTTTGCTGTTGTAACGGGTGCGGTAATAATCGCCAATTGTAAGCAAGTTCATGCGGTACAGCAGCGGGGCGAAAAACAGGCCGGCGATGATGAGACACATGCTCGCCCCGAACGGATCGGCCACCACCCCGCTCAATCCGTCTTTCACGAACGTGGCCGAAATACCCAGCACCGTCTCCGCCCCGAACCAGGTGGCGAACACGGTGGCGGTCACGATTGGCAGCGGCAGATTGCGTCCGGCCACCACAAAATCCCTGGCACTGTGCACGCGTCTGGACGCAAACAGTCCCACCCCCACGGAGAACAACAGATAGATCATGACGAACCAGATCAGCATGGCACTTCCTAGTCAGAAAAAAATCGGCTGCGATTGTAAATGAAGTTCGCGCCCGTGAACCTGTACGTGTTCATTTTGAAAACAGCAGCTCCAAACGGACGACGAGCATCGAATTCAACTGGTAATCGAGCGATCTGGGGTAACGCAGCTGCGGACTCACTTCCATAAAGACCCAATCACGGTGCACGCGCTGACGGTAGAGCAGTACCGCCGCATATTCGGACACCTGCGCTTGCGGACGACTGACCCCGATAGCACTTAGCTGGTATAACAAGGAGCGACTTTCATCCAGCGAGTGGTATAGCGATATATCCTGGCGCAGGTCGAAATTCTGCATATCGTGCAGCCAGGTTGCCGCGCTGGTGCTGCGCAACAACAAAGGCTCACTCAGATGATAGTCGGCATCGAACTGCGTGGTCTCCCCTACCCCCGTCGTGTTGAACCAGAATACTGACTCCGCCAGTTTCAACAACACCTCGCCCTGCTGTGTAGTGAAACTGGCGCGAGTACGTGCAAAAGGACGCACTGAAATATTATCCAGCTTGAGCCCCGAGTCGGCACTGAAACGCCACGGACTGTCATCCGTATTTTCGAGGCGCAATGCCGCACCGTAACTGTCCGGTGTGCTCAGCTCCTGAAACAACGATGTCTTTCTCACCGGAGCCGTGCCGCTTGCGAAATTTTGGTTTGGATTCTGATCGGGATTGCTTTCCAGCAATACATGCAGACTTTTTTGCAACTGCTTGAGATGGTCCTGCACATTCGGCAGATGCAATTTTGCGCGAAACGCGGGCGCGTTATTAATCACCCCGGTACGGTCTAGCGTCCGCGTGATGTCGTACTGGATCACACTCTTGTTACTCTCCTGATAGTGCGTGTTACTGCCGAAAAAGCTGTCGACTTCAGCTACAAAGTTGACGAGTTTATCGGACACATAGGCACGCGGCGTATCCAGAAGAAAATCAAAGAATCCGGGTTGCTCAACTACGACTTGCGGAGGTGGCGGAGCCGCCGGCTCATCTGCAGAGGACGGCGTTGACAGCAGCATCCCCAGTAAGGCACAACAGCAATATACGGGGATATGCGGGACGGATTTTCTTTGTGAATGAATCATCTCGGACGGATAGTGCAGAATGTCTCGCCATGTTGCAAGTCTAAGCCGCACCAATACAAAAGGCTCCCGCAGGAGCCTTTTGCTGCTTACTGCAAGCGTAACGCTTACAGTTCCTTGGCGTGAGATGCCAGATATTTTGCAACGCCATCAGGCGATGCATTCATACCCGCTTTACCCTTGCTCCAACCGGCCGGGCACACTTCGCCGTGTTCTTCGGTGAATTGCAGCGCGTCAATCATACGCAGCATCTCGTCGATGTTACGGCCCAGAGGCAGGTTGTTCACAACTTGATGTTGTACCACGCCGCTCTTGTCAATCAGGAACGAACCGCGATATGCCACACCGCCGTCGGATTCAACATCATAAGCCTTGCAGATTTCATGCTTCACGTCGGCGACCAGGGTGTAGCCAACGTTGCCGATACCGCCCTTTTCTACCGGAGTGTTCTTCCAAGCCAAGTGGCTAAACTGCGAGTCAATGGACACACCCAGCACTTCAACATTGCGCTTCTTGAACTCTTCCAGACGGTGGTTGAACGCAATCAGTTCCGACGGGCATACGAAGGTGAAGTCCAAAGGATAGAAGAACACCACGGCGTATTTGCCCTTGGTGACTTTGGAAAAGGTGATGTCGGTGATTTCGTTGTTGCCCAGCACTGCGGTTGCTGTGAAGTCCGGGGCTGCCTTGCCTACTAGAACTGCCATGTCTATGCTCCTTGAGAGGTTAAATTTGGTTGACTGAAATGCTAGGGTATGAATTTAACGAGACTCGCCAATGCTGTCAACTTAAATTGCCGGAATTTTTCTCTTTCTCGGCATCGTGCCACTCGAACTGGATACGGTGCAGCTGCGCATAAACCGCGTCCTTGTCCAATAGCTCGCGGTGTGTGCCGCTCTCCACAATCCGGCCTTTTTGCATCACCACGATGCGGTCGGCTTTTTCGATAGTGGACAAACGGTGCGCGATGACCAAGGTGGTACGCCCCTGCATCAATGTTTCCAGCGCGGCCTGCACAT
The DNA here is from genome assembly GCA_020055845.1 of Betaproteobacteria bacterium. Classification (GTDB taxonomy): domain Bacteria; phylum Pseudomonadota; class Gammaproteobacteria; order Burkholderiales; family Gallionellaceae; genus PALSA-1006. The sequence continues at coordinate 4,033 of JAGVIV010000094.1, forward strand.
GGCGCTCGGATTCGCTGTCCAGTGCCGAGGTCGCCTCATCCAGAATCAGCACAGGCGCATTCTTGAGAATAGCGCGCGCAATTGCCAGACGCTGGCGCTGGCCGCCTGACAGACGCACACCTTTCTCGCCCACCAGTGTATTCATGCCCTCGGGCAGCTCGCGAATAAACTCCATCGCGTGCGCAGCTTGCGCGGCAGCAATGATTTCCGCTTCCGGCACCTCACGCATCTGCCCGTAGCAAATATTGGCCGCAATGGTATCGTTGAACAACACCACTTCCTGGCTCACCAGCGCGATATTGTCGCGCAGACTAGCCAGCGTGAGATCGGCAAGGTCGTGCCCATCCAGCGTGATACGCCCGCTGCTCGGCAGATAAAAGCGCGGCACCAGATTCGCCATCGTGCTCTTGCCACTACCCGAGGCACCCACCAGCGCCACGGACTGGCCCGCAGGAATATCCAGACAGATGTCATTCAAAGCCATGCGCTCGTCGGCTTGATAGGACAGACTCACATGCTCAAACACCAGATTGCCATCGGCTCGCGCCATACTCTGCTGACCCGCATCAGTTTCACTCGGCGTATCAATCAACTCGAACACGCTCTCCGCTGCCGCCAGACCGCGCTGCAAAAACTCGGTGACTCCGGCGATGCGTTTAGCCGGTGCGGTCAGCATCAACATGGCCGCAATAAAGGACAGGAATCCCCCCACCGTGGACTCGTCGGTGCGCGCCTGCTGGATGGCCAGATACATGATGATTGCCAGCGCCAGGGCCGCAACCATCTGCACGATAGGCACATTCGCCGCACCCGCCACCACCTGTTTCATGGCATGACGGCGCACCCAGTTGGCCTGATCACCAAAACGTCTACCCTCGTAATGCTGGCCGCCGAACAGCTTGACTACCTTGTGCGCGGTAACACTCTCTTCAATGACCTGCGTGATGTCGCCCATTGCCACCTGCGTCAAACGGCTCGCATCGCGTTCGCGATTACTGATGAATTTAATGATCACGGCAATGAGCGGAATCATCACCAGCGTCAGCATGGTCAACTTCCAATTGAGATAGAGCAGCCATCCCATCAAACCGATCACGATGATGGTGTCGCGCAGAAAAACCGTCACCACATTCGTGGCGGCCGCAGTGACCTGCGTCACGTCATAAGTCAGCTTGGAAATGAGCTGCCCTGTGGAATGGTCGTCGTAAAAACGCGTCGGCAGCGACAGCAGCTTGCGAAACATTTCCTCGCGCAGATCCATCACCAGCTTGTTGCCCACCCAACCGATGGCAAACGTGCCCGCGAAAGATGCGATACCGCGTACAAAAAAAATCAGCAGCAGGAACACGGGTGCCCAGCGAATCACGGTATCGTCGCGATGCACGAAGGTGCCGTCTAGCATGGGTTTGAGCAGCGCGGGCAGCAGCGCCTCGGTAGCGGCGGCTACTGCCATCCCAAGCAGGGAAATAGAAAACGTGCGCCAATAAGGCTTGATATAGCCGAGCAGGCGCGCGTAAAGCTGGGTATTGGTCATTTCCAAAACAGGCATCCTGCGCGCACGCTTAAAGATTCAAAACAAGGAGATTCAAACCGCACGGGAATCGTGCCGTGTCTTGCCACTCAGCAGAAGCACCGCCATATGCACGAGTACCGCGCATGCCACATAGGCCAGCGTCAGGGCAATATACGAACCTAGGTACTGCGCCACACGCGACGCATACTCCAGCGCGCCCATCTCAGCATAACGACCGGAAAACAAAAAGAAGCTGGCGTTGGAGATGACGAATGCCGCACTCGCCGCCGCGCCTACCACCCCGCACAGCATAGCCAATGATTTAACACTCAGAGTATGGCGCGGAGCAAACCAGCGGCCGGCTAACCACAGCGCCGCGTAGGCGAAAATTAGAAATCCGTAGGCATTGGTAACGCACCATGCACTCACGTCCTGAGCCGCAATAGCATAGTAGTCAACCAGCACAGTCTCCACCGAGAGTGCCGCGAACACCCACAGCGCACCGGAGAAACGGGCCAAATACAGCCCCCCCAGAAAGAACACAGCCCACGAGGCATCGGGCAACACCAGCGCCGAACCGAAATGATTGAAACGGGTCAGGGCCATGAGCATAACCAATCCGGCAATCACCAACCACGAACGACTTTGCAATGTTTTCATAAGGATTCCTTAGGTGTTCCCGCCAGCGAAAAAGTGGCGGGAACTTTAACAGAAAAGAGATAGGCGCAAAAGACGAATCACCGTCTATGCGCCCATTGGAGCGACTACTGGTAACTTGCGCCGATGAATACCGTGCGACCCAAGGTAGCGTAACCGTGCGCCAGCATGTAATCCTGATCGAACAGATTATCCACGCGCAGGGACAGATTCAAATGCTTGTCCCAAGCGTAACTGGCACGCACATTCAACACATCGTACGCGACCAGCGTGGTGCGCGCGAAGGTATTGATGTCGTAATCCTCGCGCACACCGCTGTGCTGCCAGTCGCAGCCCGCCTGCCACGCACCGAACTGCTGCGTCACTCCGACATTGGAATAGAACTTGGCACGGCGCAACAGCGTCAACCCGCTCGTTTCATCGCGCGGATTTTGTTGCGTCAACGCGGCCTTGAACGCCGTCTGCCCCAACTGCAGCGCGTAGTTAGCCTCCACACCGTCGATACGCGCCGAATTGAGATTCTGCAAAGTATAGGTATTGTCAGCCGCGATCAGATCGGTGATGTGATTGTCAAAATACGCCACATGCAACTGCTGCGCGTCTGCGGCATAAGCCAGACCGAGCTCGCGGTTATTGGCACGCTCCGGGTTCAGTTTCGCATTGCTTCCCCAGCCCGCCGGGCCATACAAATCGGTGAACGTGGGCGCTTTGAAGGCCGTGCTGACACTGGCCGTCACGCGCCACGCTTCATTCACAGAGATGCCGTAGCCCAGCAATCCGGTGCTCGCAATACCGAAGTCGGAATAGCTATCCTGACGCACATTGAGCTGCACCTGTTGCCCCCCATAGTTACCGGTATAACCGGCCAGAAACGAATTTACCTGCCGATCCGTCTTGCTGTAGGCCACCGTGGAGGTCACGCGCTGATCCAAACGCTCCACCCCCAGCAACACACTGCCGCTGGAAACGTTCAGCGTGTTCTGCCAAGCCAGCTGGTTGTTGTTGGTACGGATTGACGAACTGGACACCGCATTGAGATAACTCGTGTAATCATCTTCTCCGCTTGCCCACTGCACCTTGCTCTGCCAGGCATCCGCAAAACGGTTATCGGAAACCAGCGAGAATTTGCGCAGCGCGGAAGTGTTGGTATTGACTGCCGTCGTTGCCGCGAAAGCATTGTCGTACTGTACCTCGCCCCGGCTTTGCAGCACGGAGGCGGACAGACTGTGCTCTGCGCTGAAGGCCTGACGCAAATTGGCCGAGACACTGGTATTGTCATAGCCGTCGCTATCCGGATTGACGGCGGGAACGATACTCGTTTTAATTGCCGACACTCCATCTGTCCTGAACTTCGACACTTGCACATTGAAAGACCGGTCTCCCGTCGTGCCGCCCACGCCGGCGGATGCCTTGCGCGTGCTGTAGTTCCCCGCCCCCCCGCTGACATTGAAAGACGGCTCACCCCTGCCCTGCTTGGTGAATATCTGAATCACGCCACCGATAGCCTCGGAACCGTACACACTGCTCACATTGCCGCGCACCACTTCGATACGCTCGATCTGATCCAGCATCAATTGATCGATTGCCGTCGCGCCAGTCGTGGCCGAATTGATGCGCACACCGTCCACCAGCACCAGCGTATGACTAGAATTGCTGCCGCGCATGAACAGGCTGCTCTGCTGCCCGATGCCGCCGCTTTGATAGATTTCCACCCCGGCAAGTGTCTTCAACAACGCGGGCACATCCACCGCTTGTGCTGCCTGAATATCCTGCTGAGTAATCACTGTCGTGTGCGCCAGCGCCTGCTTGAGCGGCTGCGCCACGCGTGTTGCCGTGACCACCACCTCGTCCATATTCGCTGCCGTTTCAGCATGCGCGAAAGGAGTGACCGCACACAACAGTGCGGTTAATAGTTGCTTCTGTTTCATTTGATTTTCCCGAATGAGTCCCAAGCGTCCCCGTTGGAACGATATAAAAACAGGAAACACCGCGGAAACGACAAGAAGAACGGACAGAAAGTCCGTTCATCCGTGCGCCACCCGCAGCACTTCCTAACTTACTCCCAGGCCGGTATCCGGGCTCACAAGTCTTGATCTGCCGCCTTCCCATGATTGCTCACAGTGGCCTATTGGCACATCCTCACTTGCTTACCGTTGCGGGGGCAGCACAGGCATTTCACCTATTTCCCGTTTAACTGCATGACGCGAATCACGCAGCACCTTGAAGCGGCGCGCATTGTAGCAGAAGCGACAAGCCCAGCGGCGACTCGCCTGTAAAACACTTGCAAAACCCTTTGTTAGCATTTGACTCAACAGGTTTTTTTACACTATAGTGCCGCCCATGCAAGGTGAATTAAACATACTAGAGAACAAACTCGCTCAATTGGTACAGCTAACCAAGCGCATGCGCGCCGAGAACCATCAACTGCGCCAGGATCTCGCCGAAGCGCTCAGCCACGCCCGCCAGAACGAAGACAAAATCAGTAGCGCCAAGTCCCGACTGGAACATATACTCACCCAACTTCCCGAAGAAAAATCATGAGCGCCAAAACCGTGAACGCGCTGGACGTCAAGATACTCGACCGCGAATTCCGCGTCGCCTGCCCCGAGGACGAGAAAGAAGAGCTGCTGGAAGCCGTCGCCTATCTCGACAAAAAAATGAGCGAGATACGCGACGCGGGAAAGATCGCCTCGGTCGAACGCATCGCCATCATGGCGGCACTCAACATCACCCACGAATTTCTCTCCACCCGTCTGGGCGGAGGGGTTGATATGGGCGACTACAAGCGTAGAATGCAAGCCATGCAGGCAACAGTTGACGAAGCTTTGGCAGATCAAGATAAGTTGTTCTAACCAAGTTGTAAGAAGCTTTAATAACCGTAGCGAGCGATTGAAGTGCAAGGCGCACGGAGCGCAACGACCGAGACATACCGAAGAGGTAGGCGAGGAGTGAGCACCGCGCAACACAGCAATCCAAACGCGCAGTAGCTTAGTAAAGTTTCTTTTAGGTTGTCCCTGCGGTGTTCGTCAGACTCATAATTCTTTGAACCAATGAGCTAACGCTTAGGTTGCGCCCCATTCAA
>JAGVIV010000317.1 GCA_020055845.1 Betaproteobacteria bacterium
ACGGGCACCTGCGGGTGCCCGTTTTATTTGACAGTGTTTGGGGGATTACCTACATTCACGCTTATTCATAAAATGATATTGGGATTTTGCCATGTTGAATCTGGATGGATTGATTGTTGAATTCGACAAAGGTCTGCGTACCTTGCTGGCCAAGGCACCGACTGCTCGTCCTTACCCGGATGCGCAGTCGGACGATGCGGTGATGGATGAGGCGGAAAAGAAGCATGCGGCGGCGCTGATGCGTATCAACCATACGGGTGAGATTTGTGCGCAGGCTTTGTACCAAGGGCAGGCGCTGACCGCGCGTGATCCACTGGTGCAGGAAAGGCTAAAGCACGCGGCGTGGGAGGAGACCGAACACTTGGCATGGACCTCGAAGCGCGTGGCCGATCTGGGCAGCCACCTGAGTTTATTGAATCCTATTTGGTATTCCGGCTCACTGGCGTTAGGGGCGGCAGCCGGATTGTTGGGGGATAAGTGGAATCTCGGCTTTCTGGCTGAAACGGAGCGTCAGGTCGGTGCGCATCTGAAAAGTCACCTCGACAGCCTGCCTGCGCAAGATGCCAAGAGTCGCGCTGTGGTGCAGCAGATGTACGTGGATGAGGTCAGTCATGCCGATATGGCCGTCGAACTCGGCGCCGCAGAATTGCCTTTGCCGGTGAAACTGGCGATGCGCGGGATGTCGGTGGTGATGACGAAGACGGTGTATTGGGTCTAGCCGTCATACCGGCGCAGGCCGGTATGACGGCGCAGGGTATTACCCTTCCACTATCTCAAAATCATGTGTGATGTCCGCCGTCTTGCCCAGCATGATGGAAGCGGAGCAATACTTCTCGGCGGAAAGTTTGATCGCGCGTTCGACTTGTTCCGGCTTTAAATCTTTGCCCGTCACGACAAAATGAAAATGGATGCTGGTGAACACCTTGGGGTCTTCGCTGGCGCGGTCTGCCTGAATTTCCACCACGCAGTCGCTGATTTGTTGGCGGCTTTTTTTCAGAATGTGGATAACGTCGTAGGTGGTGCAGCCGCCCGTGCCCAGCAATACCATCTCCATCGGTCGCGGGCCGAGGTTGCGTCCGCCGCCGTCTGCCGGCCCATCCATCAATACCGCGTGTCCGCTTTCGGTTTCGCCTAGAAACGAGACCTGCTCTACCCATTTGATACGTGCTTTCATATGATCCTCATTTGATAATTGTGTCATTCCCGCGCAGGCGGGAATCCAGTCAGATAAAGAGTTCCTTGCGCAGCAAGGACAAAGTCCAATGGCATTTTGAATAAAACCGCTGGATTCCCGCCTGCGCGGGAATGACGGGTGTTTACGATTTTAACCGATACCATCCTATTCCGATTATTTCGTGTATGAAGATGCGGCTATCACGCAGGGCATAGACATCGGGAACGAAGCTGAGCAGGTTGGTGGTGTTGCGGGTGGTGAATGCTGTGGGGGCTGGAATCACATTAAATCCCGCAGTTTCAAAAGCGTGTGCCGAGCGTGGCATGTGCCATGCGTGGGTGACCAGATAGATACGGCGGATACCCGCGGGCTTGAGCGCGGCATAACTCATCTGCGCACTCTGTAGTGTGTTGTCCGACTCACCCTCCATCCAACGCACGGGGACGTTGAATTCCTGTTCCAGTATTTGTTTCATTTGTTGTGCCTCTGAAATGGCGTTGCCACGCGGTTTTCCGCCAGAAACAAGGATTGGTTTGGCGGTCTCGCGGTAGAGTTTTGCGGCATAGCGTAAACGTAGCAAGCTTGTTTCGCTTACGGTGTCGCCGCCATATTCAGGGGCATGGAAGTAGCTGCCGCCACCCAGCACTACGATGGCCTCGGCTGTGTTCGCACGACTGTCTACGGCATGTGTTTCTTTTTCCAGCTGATGCAGCAGCATCTCGGCAAAGTAGGGGGTAGAGAATAGCCACAGGAGTGCTATAGAGACGGTGAGCAGCGCACGTGCGATACGCGGGCGACGGTTCCATAGTACGAGTCCCGCGAGTGCCGCAATCAACAGGTTTAGCGGTGGCAACAGGAAGGCGCTAAAAAGATTGGTGAAGAACCAGGACATGGGGCATGCGGGTAAAAATAACAACGAGCATCATACTGCATGCTCGTTGTCGGGAGAGAAAGTACGTCCGGGCTGATGTGCTTTAGTCGGTTTTGACCGAATGGTTGCGCTGGTCGATGAACAAGCTGTTCCCCGCGGTGCGTTTGGCCATTTTCTTTGCTTGTGTCGCAGCGGCCGACACCTCATTGTGCGAGAAGAATTGTTTGCTCGCGACGGGGACTGCACCAATGGACAGGCTGGTGAGCTGGTGGAAGACGACGTTGTTGTTGCGATCTTCGCTTTCGTAGCCGCCCACGGACAGATGTTCCGGCGTGAATAGCAGCGAGGCGGCTTGCTCGAAGGCGCGCAATGCCTGTTCCAGTCTGGCTTTCCAGTCGCGGCTTTGCATGAGCAGAATGAAATCGTCACCGCCGAGATGGCCGATGAAGTCGAGCTTGGGGTCGCAGGCCCAGCTCAATACGCGCCCGCACAGTTGGATCATTTCGTCGCCTTTGTGATAGCCGTAGACATCGTTGTAGGGCTTGAAGTGATCTAGGTCGCAATAGCAGGCGACAAAGGATGTCTGCGATTGCAGCAGTTGTTCGATGTGCTGGTTGATGGGCACGTTACCGGGTAATAGCGTGAGGGGATTCGCATAACGCGCCGCAGCAATCTGCATTTTGGTCAATTCACGCAGCAGATTCTGGCATGACGAGGTGCCCAGATAGCGGCCTTGTTCGGTGATGATGAAACCACTGTTGAAATGCTCTTCTTCTGCATGGGAGAGGAAGTAGCTCAGCTCTTCTATCGGCATGTCTTTGTCCACCAGCAAGGGGGATGGCTGCATAAAATGTTCGCAGGATTTTTTGCCGTGCAGTTCGCGCTGGAACGGGCGGGAGAAAGCGTCCAGGAAGTTCGCGCGGTTGATGAGTCCGATGGGGAGCGCATTGTTGACGACTGGAATTACCCGTAACGCGGGATCGGCGCAAAAACGCTCGAAGATGGCATCGTTCTCGGTCGCGGGAAGTGCGGGCTCAATGTAGGTGAGTAATTTTTGCGCGCTTTCGCGGGCCGGTGAGGCGAATTCCAGCTTGGGGAAAGCAGTGATGTCCGCCTCCTGAATGATGCGGCTGGTTTCGGAAGGTGCCAGCAACGGAGGTGTCGGGCTGGGGCGAGATATGAAGTAGCCTTGTCCGATGGCAATGCCGATGTCTTTGACGACTTTCAGTTCGGCCTCGGTTTCCACCCCTTCGGCAATGACATGGGTTCCGCAGCTGAGGGCAATCTGTTGGATGGATCTCAGGAACTGCTGTTTGATCGGATTGGTGTCCACGCCTTGTACGAAATGCATGTCGATCTTGATGAATTCCGGGCGTAATTCTGACCACAGACGCAGGCTGGAAAAGCCCTCTCCCAGGTCGTCGATCGCAATCTTGAAGCCCATCGAGCGATAGTGCAGCAGGGCGCTGCGCATGGCTACAAAGTCATAAGTGGGCTGATTCTCGGTGATTTCGATGATCACGCGTTCCGGGGAGATACCCAGTTGCGCCATGAATTCCAGCGTCTGTCCGTTTTTAAAACTGGGGTGGGTCAGCGTTTCCGGGCTGATGTTCAAGAACAGGCTGCCGGGAAGATTTAGGCGCGCAAAACTTTCCAGCACGATTTGGCGGCACAGCATCTCCAGTTCGAGTGAGCTTCCTTGGCGTTGGGCGGCACTGAACAGGTTGGCCGGTGAATGCAGGGGGTTGTCGGCAGGGCCGCGGATCAGTCCCTCGTAGCCGATGAACTCGCCGCTGCTTAGGTCAAGCAAGGGCTGGAACAGCGCGGTTAATTTGCGCTGTTGAATTATCTCGTGGAGCTGCACGATTTCCAATTCGTGGGGGTCGTGGGCAACGGGGGACACCAGAGAAAATATCTCGTCTTCTATATCGTATTGCTCGTTTGCGAGTGTGGCAGTGTGCATTTGCGCCCCCGGGATTGGGTTAAGAGGAGCGCCACAGTAGGGACTTCGTGTTACGGGAGTATTAAATTTAAACTCTTCGCTGCAGGGGGCAAATAAATCCCAAGCTCCAAGACTTATTGGTGGCAGAGGGTTAACCCCGGATGTGATTGTTTTTACTTCTTGTTTTACTGGGGCAATAAAGGTGTATTGGCTAAATCTGAAACCGGGGTCAGAGATATTTGACATGAACTTGTTATCTCGCATACAATCCGCGCCCTTCGAAGTTTACTAACTCTTTTGTATTAGGAAATGCCATGAAAACATTTTCCGCTAAGCAGCACGAAGTCCAGCATGACTGGCTTCTCGTTGATGCTTCCAATCAAGTTCTGGGCCGTTTGGCCAGTCAGATCGCTGCGCGCTTGCGCGGTAAACATAAGGCGATCTACACGCCTCACGTTGACACCGGCGATTTCGTCGTGGTGGTCAATGCTGAAAAATTGCGCGTAACCGGCAATAAGGCAGAAGCCAAGATGTACTACCGTCACACGGGTTATCCCGGCGGTATCTACGAGACGAACTTCACCAAATTGAACCAGCGTCATCCGCATCGCGTGTTGCAAAAAGCAGTGCGCGGTATGCTGCCCAAGGGTCCTTTGGGCTACGCTATGTTGCGTAAACTCAAGGTGTATGCAGGTGCTTCGCATCCGCATAGCGCCCAGCAACCCAAACCTATTGATCTGTTAAAGGCGTAATCATGAGCGTTACTTATAACTACGGCACAGGCCGTCGCAAAAGCGCGGTAGCCCGCGTGTTTATGAAACCGGGCAAGGGCGATATCGTTGTTAACGATAAGCCACTGGATGTGTTTTTCTCCCGTGAAACTGGGCGTATGGTAGTGCGTCAGCCTCTGGAATTGACCGAAATGCTGGGCAAGTTCGACATTATGGTGAACGTTGCCGGCGGTGGTGAATCTGGCCAAGCTGGTGCGGTGCGTCACGGTATCACACGCGCATTGATCGATTACGATGCAAACTTGAAGCCAACCTTGAGCAAGGCTGGTCTGGTGACTCGTGATGCCCGCGAAGTAGAACGTAAGAAGGTCGGTTTGCGCAAGGCGCGTCGCAGGAAACAATTCTCCAAGCGTTAAGCTTGTGTTGGAAGTGTTGGAAAGACCGCCTTCGGGCGGTTTTTTCATTTATTATCTGCACAGTAAAAATCAAGACTGGAGCTGGAAGTGATTAAAGTCGGGATCGTAGGCGGTACAGGGTATACGGGGGTCGAGTTGTTGCGCTTGCTGGCAGCGCATCCTCAGGTTGAATTACGGGTAATCACTTCGCGTGCCGATGCGGGTACTTGCGTCAGTCAGATGTTCCCCAGTCTGCGCGGTTATGTCGATTTGGTCTTTACGCATCCTGATGCAGCTCATTTGGAACAGTGCGACGTGGTGTTCTTTGCCACGCCAAATGGTATTGCGATGCAGCAGACCCGGGCGTTATTGGACGCGGGTGTCAGGGTCATCGATCTGGCTGCAGATTTCCGTATCAAAGATATTGCGGAATGGGAAAAGTGGTATGGCATGAGCCATGCGTGTCCGGATTTGGTGGCAGAGGCTGTCTATGGTCTGCCCGAAGTGAACCGCGACAAAATTAGGGCGGCACGGATAGTCGCCAATCCAGGTTGCTATCCAACAGCCGTTCAGCTCGGATTCATCCCTTTGCTTGAGGCCGGACTTGTGGAAACCGGGCACTTGATTGCCGATGTAAAGTCCGGTGTGTCCGGTGCGGGACGCAAAGCGGAGATAGGTGCTTTGTTTGCCGAGGCATCTGATAATTTCAAGGCATATGGGGTCGCCGGGCATCGCCATTTGCCGGAGATCAAACAGGGCTTATCGAATGTTTGCGGCAAGCCGGTGGGGCTGACCTTTGTGCCGCATTTGACACCGATGATTCGGGGGATTCACGCAACCCTCTATGCGCAGATTAAAACGCAGGTGGATCTGCAGGCTTTGTTCGAGCAGCGTTATGCCAATGAGGCCTTTGTGGATGTGCTTCCAGCGGGAAGTCATCCCGAAACGCGTTCGGTCAGAGGTTCGAATATTTGCCGCATTGCGTTGCACCGGCCACAGGACGGCGATACCGTGGTCATCCTCTCGGTAATCGACAATCTGGTGAAAGGTGCTGCCGGGCAGGCGGTGCAAAATCTGAATATCATGTTTGGCTTGCCTGAAACGACAGCACTCGGCGTGCTGCCTTTGCTGCCTTGATGATGATACGCAAACTCAGGCGTAAATTCAGCATCTCCGCGCCGCGCTTGGCGGTGCGTCCGCATGTGCCCTGGTATGTGCGCTGGGCCATTACGTTGCCATTCATTTTGGCCGCCGGCGGTGTGGTGTGGTGGGCATATGATTCGGGCCTGGAATTGGCCGGCTTTCACCGCGGCCTGGCTGAGCAGGAGCTTGAGGTATTGCGCAGCAGAGTGGCACTTCTGGATGCCGAGAATGCCAAGATGGCGAATCAGATGGCTTCCGATGAGCGCCAGGCGCAGATAGAACGCTCCGCCATGCAGGAGACCGCGCTTCAGGTAAAAAGCTTGAATGAGGAAAACGAGCGTTTAAAAGAAGACCTGTCCTTCTTCCAGAATTTGCCGTTGACCGCAGGACGGGAGGCGGATCTGAGCATTCACCGTATGAAAGTAGAGGCCGATTCGTTACCGGGCGAATATCATTGCCGGTTGCTGCTTGTGCAAAATGTACAGCAGCGCGGAAAAGAGTTTCAGGGTAATTTGCAGTTACTGGTCAATGGTGAGCAGGACGGCAAAAAAGTAGTGATACAATTCCCGCAGGAAAATGCGTCCGATGTCGCGGCGCATCAGCTTAGTTTCAAATACTATCAGCGCGTGGATCGTGTCTTTAAACTTCCCGAGGATATGCATGTTGAAAGCGTGCAAGTCAGGGTGTTTGAAAAAGGGGCACGAGAGCCTAAAGTTAAGCAGACCGTCACTGTCGGGCTGAATTAAGGGAGATGCAGTATGTTTGGTAACCGACCTAGCAAGCCGCAGAATCGTATCGATTCTTTGATTGGAGCAGGAACCCGGGTCAAGGGTGATCTGTTCTTTACCGGGGGGCTGCGTGTGGATGGGCAGGTCGATGGTAATGTCATTGCGGATGAGGGGAAACCCAGTACTCTGGTATTGAGTGAAAATGCGCGTGTGGATGGCGAGATCAACGTGACACATCTGGTGGTCAATGGCGTGGTTACTGGGCCGGTGCGTGCAGCTGAGTATCTGGAATTGCAGAGCAAGGCCAAGCTTACCGGCGATGTGCATTACAAGACGCTGGAGATACAGTTGGGGGCAATCGTCCAGGGCAAGTTGATCCATTTGACTGAGACTTCGGACAAAGTGGTGGCATTTAAATCGAGTGGTGCCGAATCGTAATTATTTCGCGGAGGATGTGATGAATACAATGACAGAGTTGCCGGACGTATTAGTGTTTACCGATAATGCGGCGAACAAAGTGAAGCAGTTAATCGAAGAGGAAGGTAATGCCGAACTCAAATTGCGCGTGTTCGTGAGTGGCGGCGGTTGTTCCGGCTTCCAATACGGCTTTACTTTTGATGAAGTGACGAATGAAGACGACACCGTTCTGAATAAAAATGGCGTGCAGTTGCTGATTGATCCGATGAGCTTCCAGTATCTGGCAGGTGCAGAGATTGATTATCAGGAAGGTTTGGAAGGTTCGCAATTCGTCATTAAGAACCCTAATGCGACGACGACTTGCGGTTGTGGTTCTTCTTTCTCGGTATAAAAAATTCGTTGCAAGCTGGAAAAGCGGGAGTGCGAGAGCACTTCCGTTTTTTTATGCCTGATAAATCGCCCCCAGAATGCACGGGTGGCGTGCTCCGGTGGCCTCCGCTAGATTGGCACACTTGCCCTGCAGTGTTTGCTGGGCAAGCCAGGCGAAGGCAATAGCTTCCAGCCAGTCCGGGCTAATCCCCAGTACATCGGTTGTCTGTACCAGGGTATGCGGCAGCCCAGTCTTTAAATATTTCGTCAATGTTTGGTTGTGAGCGCCGCCTCCGCACAGATAGATTTCCTGCGCGCCGGGGCAATATCGCTGAATCGAGTCCACGATGCCGAGTCCGCTCAGTGCCAGCAAAGTCGCTTGTACATCGGCGCTCGTCTCATCGCCCTGCAAATGCTTTTGCAGCCACTGCAAATTGAACAGATCACGGCCGCAACTTTTGGGTGGGACGGAATGAAAGAATGTTTCAGCGCTCAAGCTTTGCAGCAGTGCGGGCAAAACTTGCCCGCTGGCGGCCCACGCGCCGTCCTTGTCGTAAGCATAGCCTTGGTGTTGCTGTATCCATGAGTCCATGAGCAGATTGCCGGGGCCGCAGTCAAATCCCAGCGTGGGAAGGCCGGGAGCCAAGTCAGTCAGATTGCTGATGCCGCCGATATTGACGATGACGCGGTGGATGTCGGGATGGCGCAGCACGCGGTCATGAAAAGCGGGAACTAGGGGCGCACCCTGTCCGCCTGCCGCAATGTCGCGACTACGGAAATCACTGATGACGCTGATGCCGGTTAATTCTGCCAATAGTGCCGTATTGCCCAATTGCACGGTATATCCGAGCTCGGGACGATGTCGCACGGTTTGTCCGTGGCAGCCGATGGCGCGAATCTGCTGCGGGTGAATATTGGCTGAACGCAGCAAGGCTAAACTGGTGTCGGCGTATGCGGTGGCGAGTTGATTCGCGACGGTGTACGCCTGATGCAGCTCATGGATGGCCGGGTGGTGCAGGGCCAGCAGGGTTTCTTTCAGTGTATCGGGATAAGCCTGAAAGTGCGTGGCGACAAGTTCGGGGCGGTCTCCTGCGAGATTGACGAGTGCGGTGTCAATCCCGTCCAGACTGGTGCCGGACATGATGCCGACATAAAGCTCCGCATGACTCACTGCAGGAAAATCAATCCAGCTTTGCCAGACGCGTGTTGCGCAGCATTGCCAGACGTTCATTCAATTCACGTGTGCCGTCTTGAAAAGCGGTTTTTTGCGCCGCGCTGATGGGGGCTGCATCCGGTAGCGCCACGCGCAACGGGTCGCGCTGTGTGCCGTCGATCTTGAACTCGTAGTGCAGGTGCGGGCCGCTGGCCAAGCCGGTCATGCCAACGTTACCGATGATTTCACCCTGACTCACACGCTGACCGCGATGGATGCCGGGAGCAAATTTCGACAAATGGCCGTAGACCGTGGTGTAGCGTCCTTGGTGGTTAATCATGATGACGTTGCCGTAGCCGCCTTGCTGGCCCACGAAGGCAACCATACCATCGGAAGTCGCTTTAACCTTGGTGCCAATCGGTGCGGCATAGTCCACACCTTTGTGCGCGCGCCACTTGTTTAATACCGGGTGGAAACGGGATGTGCTGAAGCCCGAGCTGATACGGGAGAATTCGATGGGTGAACGCAGGAAAGCTTTGTGTACGCTTTTGCCGTCCGCCGAGTAATAGTCTCCGGTCGTGCTGCTGGTTTGGAAATACACCGCGCGATAGGCATGCCCCTGATTGATAAATTCAGCCGCGAGGATACGCCCCGAGCGCACGGCCTCGCCGTTGCTGTAAGTCATTTCATAGACAACGGTGAACTTGTCGCCTTTGCGCAGGTCGCGATGAAAGTCGATATCGCCGCCAAATATTTCGGCCATCTGGTTGGCGACGGGGTCGGTCAATCCAGCGGCATCGGTTGCGGCATACAGGGTTGATTTAATTTCGCCAGTGCGCATAAACACGCGCTGCTCGGTTTGTACCGGCAAAGTGCTGCTGATGTAGCCGGAGCTGGTTTTTTCAATGACGATTTGTTTGCCGTCATTATTCAGAAAGCGCAAGGCCAAGAGGCTGCCATCAGCAGCGATCTCAGACTGAATCTCTTTGCCCACCGCGAGTTGGCGCAAAGATTCGGTGGCCTTGCTCTTGAGCAGGTAGTCAGTGGCGGCGCTGTCTTCCACGCTCAGACGGCGCAACAACTCGGCCACGGTATCGCCGTGCTGCACGCGTTCATTGCGCCAAAAAGTGGCGGTCGAACCCGCAACCTGAGAACTTACGGGCAGAGCGATTTCTTCCACTAGGGTCTTTTGTTCCGAGGTGGTGAAGCGCGTCTGTGGCATGATGCCGAAGGCCGTCACGACACCGAGCAGTGGCACGGTAGACAGGGTGACAAACCAACGCAACTTCAATTTGTGCGCGTGCGACAAGGTATTTTGCGGTAACATTCTCGCCTCCTAAAGGCCGGTGTTTCATTGTTTTAACGAATGTAAGTTCGTTGAATTGGACGCTACTTTAACAGAAAGCGACATCACCTCAAAATCCGCTTGGTTGCTTCATATGTTGCGTATGAACGGCGGGAAGATGGCGATGAGCGGCAGAAAATCCCGGACGAGCGGTGCCTCGGACGTTTTGATCGAATCTGAAAATATTTATTTTATGACTCAGCAAGAAACCCTGGACATTATCAAGCGCGGCACTGACGAGTTGCTGCTGGAACACGAACTGAAGCAAAAGCTCGCTCTGAACCGGCCATTGCGTATCAAGGCCGGCTTCGATCCCACCGCGCCGGACCTCCATCTCGGTCATACGGTATTGCTGAATAAGATGCGCCAGTTGCAGGATATGGGGCATCACGCGCTGTTCCTGATCGGCGACTTCACCGGCATGATAGGCGACCCCACGGGCAAGAATGCTACCCGCCCGCCGCTGACGCGTGAGCAGGTGCTTGCTAATGCACAGAGTTACCGCGAGCAGGTATTTAAGGTGCTCGACCCTGCCAAAACCGAAGTCGTGTTCAATTCCACTTGGATGGATAAATTCAGCGCAGTTGATCTCATCCGCTTGGCTGCCACCCACACCGTGGCGCAGATGCTGGAGCGCGACGATTTCTCCAAGCGTTACAAGGGGAATCAGCCCATCGCCATACATGAATTCATCTACCCGCTGGTGCAGGGCTATGATTCTGTTGCGCTCAAAGCCGACATCGAGCTGGGCGGTACGGATCAAAAGTTCAACCTGCTGATGGGCCGCGAACTGCAAAAGCACTTTGGTCAGCCTGCGCAGTGTGTACTGACCATGCCCCTGTTGGAAGGCTTGGACGGTGTCAATAAGATGTCCAAATCGCTGGGCAACTATATCGGCGTGACTGATACTCCGCAGGACATGTTCGGTAAATTGATGTCGGTCTCGGATGAGCTGATGTGGCGTTATTTCGAATTGCTTTCATTTGAAAGCCTGCGGACGATCGAGCAGTGGCACGAAGAAGTCGATGCCGGACGCAATCCGCGTGATGTTAAAGTGTTGCTGGCGCAAGAGATCGTTGCGCGTTTCCATTCCAAGCAGGCCGCCGTGGACGCGCTTGCGGAATTCGAGGCACGTTTTCAAAAAGGCGTGTTGCCGGAGGACATGCCGGAGATTGCAGTGACTAGCATTAATGGCAGTATCGGTATTGCGCAATTACTCAAACAGGCTAATCTCGTTTCCAGCAGTTCCGAGGCGCTGCGTATGATTGATGCCGGGGCGGTTAAGCTCGATGGCGAAAAAATCTCGGATAAGGCGCTGCAACTCAAAGCCGGGGTGGTGCTCGTGGCGCAAGTTGGCAAGCGCAAGTTCGGTCGCGTGACCATCGGCTGATTTTAAAGTGACGAAAATTGTCACACGGGTGACGCGAATTGCGCGTCGCGGCAGTGAAATCAAAAAAAATCAGGCGGGCTGTTTTCCGTAGGAGTGGCTTCAGCTGCGAAGGGAGTGCTAGAGATTCGCGGCTAAAGCCGTGCCGGCAAAGGCAAAGCCGGGTTTTCAGTGTTTACAATGGCAGCTTGTTCATACCATTGTAAACAGTCTGGCACGCATCCTGCATCTGGCTAGGCACACACCCCGTGTGTACCCTTCAAATTTTAAGGAGCCTCAACATGAAACAAGTACAAAAAGGTTTTACCCTGATCGAGTTGATGATCGTTGTTGCGATTATCGGTATCTTGGCTGCAGTAGCGATTCCTGCTTATCAGGACTACATCACCAAGGCTAAGATTTCTAAAGTAGGTTCTGCGGTATCCTCTCTGCAAACAGCGATTGCTAACTTTGCTCAAGAAAATGGTGGCGTGATTACCTTGTCTAGCACTGCTGCTAACGTTTGGACTTCTCTGGGTTTGGCGGGCACTCCTACTACGACAACAGAAGTAACCGGAATTGCAGTTAGCACCACGGGTGTGATCACTGCTACTCTAGCTACTGCAACAGCGGGTGGTGCTTGTGATGTTACTTTTTCTCCGGTGGTAGGCAATACTTCTCTGAAGTGGACTGTCGCTGCGGCAACAGGTTGTCCTGCAATTGTTGGAACCATTGTGGCTAAGTGGAACTAATTATTCGGTTGCTGTGTAATTGAATAAAAGCCCCTCTTCGGAGGGGCTTTTTATTGGTGAAGTGATCTTTAGGATGGCTGAGTTCATGGGTGCTTATTCAAATTTATATTTTCCTCGAGATCGAGTCAAAGCGCTGCTCTTGCTGTTGCTAGTTGGACTGATTTATCTGCCATTTCTCAATAGTCCGCTCATGTTTGACGATGTACCGTTTTTCAAGAGCGCGGTAGTCGCTTTTTCCGATGCGCCGTTTAATTTAAATTTCCGTTGGTTTTCTTCTTTTTCGTTCGGCTTTACCTGGGCTTTTTTCGGTGAAGATCCGTTTGTTTTTCGCGTGCAGAATCTGCTTCTGCACGGTATGAATGTACTGATGTTGCTGCTGGTGTTGCGGCTGTGGATTTCGCTGTTGGTGAATGAGGTGGCACAACAAAAGATGGCGAATTGGGGGGCGTGGCTGGGGGCGCTGGTGTTTGCCTGCCATCCCTTGGCAGTTTATGGCACGGGTTATCTGGTGCAGCGCAGTATTTTGATGGCAACGTTATTTACGTTGGTGATGCACTTGGCCTATTTTAGAGGGCTGATTGAGGGAAATAAGCGTTATGCCGCGCTGGCGGTGGCAGCCTATTTTCTGGCGGTATTCAGCAAGGAGCATAGCCTGTTGGTTCCCGCGATTCTATTGCCGATGAGTTGGATATTGCGGGCGCAGATTAAGTTGCCGGTACGCGCACTGTTGGCAACCTGGCTCGGTTTCGGAGCCGTCGCCCTTATCGTGGTGCTACGCACCAAAGGGATTTTTGGACAGACATACGAAACAGATGCAGCAGCATTGTTCGGTCAGGAAGAAATGCTGAAAGGCATGCCGATGCTGCATTTATTGAGTGTACTGACGCAAGCCGGGCTGTTCTTCAAATATTGTTGGTTGATGCTGGTTCCCAATCCCGCATGGATGTCGATCGACATGCGCGAGCCGTTCATTCTGTCATGGCGGGACTGGACGAGCTGGATAGGGCTACTGGCCTTTGTCGGCTATGGAGTGTTTGCATTCTTCTGTTTGTTGCGTAGAGGGCGTATTGCCTTGCTGGGTTTGGCTTTGCTCTATCCGTGGCTGTTGTTCATGACGGAGTTTTCCACTATACGCATACAGGAAATTTTTGTGTTGTATCGCAGCTATTTGTGGCTACCCGGCTACATGCTGTTGCTGCCTCTATTAGTGAGTATCTGGCCGGACAAAAAAATCATGCTGGCGGGGGCGCTTGCGGCCTTGTTATTAGTGCCTCTGGCATGGAACCGATTGTGGATGTTTGCAGACGATTATCGTTTGTGGAATGAGGCCGTACAATCGCTGCACGGGCAGGATCGTATGGGGGCTCAGCGAATTTATTATGGTCGGGCACATGCTTCTGCGGGATTGAAAAACTGGGATGCCGCGATTGCAGATTACAAAAAATCGTTGTCGATTGACCCATCGCGTGCACAGGTACATATGGCATTGGCCACTGCATACTATGCAGCCAAACGTTACCCAGAAGCGATTGAGGTGCTGGATAAGCTCATCGAGCGCGAGCCTAGCAATGCTCAAGCTTATTACAATAAAGGCATTCTGATGGGGATGCTAAACGACAAGGTCGGCGGACTGGAAAATCTGAAGAAGAGTTGTGAGTTAGGTGGAACGATTGCTTGTGCCACAATGTATCTGGGTCAGCTGAAAAAGAACTGATTGCAGACGTTGTTTGGATTCGTCCTAGTTCTTTTTGCGCTGTGCCGCCGCAATCTCTTTGAACTGTTTCAACTCACTTTCGATAGTCGAGAGCTCGTAATAATCGTTGCCGCTCTGTTTGGCGAGTTCGAGTTGTTCGATTGCGCTGCGCAGATTGCCGTGCAGGATGCTGTTGTAGGCGAGTGCGTGGTGTTCTTCCTGTGTGCGGCCCAGCGCGGCAAAGGTCTTTGCCTGTAGTTCGTAGAGATGTGCGTCGTTGCCATGCGTCAGAACTTGCTCGTTGAGCAATTTGAGCGCGTCTTCAAAACGCCGGTCTTGCAGCAGCACTTCGGCGTAGTCGTACACCAGCGCGCGGTGTTGCGGAAAGTTACGTGTGGCGGAGCGATAGAACCCGGCGATATTTTTTTCCTGCGGATCAAGGCGTTTTATTTTTCCGGCCAGTGTGGTGATCATGGCGTTGGTCGAGGCCTGGTTCTGCAAGGTGATGAATTCCTGCGCGGCGAGTTTCTCCTGTTTGTTGCGCAGCAATGCGATGGCCAGTCCGTAGCGGTTGGCGATAGGATTACCGAATTTTTGCTCCCCCATGGCCGAGGTGAAAAAGGCGATGGCTTCGGCGGGTGTCTTCAGCGTGGCAATCAGTTTCGCGCGCACCAATTGGAAATTAAGACTGTCCGGCACAAGATGGAAGGGTAGCTGCTGCACGCGGTTACCCACATCGGCGATACGTTCCGCAGTCACGGGGTGGGTGCGCAGATAGGAGGGCGTGTTTCCTTCCAGCAAGCGCGTGGCTCTTTGCATGCGCTCGAAGAAAGCCGGCATGGCGCGGGTATCGAAGCCTGAGCGTTCCAACGTCGACAGGCCGATGCGGTCTGCTTCCAGTTCGTGGGTGCGGGTGAAGTTGAGTTGGCGCTGCATTGCCCCGCCCTGTGCGCCGTAGATGGCGGCGGTGGCGGCTTGCGGATTATTGCGCGCGGCGATGATGGCGACTGCAATCGCTGCCATGGCGGCCAGTGAGTCGTATTTTTGTCCGGCCACCATGCGTGCCAGATGGTGCTGGGTTACGTGGGCAATTTCGTGCCCCAGTACCGACGCGAGTTCCGATTCGTTTTGTGCGAGCAGCATCAGCCCGGTGTTGACACCGATGAATCCTCCGGGCATGGCGAAGGCGTTGACCGCATTGTCGTTGATGGCGAAAAATTCAAAGGGCTGCGAAGGTTCGCCGCTGTTGGCAACCAGCAGGTCGCCCAGTTGATTGAGGTAATCCGCAATTTCGGCATCGTCCAGATAGCTTTTGTCCGCGCGTATCTGGAACATGCTCTGTTCGCCGATCTGGCGCTCCTGTTGCGGCGAGATCATCTCTTGCGAGACATCGCCCAAGTCGGGCAGGCCCTCGGCGCGGCAAGTCAATGCCAGCGAGCACAGCAGGGGAAGCAGGAGCTTTTTCATGGGCGCTATGATAACTGGTTTGAATTTGCGCTAACAGGATTTTACGGTTTTTAACGCGGCGGGTGCCGAGGGAATATGGACACCCGCCGGTGAAAGCCGCAAAATGCCGGCCCTTGGATGTTTGTCGTCAGTGTCTATCAACGGAGTGAAGAAGCATGAGCTTTAAAAATATAACGGTTGCGGAACTATTACCTCTGCTGGAAGCGGGGAAGGTCAAGCTCGTCGATGTGCGCACCGATGCGGAAGTGGTGCAGGGCTTTATCAAGGGTGCGTCGAAGTTGCCGCTGCATTTATTGCCGATGCGTTTGCAGGAATTGGATGCTGCATTCCCGACTGTGTTTTATTGCCAGATGGGCGGTCGTTCAGCACAGGCTGCGGCGTTTGCGGCGAATCAGGGAATGGCGGATGTCTACAATCTGCAGGGCGGTATCACGGCATGGGCGCAGTCCGGCGGCGAAATCGCGGCATGAGTGCTGGCGCGTTCGACGCGGTGTTGGATGTGAGGCAACTGCTGTGTCCCTTGCCTATCCTGCGTGCCAAAAAATCGTTGGCGACGATGCAGGGCGGGCAGGTATTGAAGGTCTGCGCAACAGATAAAAAATCTCCCGCTGATTTCATCGACTTTTGCCGGCAAACCGGTAACGAGCTGTTGTCCTCCGAAGTG
>JAGVIV010000320.1 GCA_020055845.1 Betaproteobacteria bacterium
CCCCCCGAATCAACCGGCTTCCGAGCTTACCGCAGCATGCAGCTATTCGCTTTTGGCATTAACCATGAAACCGCACCGCTCTCGGTGCGCGAGCAGATTGCGTTCAATGTTGACACGATGGAACCGGCCTTGCGCGATCTGGTGGACAACGGTGCGGCCAAAGAGGCGACCATTCTTTCCACCTGCAACCGCACCGAGGTGTATTGCAGCACCAACACTCCAGAGCAGGCTATTAACTGGCTGGCGGGCTACCACCGCTTGCCCGCGTCCGAAATCGCCCCCTACATTTATCAGCTGCAGCAGGAGCAGGCCATCAAACACGCTTTCCGCGTGGCGAGCGGGCTGGATTCGATGGTGCTGGGCGAGCCGCAGATTCTGGGGCAGATGAAGCAGGCGGTGCGTTATGCCGAGCAGGCGGGCACGCTGGGCTTTTTGCTGCACAAACTTTTTCAGCGCACCTTTTCCGTGGCGAAAGACGTGCGCACGCAGACCGAGATCGGCGCGAATCTGGTGTCTATGGCGGCGGCCGCGGTGAAGTTGTCCGAGCGCATCTTCTCCAGCATCTCCGAGCAGCGCGTGTTGTTCATCGGCGCGGGCGAGATGATTGAACTGAACGCGGTGCATTTTGCGGCGCGCAACCCCAAGCACATCACCGTGGCGAACCGCACGCTGGAGCGCGCGCAGACGCTGGCGCGGCGCATCAACGGCCATGCCATCACGCTGAACGAATTGCCCGACCAGTTGGCGCAGCACGACATCATCGTTTCCTGCACCGCGAGCCAGCTGCCCATCCTCGGCAAGGGCATGGTGGAACGCGCACTCAAGACGCGCAAACACCGTCCTCTGTTCATCGTCGATCTGGCCGTGCCGCGCGACGTGGAGCGCGAAGTGGCGGAGTTGGAAGATGTGTTCCTGTACACCGTGGACGATCTGGCCGAAGTGGTCAAGGACGGACTGGACGCGCGTCAGGGTGCGGTGAAAGAAGCCGAGGTCATCATCGACTCCGGCGTGCACGAGTTTCTGCACTGGATGGAATCTCGCGGCGTGGTGCCGACCATTCGCACCCTGCGCGACCATGCCGACCGCCACCGTCGCAGTGAGATGGAAAAGGCGCTGCGTCTGCTGGCCAAAGGCGAGTCGCCCGAGAAGGTGCTGGAATTTTTCGGCAACGCGCTGACCAACAAATTTTTGCACGCGCCCACGCAGACGCTGAACCAGGCGCAAGCCGGTGAACGCGAAGCCCTGCTCGATGCCGTGCAGCGCATCTACCACCTGCATACCCCCGAATGAACTTCCTGAAAAACACTCTCACCACAGAGACACAGAGACACAGAGGAAACCAAGAGGAAGTGATGGCTTTGCTCTCCCCAGGGCTCTCTGGATTGGGCCTATATTTTTTTGTTAAGGGTATTGGCTCTCACTTGAGTCGTTTGTGTCCTTGCCTTTCTCTGATGAAACTACTAGCCATTCGACTAAGGCTGGCAAGAGCACCAGCCAAGTCGCTGGTTATGTGTCTCGGTGTCTCTGTGGTGGAAGCTTTTCAATGAAACCCAGCATCGCTTCCAAACTCGCCCAGCTCGCCGAGCGTCTGGACGAAGTCAACACGCTGCTGAGCAGCGAGGATGCCACGCGCGACATGGATATGTTCCGCAAGCTCAACCGCGAGCGCACCGAGATCGAGCCGGTGGTCGAGTTGTTCCATGCCTACCAAGCCTGCGAAGCGGACATCGCCACCGCGCAGGAGATGGCGGGCGATCCCGAGATGCGCGAGTTCGCCGATGCCGAGATTAAGTCTGGGCGCGAGAAGTTGGAACAACTCGAAGTCGAACTGCAAAAACAATTGCTGCCGAAAGACCCCAACGACGAGCGCAACGTGTTTCTCGAAGTGCGCGCAGGAACGGGCGGCGACGAGGCGGCCATCTTTGCGGGCGATATTTTTCGCATGTATCTGCGTTTTGCCGAACGCCGCCGCTGGCAGGTGGAAATCATCTCCGAGAGTCTGGGCGAGATGGGCGGCTACAAAGAAGTCATTGCGCGCATCGTCGGGCAGGGTGCTTATTCGGTGCTGAAGTTCGAGTCCGGCGCGCACCGCGTGCAGCGTGTGCCCGCCACCGAAACGCAGGGCCGTATCCACACTTCCGCATGCACCGTGGCGATCCTGCCCGAGGCCGACGAAGTGGGCGAGGTGGAGTTGAATCCCGCCGACCTGCGCATCGACACTTTCCGCGCATCCGGCGCGGGCGGACAACACATCAACAAGACCGATTCCGCCGTGCGTATCACGCACTTGCCCACAGGCACGGTGGTCGAGTGCCAGGACGGGCGCTCGCAGCACCAGAACAAAGCGCAGGCGCTGCGCGTGCTGGCCGCTCGTATCAAGGGCAAGCAGGAGAGCGAGGCGCACAATAAACTCGCCGCCGAGCGCAAATCGCTAGTGGGCAGCGGCGACCGTTCCGAGCGCATCCGCACCTACAATTTCCCGCAGGGTCGTGTCACCGACCACCGTATCAATCTCACGCTGTACAAGATGGATCACATCATGGACGGCGACATCAGCGAACTGGTCGGTGCGCTGATGTCCGAGCATCAGGCCGAACAACTTTCGGCGCTGGCGGACGAACACTGATTCCGATGCGCTGCATCCGCGATGTCCTGCTGCAAGATGCCGCGCTGTTGCAGACAGCGCTTGGGCTGCAGACCGACGGGGCGCGTATCGAGGTGCAGGTTTTGCTGCAGCGGGTATTGCAGGTGGGGCGCGCTTATCTGTTCGCACATCCCGAATACGTGCTCTCATCCGCGCAGGCCGATGAATACCGCGCTTTATTGCAACGCCGCTTGGTCGGCGAACCCGTCGCCTATCTCTTCGGTGATCGCGAATTTTTCGGTTTAAATCTCAGTGTCACACCCGCTACCCTGATCCCGCGACCGGATACCGAATTGCTGGTGGAGCTGGCGCTGGCGCGGATTTCCGAATTTACACTTGCGCATGCCGGGAAAGAAACGCCGCGCATCTTGGATATGGGCACAGGCAGCGGTGCAATCGCGCTGGCCGTCGCGCATGAGCGGGCGGATGCAGAGGTGTGGGCCTGTGATGCCTCGGTGGCGGCGCTGGCCGTGGCGCGCGCCAACGCGCAGCGGCTGGGCATAGTCAATGTGCGCTTCGTCGAGAGCGACTGGTTCGCGGCTTTGGGCGGACAGCGTTTCCATCTCATCGTGTCCAATCCTCCTTACATCGCGGCGGACGACCCGCATCTGGCTCAGGGCGATGTGCGTTTCGAGCCGTTGTCGGCGCTGGCATCCGGTGCCGACGGTCTGGACGATATTCGCGCCATCATCACGCAGGCGGCTGCGCACCTTGAGCCGGGCGGCAGTCTGATGCTGGAGCACGGTTATGATCAGGCGGAGCGAGTGCGAGGATTGTTGCAGGCGGCCGGATTTACCGCGGTATTTTCGGCCAGAGATCTGGCCGAGATAGAGCGTTGTAGCGGCGGGCAGCTTGTGGGCACATGAAACGAGGCACATGAAACGAGCCGCACCCTGCGGAAAGTCATCACAGGCTCAGCCCGCAGACGTTGTAAAATGCGCCATTCAATACAGGAGAGCGCCATGTCCATCAAAACCGTCATTCAAACGCCCGATGCCCCCGCCGCCATCGGTACTTATTCGCAAGCGGTGCGTGTCGAGAACACCGTTTACCTTTCCGGCCAGATTGGTCTTGATCCCACCACCATGCAGATGGTCGAGGGCATCGAGGCGCAAATCCATCGTGTGTTTCAAAACATGCGCGCCGTGGCCGATGCTGCGGGTGGTAGTTTGGACGATGTGGTGAAGCTCAACATCTTCCTTACCGACCTTGCTCATTTCTCTATGGTGAACGAAATCATGGCGACCTATTTTCCCCAGCCGTATCCGGCACGCGCCGCTGTCGGCGTGGCTTCCTTGCCGCGCAATGCGCTGGTGGAAGCGGACGGTGTGATGTTCATTCAGGATTGAGAACACGCCATTTACCCGCGGATCACCTCTTCGAGATAATCCGCGGGTAAGGGTTTGAAGCCAGTGACTCCCGCGATAAAAATCCCTCCCGCCGTACAAAGCAAGCTCGCGAAGCTCGGCATCCATGCGCCTTTTGATCTGGTGCTGCATCTGCCTTTGCGCTATGAGGATGAGACGCAGATCACGCGCGTGGAGAATCTGCTGCCGGGCGAGACCGCGCAGGTGGAAGGCGAGATCATTCACAGCGAAGTGATGTATCGCCCGCGCCGCAGTCTGGTGTGCCAGTTGCAGGACGCGAGTGGAATTGTGTTTCTGCGCTTCCTGAATTTTTATCCTAGCCAGCAGAAGCAGCTCGCCATTGGCAAGACCATTCGCGCGCTGGGCGAGGCGCGCGAGGGTTATTTCGGCATGGAGATGGTGCATCCCAAGTGCCACACCGGGGGCGAGAACAAAGCGCTCAAGCAGGCGCTCACGCCGGTGTATCCCACCACCGCCGGATTGCCGCAGCTCACTTTGCGCAAACACATCCTCGCTGCACTCAACACCGTGGAGTTGCCCGACACTCTGCCCGCAGCGTTGCTGAACAAATTGCGCCTACCCGCCTTCGACGCGAGCGTGCAGTTGCTGCACAACCCGCCGCCGCAGATTGACGAGGAGGCGCTGCTGGAGCGCGCGCATCCGGCATGGCGGCGTATCAAATTCGACGAGTTGCTGGCGCAACAACTTTCCATGCGCGTGCATTACCGCAAACGCCATGAGCGTATCGCGCCGCAGCTGCTTGCCCGTGATACCCATGCGCCGGCCTTGCGCAAAGCGCTGCCGTTTTCCCTCACTCGCGCGCAGGAAAAAGTGCTGCAGGAAATTCGTCATGATCTGGCGCAAGCGCATCCGATGCAGCGTTTGTTGCAGGGCGATGTGGGCAGCGGCAAAACGGTTGTCGCCGCACTCGCCGCTTTGCAAGCCATCGAGAATGGTTATCAAGTCGCCTTCATGGCGCCCACCGAAATTCTGGCCGAGCAGCATTATTTGAAACTGCGCGATTGGATGGAGCCGCTGGGAATTTCACCGGTGTGGCTTTCCGGCAGTTTGAAGAAAAAAGATAAGACACTCGCCGCCGAACGCATCGCGCAGGGCGAGACGCAGATTGCCATCGGTACCCATGCGCTGTTTCAGAAGGATGTCGAGTTCAGCAAGCTGGGGCTGGTGATTGTGGACGAGCAGCATAAATTCGGCGTGCAGCAGCGTTTGGCGCTGCGCAACAAAGGAACATCAGCCGTAGGTCGGGATGGAGATAGCCCTCTCTCCAACTCTCTCCCGCAAGCGGGAGAAAGAGCAAACGTGAAAGGTGCTATTGATTTCTTTCCGCACCAGCTCATGATGAGCGCCACGCCCATTCCGCGCACCCTAGCCATGAGTTATTACGCCGATCTCGATGTGTCGGTGATAGACGAGCTGCCTCCCGGACGTACACCCATCGTCACTAAACTCATCAACGATGCGCGTCGCGAGGAAGTGTTCGAGCGTGTGCGTGCCGCCTGTTTGAAAAACCGTCAGGCGTATTGGGTGTGTCCGCTCATCGATGAATCGGAGGCGCTGGAATTACAGACTGCCATCGACACGCACGAAACGCTCACGCAGATTTTTCCCGAACTGAGTGTCGGGCTGGTACACGGCAAGATGGACAATGCCGAGAAGGCGCGCGTGATGGCGGCGTTCAAGGCGGGGGAGATTCATCTGCTGGTCGCCACTACCGTCATTGAAGTGGGGGTCGATGTGCCCAATGCCAGTCTCATGGTGATCGAACACGCCGAACGCATGGGTCTGGCGCAGCTGCACCAGTTGCGCGGTCGCGTGGGGCGCGGCGCGGCGGAGAGTTTGTGTGTGCTGCTGTTTCAAAAACCTTTGTCGGAGCTGGCGCGCGCACGCTTGAAAATCATTTTCGAGAACACCGACGGCTTCGAGATTGCGCAGCAGGATTTGCGCCTGCGCGGCCCGGGCGAATTGCTGGGTGCGCGCCAGAGCGGGGTGGCGATGTTGCGTTTTGCCGACATCAACGAGGATGCGACGCTGTTGGAGACTGCCCGTAATCTGGCGGATGAATTGTTGCGCGATACGCCGGAAGTGGCGCATGCGCATCTGCAACGCTGGATGGCAAACAAACCGGATTTCCTGCATGCGTGACGAATACTGGCAAAGTTTGATATTGGGTGCGGACGGTTTCACGCCGTGGCTGCGCGACGAGGGTTCACTCACGCGCCGCATCCGGCAGCGTTGTGATGAGTTCGCCGTGAAGCCGGTGCGTAGTGGCTTGGCGCGGGTGGCGTATGACGAAGCCGCACTGCTGGGTATTCCGCCCGACCGTTATGCTTTTTCGCGCGAGGTGTTTCTGTATGCCGACGGTAAGCCGGTGGTGTTCGCGCACAGTGCCTGTGCCCATGAGAATTTGCGCGGTGTGTGGGGCGCGGTGCGAGGTCTCGGCAACCGTTCGCTCGGCACCTTGTTGTTTTCGCATCCGCTGGTAGCCCGCCAACCGCTGCACTACAAAGCTTTGCAGGCTCATCATCCCCTGTATCGAAGTGCCGCTGTGCTGGGCGAAGCGCCGCAGCGGCTATGGGCGCGGCGCTCTTTGTTTTGCCTGCATGGTGTCCCGCTGCTGGTGACGGAAGTTTTTCTGCCGGAAATTTTAAAACTCAAATAATCCACGTCATTTCCGCGTAGGCGGGAATCCAGATGATTAAACTATGCCTGCGAAGCAGGACAAAACTAAATGCATATCGAATAACCGCACTGGATTCCGGCCTTCGCCGGAATGACGTGGCAGGTTAAAATCTTTCTTATGAACCTCAGCGAACGCCTCCACCTCTACATTCAACTCACCCGCCTGAACCGTCCCATTGGCATTCTGCTGCTGCTATGGCCGACGCTGTGGGCTGTATGGATCTCCGCTAATGGGCACCCGTCTTGGCTCGTCGTATTTATTTTTGTATTGGGCACCACGCTGATGCGCTCGGCGGGCTGCGTCATTAACGACTACGCCGACCGCCATATCGACAAACATGTAAAGCGCACCAAAGAACGCCCGCTCACCAGTGGCAAAGTGAGTGAACGCGAAACCGTGTGGCTGGCAGTGGCGCTGGCCTTTGTTTCTTTCCTGCTAATCTTGCCGCTGAATCCGTTGACCTGGATGCTGTCATTCCCCGCCGTGTTCCTCGCTGCGAGCTACCCGTTTACCAAACGTTTCCTCGCCATCCCGCAAGCCTATCTTGGCATCGCCTTCGGCTTCGGCATCCCGATGGCCTTCGCCGCCACGCTGGGCGAAGTGCCGCCCGTCGCATGGGTGCTGCTGCTCGCCAACGTGTTCTGGGCCATCGCCTACGACACCGAATACGCGATGGTGGACAGAGATGACGACATCCATCTCGGCATCCACTCCTCGGCCTTGTTCTTTGGGAAATATGATGTGATGGCGGTGATGGCCTGCTATGGCATCACCTTGTTGTTGCTGGCGATAGCGGGGTTGATGGCGGGCTTGGGTATCGTCTACTTCGTGAGCCTCGCCGTGGCGGAAGGCATGGCGCTATACCACTACCGTCTCATCAAAGATCGCAGCCGCGAAAAATGCTTCGCGGCTTTTTTGCACAACAACTGGATCGGGGCGGTGGTGTTTGCGGGGTTGGTGGCAGATTATTTTTGCTTCGGTCAGTAACGTACCCGTAGGCTGGTGGTGAGGTACGAACCCCAGCATGCTCGCAATTTAGCTGGGGTTCGCATTGCTCACCACCAGCCAACAGCATGGCGCACATTAACTTTTGTGCGCAACAGTATTCCTATCCTTCTGTGCCATCCGCTGCACAATTTTCCCCAGCGTTGCGATAGCCGCTTCCATCTCTTCGCTCCAGAGATGCCCATAGTTCAACCGCACATAATCCGCATACCCTCTCTGTGCCGAAAACATCGGCCCCGGCGCGATGCTGATGCCGTTCTTCAACGCTTCACGATGCAGTTCCAGTGAGTTCACCCCGTCCGGTAGTTTCACCCATAAAAAATAGCCGCCGCTCGGGCTGGTCAGGCGCGTGCCTGCGGGGAAGTGGCGCTCTATTGCTGCGACGAATTTGATTTGCTGTAGCAGCAAGGTGTGGCGCAGACCGCGCAGGTGTTTGTCGTAGCCGCCTTTTTTCAAATAACCGGCGAGCGTGATTTGCGCGGGGACGGAGGTTGCCAGCGTGGTGGTGAGTTTCAGGCGCTCGACGGTTTTTGCGTAGCGCCCCGGAGCCGCCCAGCCGACGCGGTAGCCGGGTGCTAGGCATTTGGAAAATGAGGAGCAGTGCATTACCAGCCCAGCCGTATCAAACGCCTTCGCGGGCTTGGGGCGTTGCTCGCCGAAATACAGTTCGCCGTAAACATCGTCCTCGATCAGCGGCACGTTGTGGCGCGCAAGCAAGGCCACCATATCTTTTTTCTTGTCATCGGGCATCAGGCTGCCGAGCGGGTTCTGGAAATTGGTCATCAGCCAGCAGGCGGCGGGCTTGTGCAATTCAAGCGCGCGCTGCAGCGCGGCCAAGTCGATGCCGTCGCGCGGGTGGCAGGGCACATCGACCGCCTTCAAGCCGTTGCGCTCAATTGCCTGCAATGCCGCATAAAACGTGGGCGAGCCGATCAGCACGGTATCGCCGGGTTGCGTCACCGCTTGCAGGCAGAGATTCAACCCTTCCAGCGCGCCGTTGGTAATCACGATTTCGTCGGGGGAAACCTGCAAGCCGTCAATCATGTAGCGCAACGCAATCTGCCTGCGCAGCTCGGCATCGCCCGGGCTGATGTCTTCCACGCTGCGCCACGGGTCCATCGCCTGCACGCAGGCCGCCATCGTCTTCGCCAGACGCGCCATCGGAAACAGCAGCGGGCTGGGAAAGGCCGACCCCAGCGGCACGACTTTGCGGGCGCGCGTCGATTCCAGCACCTCGAACACCAGTTCACTGACATCCACCTCAGTCGCTTCGGGGGTGGTGTTGACATCGGGTTCGGGCAGCGGCGGCAGATGTTGCGTGCCGCCGGAGACGTAGTAGCCGGAGCGTTCCCGTGCCGAAATCAGTCCGCGCGCTTCCAGCAGGTAGTAGGCCTGAAACACGGTTGAGGGGCTGACTTTGCGGGCAGCGCTGGCTTGCCGCACCGAAGGCAGCTTTTCGCCGCGCGCCAGCAGCCCATCCCTGATGGAGCGCGCGATGTCGTCGGCCAGTTGTTCGTAGCGTTTCATTTCTTGATTTTGTCTGCTTGCAGAGGTGGTGATTATGAATCTGATACGGTCTTTTTTCCAAATTCTGATTCTGTTACTACATCAGCCAACTCTCTACCATGAGGCAGCGTATCAATCGCCAGTACAACGATCCGGGGGAGGAGTCATGCAACAGGAAGTCGGCGCAGTCACAGAGTTATACCGCGAGCTGGAGTCGTATCCGGTCAATATCGGGGAGAAAACCGTTCATGCCAAACGCATGCCCGGTTTTTTCCGTTCGCTCAGAACCTTTGCGCAGCTTGGCTTGTGGCTGCCGCTCCTGTTGTTGCCTTACCTGCGCTGGAACGGTAGGCAAGCCATCATGTTCGACATTGACCACAGCCAGTTTCATTGTTTCAACCTGACCGTCAGACCCGACGAAATCTGGATGCTGATGCTGCTCTGGCTGGGCGCATCTGTGCTGATGTTCGTGGTGACCAACATCGCATCGCGGGTGTGGTGCGGATATTTCTGCTTTCAATCAACATGGGTGGATTTGTTCACATGGATCGAAGGCAAAGTCGAAGGTAACCCGGCTGCACGGCGCAAGTTGGACGATGCGCCGTGGCATGCCGACAAGCTCATCAAGAAAGTATCCAAGCACGCCATCTGGCTGGGCGTATCGCTGCTCACCGCCATCAGTTTTTCCATCTGGTTTGTCGATGCGTTCGAATACTGGGACAAGCTGATCCATCTCCAGCTGCCGCGAGTCGGCTGGGTAACGCTGGCGCTGGTGATTACCGGAACCTATCTGTATGCCGGATTGATGCGCGAACAGATGTGCCAATGGATGTGTCCCTATGCGCGCTTTCAGTCGGTGATGGCGGACGGACAAACCATTATGCCGAGCTACGACATCAATCGCGGCGAGCCGCGCGGCAAGTTGCGCAAGGGGGATGAAGCCGTCGCGCAACAAGGCGACTGCATCGACTGCTACCAGTGCGTGCAAGTCTGTCCGACCGGGGTGGATATTCGCCAAGGCCATCAGTTGGGTTGCATCACCTGCGGCTTGTGTATCGACGCGTGCGATTCTGTGATGGACAAAATCGGCAAGTCGCGCGGTTTGATTCGCTACGCCTCGCCGGACGAGATCGAGGGTAAGCCACTCAAGAAGAGATACCGGAATCCTTGGATTTGGGTCTATTCATCCCTCTTGCTGGCTTCGGGTTTGGGTGTCGTGTACGGTCTGACCCACATGTCGCCTGTAACACTCAGCGTCAGACCGGAACGCCAGCCTTTATTCGTGCGTATGAGCGACGGCTCGATCCAGAATAAATACGAGCTGAAAATATTGAATAAGACCGACAGGGATATGCACTTTACCGTGACGGCAGAGGGCGGTATCAAAGGTCAAACGCTTGTCGGTGCGGATACCGCATTATTTATGCCGCACGGACGTGGGGTTTTGTTTACCGTATTCGTTAAAGCGCCGGAAGCGAATGTCACGCGGGAAGTGACACCGATAATATTTCATGTGGAAGGATTGGGCGATGCGGGGATTGCGGCGGATTACAGCACGCAGTTCAATGGGCCGACACTTTAATGAAGATTGTCGAACATTCTTTCGAACGCTTTGCTCCGCAGCTACCTGATCCGATATTCGGGCTGATGGCACAGTTTCAGAGCGATGCTCGCCCGAACAAAGTCAATCTGGGCATTGGCATGTATTACAACGAAGCGGGAGAGTTGCCGGTCCTGCGTTCAGTCTGGCTGGCAAAAGAGTTTCTAAAGGAGCGCAATCAGCCATCCCGTTATCTGCCTATGGCCGGTTACTCAGAGTATTGCTGTGCCGCACGGGCTCTGGTGTTTGGTGATGATGCAGATACGGAATGTATTGCCACCATTCAGACACTAGGGGGGACGGGCGCACTCAGGATTGGTGCTGAGGTTTTGAAAAGGCATTTCCCAGAAGCAGAGGTTTGGGTCAGTGATACGGGCTGGGATAATCATTTAACGATATTTTCCAATGCCGGATTTAGCGTGCGGCGTTACCCCTATTTGGACAAAGGGAGTTATACGGTAGATTTTGAGGCGATGTATTCTTGTCTAGAGCGGTTGCCGCGAGGAAGTATCGTGTTGTTGCATGCCTGCTGCCACAATCCGACCGGTGCAGATTTGTCCAAGGCGCAGTGGTTGCACTTGGCAGAGCTTGTACGCGATCGAGGCCTGCTACCATTTTTCGATTTTGCCTATCAGGGTTTTGCTGTGGGAATAGATGAAGATGCATATGCGATCCGCCTGATGGAGAGGCAGAACATGGCATTTGTCGTGGCTAGCTCGTTTTCTAAAAATTTCTCACTCTATGGGGAGCGCTGCGGCGCACTCTTTTTTTGTTGTCAAAATGAACGCCAAGCCGGATTGGTCCAGGGGCAAATGGAATATGCAGTTCGCGGCAGCTATTCCAATCCACCGCTGCACGGAGCCGATATCATTTCTTATATTTTGCATGAGACGGGGCTGTGCGATATCTGGCGCACCGAAGTGACGGAGATGCGCGAACGGATTTCCGGTATGCGCCAGTGTTTACTTGATGTCTTATCCCGCAATAGTGCGCGACTGGACTACTATCGCTTGAGCGGTACGCGCGGCATGTTCATTGATTCCGGTCTGTCGCCAACTGAGGTCGATCAGCTGCGTTCCCAACTTGGAATATATCTGGCACCTAGTGGGCGGCTATGTCTGGCAGGGCTGAATCAAGCCAACGTCGAGATGGTTGCGGAGGCAATTTTAGATATTGTCGACAAGAGATCAATTTAGGAGGCGCAATAATATTGATTGGAATTTTTGGTTGTTCAACTTGCAGTCATATTACGCATTACTTCCGCTGGCCGCGCGTGCAGTTTTGATTTTGACATCACGCGGCAAAAATGCCGCATGAGTCTTCACTGAAACAACGCCTGGAGGTAAGAGATAAGCATGTAGCTTATTCCTCCAGCAAACTCCGCAACATCCACGCATTCTGCTCATGCACCTGCATGCGCGCCGAGAGTAAATCTACCGTCGGTTGGTCGCCCGCTTTCTCGGCGATAGGCAGCACTTCTCTGGCGGTGCGCACGACCGTTTCCTGACCATCCACCAGTTGCCGCAGCATTTCTTTTGCTTTGGGTACGCCTTCGCTGTCTTTGATGCGGGTGAGTGCGGCGAATTGTTTGTAGCTGCCGGGTGCGGGATAACCCAGCGCGCGGATGCGTTCGGCGAGCATGTCCACCGCCAGCCAGCTTTCGTTGTACTGGGTCATGAACATCAGGTGCAGGGTCTGGAACATCGGGCCGGTCACGTTCCAGTGGAAGTTGTGGGTTTTAAGGTACAGCGTGTAGGTGTCCGCCAGCATGCGTTCCAAACCTTCGGCGATTTCCCCGCGGTCCTTTTCGGAGAGGCCGATGTTGATGCCGGTATTTTTAGTTTTGCTCATGATGTTCTCCTTGGCTTAATTGAAAATTAAATTTCAACCATCTCGAAATCCGCTTTGGCGACCCCGCATTCTGGGTAAGCCCAGTCGTTCGGGATGTCCGCCCATGCGGTGCCGGGCTTGATGCCTTCCTCCGGCATGCCTGCCGCTTCGTCGTAGATGAAATTGCACACCACACATTGCCAAACTTTCATGTCGTTCTCCTTAATTGTCTAGTTGCTATCAAACCGTGACTTTCGCCAATTGGGCGCGGTACTGGTTGGCATGGCGCTCTTCCACTTTGGCCAGTGCCGCGAAGCGCTTGGCCGCTTTTTCCAGCGTGGCCTTGAACATCTCGGCGTGTTCCTTTGATTCGGCGATTTGCTGGTCAATCTCGGTTGCCGCCGCGGCATGGCCTTCCTGCTGCGCGGTCTTGAGGAAGCCGGGATACATTTCGGTGTATTCGTGGGTCTCGCCCTCGATGGCCATCTGCAGGCAACGCTCGGTGCTCATCTCCGCTTTCGGGTACAGCAGGTCGAGGTGGCCCAGCGCGTGCATCACTTCCTGCGCGGCGGTTTCCTCGAACACGCGGGCGACTTCCTCGTGGCCTTCGGCGCGGGCGATGGCGGCAAAATAACGGTATTTGGTATGCGCCATCGATTCGCCCGCGAGGGCGGCTTCCAGATTGGCGCGGGTCTTGATTTCGGGTCTTAACATGATGCTCTCCTTGGTCGGTTGAACGGGGGCGCGTCGCCCACGGAACGCAATTTAGGCTTCCGCCACCCATCAATCCAATTGATTGTTTAACTTGAAGTGATTTATTATCTAAATCACATCGGGAGATAGCTATGACCCTTAACGAACTTCGTTTTATCGTCGCCGTGGCGCAGGAACGCAACTTCCGCCGCGCCGCCGAAAAATCATTCATCAGCCAGCCTGCGCTGTCGCTGGCGATACAGAAGCTGGAGGAAGAGCTCGGCCTGAAGATATTCGAGCGCGGCAAGAGCGAGGTCAGAGTCACGCCGGTCGGCAGTGCCATCATCGAACAGGCGCAGCGCGTG
Source organism: Betaproteobacteria bacterium (assembly GCA_020055845.1). Classification (GTDB taxonomy): domain Bacteria; phylum Pseudomonadota; class Gammaproteobacteria; order Burkholderiales; family Gallionellaceae; genus PALSA-1006. The sequence continues at coordinate 13,712 of JAGVIV010000320.1, forward strand.
CTGGAAGAGGCTGGACATATCCGTACCATTGCCGCGCAGGGGAGCAACCAGCTCGCCGCGCCGTTGCGCGTCGGCATCATCCACAGTGTGGGTCCCTATCTGCTGCCTGATCTGATTCCCGCTTTGAAAAAAGTCGCGCCGCAGATGGCGCTGGAAGTGGAAGAGAATATCACCGCGAATCTGGACCTGCTGCTGCGCAACGGCAAACTGGATGTGATTGTCATCGCACTGCCCTTCGGTGATGCAAGTATTCTGACGCATCCGCTGTACGACGAGCCATTCGAGGTGGTGGTGAATGCCGAGCATCGCTGGGCGGATAGGCGCAGCATCAAAGCGCCGGAGCTGGCGGAGGAAAAAGTGTTGCTGCTGGATTCGGGTCACTGTTTCAGCAACCAGGTGGCGGAGGCCTGTCCCGATTTGCAGCGCAAAGGAGGTGACGTGCAACATGGCACTTCGCTGGAGACGATACGCAATATGGTTGCATCGGGTCTGGGTATCACCGTGCTGCCCGCGTCGGCCAACAGCGCACGCTACCGCAACCGTTTGCTCAAGGTCATTCCGTTCACCAGGCCGATTCCCTCACGGCGTATCGCGCTGGCATGGCGCAAAAGCTTTGCGCGCACCGAAGCCGTGCAGGCGCTGATACAGGCCGTGGCGCAAGCCAAGGTCGCCGGTATTAAGCATCTGGCATGAGCACCTCAGCTGTCGCGGATCAGGAATTGACGCGGCGGCAGTAGCAGTACATGAACTGCTGCTCTGTGCCCAAGGGAGTCTGGTGTGTTTCTTTCTGGTGTTTCAACAGTGTGAAAGCTTCGCCGAATTCATCGTGCAGGTCGTCGGCGCGGTAACGCATCACGGGCAGGCCGCTGCATTTATCCGGGCCGTCTTCGGCGAACGTAGCGATGATGACATGGCCGCCGGGTTTGACCGAGTAATAGACGTTGCGCACATAGGCATCGCGTTCTTTTTGCGTGGTGAGGAAGTGGAACACGGCGCGATCGTGCCAGATGTCATAGCGTTTTTTGGGCAACTCGGCTTGGGTGATGTCCGCCTCCAGCCATTGCACTTTGCCGGCTTGCTCGCCAAGCCGCCGCTGGGCTTCCGTCAGTGCGGCGGCGGACAAATCCAGCACGCTCAGATCTGTGTAACCGTTGGCCAACAGATCGTCAACCAGTGTCGAGGTGCCGCCGCCGACATCGACGATTGCCGCAGCGTGTCCGGCACCGGTCGCATGGATGAGATCAAGCGACACGGCGGCGCGCGACTGGAACCAGCTTAGAGAATCACTGGCGCTGCTGTTATAAACCCTGTCCCAATATTCTTTGCTTGGCATACTCTTCTCCCTGAATATCTTTGATATTTTATTTTTATAGGGTGTTATTGAATCACATTTTTGTAAGAGATTTATCGTAAGATAAGCCCTACTATGAAAATGGCTCGTTTTCTTCTTCTGCTCTGGCAGGCAAGTGCTTTTTTTCTGTGCGGAGGCGTATCCGCGCAGCCGTTGCTGCTCGCCCCGGATACGTCGTATTTCTCCGTTGCGGCTAATGTGGATGTATTGGAAGACCCTTCGGCGGAGCTGACCATCGCTGAAGTCAGCTCCGCTGCTCGGCGCGATGATTTTCATTCCGCATTTGCGGAGGGGCGGGCGAATACGGGACGGGACATCAACTTCGGCTACTCCGCTTCGGCTTATTGGATGCGCTTGGAGCTGGATGTGGGTGCAGTACCGCTAGGACGCACCTCTCTGGAGGTGGCTTTCCCGTCACTCGATCATGTGTCGCTTTATACCGCAGCCGGGACCGCTTGGACTCGCGCCGAGGCCGGTGATTTGATGCCGTTTTCGATGCGCAGTATCGCGCATCGCAACTTTGTATTTCCACTGAACTTGTCCCCGGGTCGGCAGATGCTGTATCTGCGTGTGCAGTCTTCCGGCTCGCTCACTGTGCCTTTGCATCTTTGGGCGGAAGACGACTTCGACCGCTATAACCAGGAAACTTACGGGATGCTGGCTTTGTATTTCGGCATGCTACTGGCTTTGCTGTTGTACAACCTGCTGCTGTACTTCTCGCTGCGCGACAGGGCCTATCTGGCCTATGTCGGTTTTGTCGCGAGTATGGCGGTGGGGCTGCTGTCGCTCAGCGGTATGGGAAACCAGTTCCTGTGGCCGGACATGCCGGGCTGGGGAAATGCCGCGTTGCCGGTGGGTTTCGCGGCGGCAGGTGTGTGCGGCATCTTGTTCACGCGTCTGTTCCTCGATACCCGCATGAACACGCCGCGCCATGATCGTGTGCTGCTGTTGTTCGTGGTGTTATTTGCCGCAACACTGTTGGCCTGCGCCGTATTGCCATATCGTGTGGGTGCCATCGCGGTTTCGGTGCTGGGGGCCACGGTGCCTCTTGCTGTCATCAGCAGCGCCATCGTCTGTTTGCGCCAGGGGCATGCGGGCGCGCGTTATTTTCTGCTGGCCTGGACGCTGCTGATGGCGGGGGTGGGGATGATGGCGGCGCGTAATCTTGGCTGGCTGCCCACCGATTTTATTACTTTGTACGGTATGCAAATCGGCTCGGCACTGGAGATGCTGTTGTTGTCTTTTGCTTTGGCGGATCGTATCCAGATTGCGCGGCGCGAGAAAGAGGCCGCGCAAAACGATGTCATCCATGCTGTCGGCCATCGTTTGCGCAGTGTCATCGATACCATCCCGGATTTCATCTTTTATAAAGACAGGGCGGGGCGTTTCCTTGGCTGCAATAAAGCCTTTCAAAAGCTGGTCGGACACGGCGAAGATGAGCTGATTGGCCGAACCGCGGCGGATTTTGTGCCGGATCAGAAAGCGGTATTTTTCAGCGAGCAGGATCAGAAAACGATGTCGGGTGGTATTCCGCTGGTGTATGAGGATTGGATGCCGACAGCGGAGGGGCACAGCGTTTATCTGGAGATGGTCAAGACCCCGTTGTTCGGGGCGAAAGGAGAGCTGCTCGGGTTGATCGGTGTCGGTCGCGACATTACCGAGCGCCAGCGCAATCTGAATCAGGAACGCACGCGCAACAGAATCTTCGAGCTGCTGGCCAAGGGCGGGGATCTGGAGGAGGTCTTGCGCCATATCGTGCACTCCGTAGAGAGTATGCGCGAGGGGCTGCTGTGCTCCATATTGCTCGTGGACGATAGCGGTAAGCATCTGTTGCTGGGAGCCGCGCCCAGCTTGCCGGAGGCCTATAACCGGGTAGTGGATGGCCTGCCGATAGGCGACGGCATCGGGTGCTGCGGTACGGCCGCGTTCCGCGGTGAACGGGTGATTGCGGAGAATATTTATGTACACCCTTTCTGGGCCCCTTTTGCGGAGGCGCTGGAGCTGGCCAGACAGGGCGGATTGGTTTCGTGCTGGTCGGAGCCGATACGCGCCGGCAACGGCAAGATACTCGGCACATTTGCCATCTATCAAAGGCAATCGAGTGTGCCGGACGAGCACGACATTCATCTGATCCAGCAGGCGGCCAATCTCGCGAGTATCGCAATCGAGCATAAACGCACCGAAGACACGATATGGCATCAGGCCAATTACGACAGCGTCACACATTTGCCCAACCGGCGTTTATTCCATGACCGGCTGGAGCAGGAGATGCAGAAAACGCAGCGCAAGAAACAGATGCTGGCGCTGCTGTTCATCGATCTGGATCGCTTCAAGGAAGTGAACGACACTTTGGGGCACGATGTCGGGGATCGTTTGCTGGTGGAGGCGGCGCAGCGCATCAGTGCCTGTGTGCGCGATTCGGACACGGTGGCGCGCATCGGCGGCGACGAGTTCACGGTCATTCTGTCCGAGCTTGAGGATGCGCATCGTGTCGAGCATATCGCCGAGCACATCGTCGAGACGCTGGCCACACCTTTCCAACTCGGCGAGGAGTCCATCTATATTTCGGCGAGTCTGGGTATCACGCTTTATCCCGGCGATGCGGAGGGGGTGGAGGGGCTCATTAAAAATGCCGACCAGGCCATGTATGTGGCCAAAAATAACGGGCGCAACGGCTTTAGTTATTTCACCAATCAGATGCAGGAAGACGCGCAAAGCCGTTTGCACCTCATTAAGGATTTGCGCAACGCGCTCGCGGCGCGCGAGTTTAGGGTGTATTTCCAGCCGGTCGTGGATCTGCGCAGCGGCGAGATCGTCAAGGCCGAGGCGCTGATCCGCTGGCAGCATCCGCAGCGCGGGCTGGTGAGTCCGGCAGAGTTTATCCCGCTGGCGGAAGAGACCGGATTGATTGTGGATATCGGCCACTGGGTTTTCACCGAGGCGGCCGAATGGATGCGGCGCTGGTATGTGCAGGGTTACGGCTGCCGCCAGGTGAGCGTGAACAAATCTCCCAGCCAGTTTACCGGTGAGGACAAGCACGAGAGCTGGGTGGCGCATCTGCGCGACATCGAGTTGCCCGGTGAGTGCATCGTGGTTGAAATTACCGAGGGCTTGCTGCTGGATGCCAGGACGGAAGTGACGCAGAATCTGCTGAGTTTCCGCGATGCCGGAATACAAGTGGCGCTGGATGATTTCGGCACGGGTTATTCTTCGTTGTCCTATCTGAAGAAGTTCGACATTGATTACCTCAAAATCGACCGTTCTTTTGTGCGAGATCTCGCCTCCGATCCGAACGATCTGGCTTTATCCGAAGCGATTATCGTGATGGCGCACAAGCTGGGCTTGAAGGTGATCGCGGAAGGCGTGGAGACGGTCGAGCAGCGCGACATTCTGCGCTCCGCGGGTTGCGATTATGTGCAGGGTTTTCTGTATGCCAAACCGATGCCGGCAGAGGAGTTCGATGCCCTGCTGGCCAGCCGCAAGGCGCTGTCGGCACACTAGTCGCCCAGCTGTCAGCGTTGACAGTGCGGGCAGTAGAAGCTGGAACGTTGTCCCTGTTTGATCAGCTTAATCGTTGTGCCGCAGTTTTTGCACTCTTCGTTTGTCCTGGCGTAGACCCAATAGTGTTGCTGGAAATATCCCTGTTTGCCGTCGCTGTCCACATAGTCGCGCAGACTGCTGCCGCCGAGTTCGATGGACTCTGACAGGGTCGCGCGAATCTCCGCAACCAGCCGGGCACAGCGCGCCAGACTCACTTTCCCGGCAGCGAGCTGGGGTTTGATGCCCGCGCGGAACAGGGCTTCGTTGGCGTAGATGTTGCCTACGCCAACTACCGTATGACTATCCATGATGAGCAGTTTGATTGCCGCACTGCGTTTGCGCGTGGCGCGGTAGAGATGTTGTGCGTCGAATCCCTCCTGTAGCGGTTCGGGGCCGAGTTTGGCAAACAGCGGGTGCGTGTCTATCGCTCCGCTATGCCACAACACGGCACCGAAGCGGCGCGGGTCACGCAGACGCATGAGGATTCCGCTTTCCAGCACGAGGTCAAAGTGTTCGTGTTTGTCCGCCGCTGTCGCCGCGGTGAGGATGCGCAAACTGCCGCTCATGCCCAGGTGCAGGATGAGTGTGCCGTGATCGAAGGCGAGCAGCAGATATTTCGCGCGCCGCTGCAGGCTGCGTATTGTTTGGCCGCGCAGCAGTTCGGGCAGGTCGCGCGGGATTGGCCAGCGCAGTTGCGCGTTGCGGATGACGGCATCGGCAACGCGCTGTCCGTGCAAGTGCGGCGCAAGTCCGCGCAGCGTCGTTTCGACTTCGGGGAGTTCTGGCATGGCTGGATTCGCGTAGGGTATCGTGGCTAGCTGCGAATGTTAGTTCAAATCCGCGCGCCGCAAGTGATTTTGCGGCATCGGCCTGGCCCGTTCGTAAATTCCGTGCCCCGGTGTTTAGCCTGAAATCGAGCGATAGCTGCGTTCGGAAGCCGTGGCAACCGGGTGCGGGCGGCGTTTCGCGGGCGTGGTGTCGAATTTGCAGCGTTTGCGTTTCATGGCGAGCAGGGAGATCTCGTGGACGGCTTCTTTTATCTGTGAGGTCAGTGCCCGGCGTTCGTTATCCGATACGGCTTTATCCCCGACGGGGTAATGCAGTTGCATGAACAGGGAAACATATTCATGAAAGCGCTGTTCTATTTTGTCCGCGAGCTCGGAATCGTTTACTACAAAAGAACTGCTGTGCCCCATTTTGGATTCCTCGAGTGAGTTGCGATGTGTTCAGTCTACTCACTCCCGGAAAAACACATGCCCTGAATAAACGTGTTTTCCCGCCACATTTCGGCGCGCGGATTTTTTCCGCGTGCGCCGCGATTAGTTGCAGCTAATGTCATCCAGAAAGGAAAGCTCGTCACCGGAAATCACATCTTCATACTCGGCATCGAACTCATCCCAGCAGGAATCCTCATTCAGCGCTTTGGTGGTCAGGTGGCTCGGTTTGAAGTTGCTGGCTTCAAGCGGAGTGCGCGATGTGCGGGAGGTCTTGTGTTGCAGTTGGCGTGCGTTCATGTTCATCTCCTTGTTCAATGTATGCGGGTTTTGATGACTGCATTGTGAACAAACAAACGGGCAGGAAGAATCGGAGAATGGCTAATTCTGATGTAGGAAGTCGCCACGAATTTCTTGTAGGAAGAAGTCTTAAAGACCTTATGCGGACATGCTGCAATTATCCCGATTCGCGCGAACTTTAATCGCGCGAATAGAGGCAGGATATCAGGGGTATTTGCGAAGGGAGGTGGTGGACGGGGGCTTGTGCCCAATGTTTAGCCGCGTCTGCGCCACCACTGTATGCCGCCCAGGATTGCCAGCAGGAGCGGCAACACAATCACCAGCGTTATGCTGATGACGGTGAGCGCGCGTGCGCTCAGGATGACAGTGCCGTCTTTATTGCTGCGCGGCTGGATAGTGATGAGATTGTCCTCGTTGCTGAGCCAGTTCACCATGTTGATGCCGAGATCCATATTGCCGACGTTGCCGGAATAGGTGTTGGCGAGGAAGGATGCGCCGCCGACCACGATGATACGCTGCTCCTTGTCGTTCACGCTGCGCTGTAGTGCCACGGCCAGACTGAAGGGGCCGGGGATGTCGCGATTCTTGTCGAAACGCGGTTGGTGCGACGGGTTGAACGGCTGACTGCTTATCCAGCCGCGCGGCGCGCCTTCCACCAGTGTCTGGCGTTGCCACGTGTCGCTCTCTTCACGTCCCAGCGCGCGCGCAAACGGAAAGACGGTGATGAGATCAAAGTTGGCGGTGACCGCGTGCGGCGGATAGCCCGCGCTCAATGTCCAGTTTGCCGGGGCATTCATGTCTTGCGCAGCCGGATCGATGACGCTGCCTGGCGTGAGCAATAGGCCAAGTTTTTCGGCGAGCGGTTCCAGTCCGCGCAGCGGTTCGGCATCAATCAGCCACAGCAGGTTGCCGCCGTTGTCGATATGGCGCAGCAGTTTGTCGACTTCGCCCGGCAAGAGCGCACTGCGCGGATGGGTGAGCAATAGCAGGCTGGCATTGCCGGGCACATCGGCCGCCAGTGTGAGATCTAGGCTGCTGATGCGGTATCCGCTTTGCTGCAGCTTTTTGCCGAAATCGCCCAGATCGTGGTTGGCCGAGCCGTCCAGTTTGCGTTCGCCGTGCCCGTTCAGATACATCAACAGTTCATTTTTGCTGTGGGCCAGGTTGAGCAGCGCGCTGGAAAGTGTCTGCTCGTTGAACGAATTCAGATGTACGGTGCGCGTTCCGTATTCCACCACCATTTCGCCGTTGCTTTGTATCGCCACCGTGCGCATGGCTTCAGGCTCTTTCTGCGGGTCGACGAAGGTGAGCGAGATATCGCTCTTGTAGCGCTGGTAGGTAGCAATGAATTTGCGGATGAGGCGGCGCATATCGCCCTGCTTTACATCCTGCTCGGTGATATAGACGGTGATGTTCACGGCACCGGACAGGCGTTTGAGCACCTCGATACTGCTTGGCTCCAGACTGTTGAACTGGGTTTGCGTCATATCCCATTGCATGCTGTGGCGCGCGGCCAGCTGGTACAGCGCGGAGGCAGCGATCAACAGCAGCGCGGTGAAGGCAATGTTCTTGAGCAGCAGGGGGGACGGGCGGGGAAGTTTCATAGCAAGGTACCCTCTGCGTCTTCGCGGTGATATGAAGTTTGTTCGTTCATTTAAGCGTACATGCGGTTGTTGTTCACGCGGCGTATCGTCAGCAATAAAAATGTGGCGATGAACAGGGCGAAATAGATCAGGTCGGCGCTCAGCAGCAGGCCGGCGTTCAGGTTCTGGGCATGGGCAGTGGGCGAGAGACTGCGCAGTCCGTTGGCGCTATCGCTGCTGCCGATGTCCATGAGCCACAAACCGAACGACAGGGCGGTGGCGCTCATGGCGGCCACAATGGGCTGTTTGGTGAGCGCGGACAGATAGAGTCCCAGCACGGCGTAACTGGAGGTGAGCAGCAGCAGTCCGAGGGCGTTCGTCATGAGCAGGCCGCCATCGAGGCGGGTGCCAAAGCCCAGAATGCACAGCATGAGGGTGCAGCTGCCGATGATGAGGGCGATAAACAGCAGCAGGCTGAGAAATTTGCCGAGCACAATCTGGCTGCTGGATACGGGAGCGGCGAGCAGCAGGGCCAGTGTCTGGTTGCGGCGCTCTTCGGCGAGCAGGCGCATGGTGAAAAGCGGGATGAGCATCATCAGCATCAGCGCGAGCGTGCCGAATAATGGCGAGGCTACCGATACGGTTGCACCCGGCGCGTTGGCCACTTGCGCCAGCTGGGTTTGTATCTGCAGATAGGCATCCAGATGCACCAGAAAAAACCAGGCGAAAATAAACTGCAGGGCGGCGAGGATTAGCCAGGTGCTGGGCGCGGCAAACAGGCTGCGGAATTCTTTGTGGGCGATGGTGAGTATCATCATGCTGCGTCGCTCCCGGTAATTTGCGTGTAAATGTCTTCAATGCTGCCTTTGAGCGGTGTCAGTTGCTGGGCCTGCCAGCCGCGCTCCGCCGCCAGTGCGAGCAAAATCGCGCCGGTGCTGCTGTCCACGGCATGCAAGATGCGGAAGCGCGTGGCGGATAGCGCTTCAACACTTTCGACTCCGGCAATATCTTCGATGTCGCCAAGCGGGGGAGGGGAAAGCAGGGTGACGATGAAACCCGGCTGGTGGCCGTACAGTTGCATGCGCGCGCTGCTGTCGCCGTAAATTAGGCGGCCTTTCTGCATGATTTCGACGCGGTCGCAGATGTTTTCCACTTCGCTCAGCAGATGGGTGGACAGGATGACGCTATGGGCATCGCCCAGTTCGCGGATGAGTGTGCGTATCTCGCGGATCTGCGCGGGGTCGAGGCCGACGGTCGGTTCGTCCAGGACAATGACTTGCGGGCGGTGAATGATGGCTTGGGCGATGCCTACGCGCTGCTGGTAGCCTTTGGATAAAGTGGCGATGATTTTTTTGCCGCACTCTTCCAGTCCGCAGCGTTGTTTGGTCTCGGCCAGCGCATCGGGCAGGCGGTTTTTGCTGACGCGATGCAGCTTGGCGGCAAAAAGCAGATAGTCATCCACTCGCATCTCGCGGTACAGCGGCGGCGTTTCCGGCAGGTAACCGATGCAGGCTTTGGCCTGTTCGGGATGGCGCAGCAGGTTGATGCCGCAGATGTCGATTTCGCCCGCATGGGGGCTCAGAGTCCCGGTCAGCATTTGCAGCGTCGTGCTTTTTCCCGCGCCGTTGTGTCCGAGCAGTCCTAGCACTTCGCCGTGTCTGAGCTCAAAGGATACATTTTGGACGATGTCGCGAGAACCGTAGCGGCGGCTGAGATTGCGGGCGGACAGGGTGACGGGTGCGGTCATGCGGTGTGTGGACGGTTGTGAGTTGGGGGGAATATAACCTAATATGCGGGCTCGCACCAAAATCACCGAGTCCGTTCAGTGGAAATTAAATCTTTGCATCACACACTATTCTTGCTGTCATTGCTGCTGAGTGCCTGCGCGCATACGCCACGGGTGTCCGACGATGCCGGTTCGGCGCAACCTGCCGCCGTGCCGGGGCAGGAAGCCCCCGCGCTGGTACTTCCCAATGTGGCGCTGGATGAGCGCATGTTGTATGAGTTTTTGCTGGGTGATATTGCGCTGCAGCGCGGCCGGCCGGAATTGGCTGCACAGGCTTATTTGGATCTTGCTAAGGCCACGCGCGACCCGCGTGTGGCGCGCCGTGCCGCGCAGCTGGCGTTTGAATCGCACCAGCTGGATAAGTCAGTCGAGGCGTTCGGCCTGTGGCAGGAATTGGAGCCTTCCGCGCCGATGGCGCGGCAGATGCTGGTGTCGCTGTTGTTGAGCGGCGGAAAGTTACAGGAGGCAAAGCCGCATGTGCTGAGCCTGCTGGAAGCGGAGCCGAAGAATACCGGGCATGTGTTCATGCTGCTTCATTCTTTGCTGATGCGCGCACCCAATAAAGTCGCGGCACTGGACTGGATCAGCGAGGTGGCGAAGCCGTATGCCCAGGTGGCGGAGGCGCATTGGGCGGTGGCGCAGATTGCGGCTGCGGCGCGGCGCAAAGAGTCTGCGTTGGGTGAAATTCGCCAGGCGCTGCGCTTGCGTCCCGACTGGGGAATGGCGGCGGTTTTTGAGGCGCAGTTGCTGTTGCCAGACGAGCCGAAGAAGGCGCTGGATATTTTGCATGACTTTTTGGGGACGCATGCCGCGAACAAGGAGGTGAGGCTGTTTTACGCCCGTGCTTTGCTGGAACAAAAACGTTACGCGGAATCGCGCGCCGAGTTTCAGGCTTTGCTGGCGGCGAATCCGGAAAACGTGGAGCTGGCTTTTGCTATCGCGATGCTGTCTTTGCAGATGGGCGAGCTAGAGCGTGCCCAGAAAGAGTTGCAGGAGACGCTGGTGCGCGGCAAAAAAGATACGGATACCGTGCATTATTATCTGGCGCAGTTGCATGAGGCAAAGAAGGATGATGCCGCCGCGCAGCAGGAGTATCGCCAGGTGCAGGGCGGCGAGTATGTCTTTGCGGCGCGTCTGCGCGAAGCCTATCTGTTGGATAAGGAAGGCAAGCTTGGTGTGGCGCGTGCCGTGTTAAAAAGTGTGCCGCTAACAAACAACCAGCAGCGGGTGTCCCTTGTTTTGTTTGAGGCGCAGTTGTTGCGCGCGGATAAACAGTTCGACGAGGTGTATAGGGTGCTTGCGGAGGCGTTGGAAAAACTGCCAAACCATCCGCAGCTGTTGTTTGAGGCGGCGATGGCTGCCGACAAGCTGGGCAAGCCCGAGGTGTTCGAGCAGATGTTGCGCAAATTGATACGCGTGGCTCCCGATCACGCGCAGGCTTATAACGCGCTGGGCTACAGTTTTCTTGATCGCAATGTGCGTATCGAGGAAGGGATGCGCTTGGTGGAGAAAGCCTACGCTCTTGTTCCGGATGACGCTGCTATCACTGATAGCATGGGCTGGGGATATTTTCGCCAGGGCAAACTGGATAAGAGTTTGGAGTTTTTGAAACGCGCCTTCAGCCTCACTCCGGATCCGGAAATTGCCGCACATCTGGGGGAGGTATTGTGGTTGCAGGGTGAAAAAGAAGAGGCCGGCAAGGTCTTGCAGGATACGCTGAAGGCCCATCCCGAGAGCGAGGTCTTGCGCGCGCTGATTAAGAAATATATCCCCTGATGTTGCGTTTTTTCCTTTGCATTCTGTCGCTGCTGCTCTTGTCCTCCTGTGGCGGTAATCGCGCGCTTAAGATAGAGCAGCGTTCGTCCGAAGCAGACGGGGCCTTCGCATTTAATGCCCGCGTTGCGGTTAAGCATGAAGGCGAGCGTAGCTCTGCGGGTATGCGCTGGGTTCACGGCGCAGGAGAGGACGAGATTCTGTTGCTTGGTCCCTTGGGTAGTGTGGCGGCGCGTATTCGGAGCAACGCACAGGGTGTGACGCTGGATGCGGAGGGGAAGCATTATGCCGCGCAGGATGTAGAGGTGTTGACGCATCGTGTGCTGGGATGGGAGTTGCCCTTGTCGGGATTGCGTTACTGGGTGATGGCAGTGCCGGCCGAGGGGCGGGTGGCGGAGGTGCGCCGCGAATCGAACGGACAGGTCGGTGATTTGTATCAGGACGGCTGGCGGATACATTATTCGCGCTATGCGGGCACGGCGGCGGATAGTTTGCCGCTGAGGTTTGTGCTGCAGCGCGATAATCTGGAAATCATGGTGTTGATCGACGAATGGGAAAAACAATGAAACAAAATCTTTCACCACAGAGACACAGAGACACAGAGGAAAAGCGGGAGAGGGATTTTGTGCGCCGTTCATCGGTGTGTGGTTATCTCTGTGTCTCTGTGGTGATTTTTTAATGAATACCATCACCTGTCTTGCTCCCGCAAAGTTGAACCTGTTTCTGCATGTGGTCGGACGCAGGGAAGACGGTTATCACCTGTTGCAGACCTTGTTTCGCTTTATTGATTTGAACGACACTTTGCATTTCACCTTGCGTAAGGATGGTGATGTGCGGCGCTTGAACGCGCTGGAAGGGGTGCCGGCAGAACAGGATCTGTGCGTGCGTGCCGCCCGTCTGTTGCAGCAGGAGACGGGCTGCGCGCTGGGCGTGGATATCGTATTGGAGAAGCGTATTCCCATGGGCGGGGGCTTGGGTGGGGGCAGTTCGGATGCGGCCACCACCCTGTTGGCACTGAATCGTTTGTGGAATCTGGGGTTGTCTCGCGAACGGCTGATGCAGCTTGGTTTGACGCTGGGCGCCGATGTGCCTGTGTTTGTGTTCGGGCAGAATGCGTTTGCGGAGGGGGTGGGGGAGCGATTGCAGCCCTATGAACTGGCGGATGCATGGTATGTCGTGCTGTCCCCTTCCGTGCATGTGCCAACTGCGCGGATATTTACGCAACCGGAATTGACACGAAATACGATTTCCATCACAATTCGCGCCCTTCCGATTGGGCGCGATTTTCGCGCGGGGCGATTGGGTAACGATTTGCAGCCTGTGGCGTGTGCTTTATACCCTGAAATAGCCCAGTATTTGGCTTGGTTAGGGCAGTTTGCACCAGCTATGATGACGGGTTCCGGGGCGTGCGTGTTTGCCGAGTTCGCCACGGAAGATGAGGCAAAGACGGTGCTGCGGCAATTGCCGCAAGCCATGCGCGGATTTGTCGCGCGCGGTCTGCAGCAGCATCCGCTGAGAGATTTTGCAGCAGAAGCGGTCGGGATATAGCCGGAACAGTGGCAGTGACCGTTTCCGAGAGTTTTATTGGGGAGTCGCCAAGTGGTAAGGCACCGGATTTTGATTCCGGCATTCGTAGGTTCGATCCC
>JAGVIV010000133.1 GCA_020055845.1 Betaproteobacteria bacterium
CGCGCTGGAAATTAGTGAGGGCGTCACTACGCCGATGATGGATGCGCTGTTCGCCAAGAAAGAACCAAAGACTGGCACCGATGGCACCATGAGTTGGACGGTGGATATTTCCAACGCGGGCAGCGGCGACGATTTCGTGCTGGGCTTGAAGGAGCTGGTGCTGCCGGATGCGCAACGCCGTCCCTATTCGATGTGGTTGTCCGGCGTGTATCCGCGCGCGCTCGACGGTCTGTGCAAAGTGTTGAGTCTGGACATGCGCGTGATCGACCCGGCATGGATCGGCATGAAGCTGCGCAAGCTGCTCAATTTCGGCGAGCCATTGGGCGACTTCATGGCGCGTGTGCCAGGCGGAGCCAAGATGGAAAGCTATCCTTCGACCGTCTCCTATGTTGCAAGGCTTATCATTCACCGTTACTCCATGCTCGGTATTCTCGACGAGCACGGCTACCCGGTGCAGCAGATGGGCGTGCTGGAAATCCCCGAAGGGCAGATCAAACCTACCAGCACCAAGCCCTTGATTGGTAAGGTGTGCAAGGAATGCGGCAACGCGACGCTGATCAAAAAAGACGGTTGCGAGTTTTGTACCAGTTGCGGTGCTATTGGGGCGTGCGGTTAAGCCCTCGCTCGCCGTATAATCCGCCGCCTTTTTCGCGCTAAGCGATGTAAGTTCCCTCCCCTTCAAGGGGAGGGCTAGGGTGGGGATGGGTGAAAGTGGCAGAGACGAACCCATCTCCCACCTAACCTCCCCCTTGAAGGGGGAGGAAAACTTTTTAATGATCACAGAAATATGAACCTCATTATTCAAGCAGTACACGACATTTCGGCCGCACATCTGGATCGTCTGGTTAGCTTATCGCTGGCCTCCCGCATCGAGCAGGTCGGCTCGCACGCTTACCGTTTATGCGGTGCCAAGCCGCATGATGGCGTGCCGATGTTTTGCTACGAGCATCAGCTCGATTACGGTTTTGTGCGCCCCAGTCTGCATCTGGCCGACTTCGGTTTGGTGGTGATGGATATGGACTCTACGCTCATCAGTATCGAGTGCATCGACGAGATTGCGGATATGCAGGGATTGAAATCGCAAGTGTCGGCGATCACCGAAGAGGCGATGCGCGGCGAGATCGACTTTGCCGAGAGCCTGCGCCGCCGTGTGGCATTACTGGAAGGCTTGGAAGAGGGCGCATTGCAGCGCGTGTATGACGAGCGCCTGCAACTCAATCCGGGCGCGGAGCTCATGCTGGCGGAATTGAAAAAGCGCGGCATTAAAACGCTGCTGGTATCCGGCGGTTTTACATTTTTTACCCAACGTTTACAGGCGCGCCTCGGCCTCGATTTTGCGCATGCCAACACGCTGGAGATCATCGACGGCAAACTTACCGGACAGGTGCTGGGGGACATTCTCGACGCGCAAGCCAAAGCAAACTGGCTCAATCATGTGCGTACCGAATTAAACCTGCACCCCGAGCAGGTCATCGCGATGGGAGACGGCGCGAATGACTTGAAGATGATGGCACAGGCCGGAGCCAGTATCGCTTACCACGCCAAACCTATTGTGCGCAGCCAAGCCAGTTTTGCCTTTAATTTCGTGGGTCTGAACGGGTTGGTGAATTTGTTGGCCTGAGATTGTGCTCCTACATGAAATTCACATTGCGTTTGGGAGGAATAAAAAAAGCGGCCCGAAGGCCGCTTTTTTTATGCGTGATGCAAGACTGCTTTAGTCGATCTTGGCGTTGGCACGCAACGACTTGATCGCATCCTGAATAGCTTGTTGTTGCAAGCGTTTTTCCATGTTGGGCTTTACTTCTTCATACGCCGGAACCTTCAACTCGCGGGTATCTTCCAGCTTGATGATGTGCCAGCCAAACTGGGTTTGAACCGGTGCGCTGATTTGGCCTTTGCCCAGCTTGGGGATGGCTTCAGCGAAGGGAGGAACGAAGTTGGAAGGAACGGTCCAGCCGAGATCGCCGCCCTTGTCTTTCGATCCGGGATCTTTGGATTTTTCTTTGGCGATCTTATCGAATTTGCCTTTCTTTAGCGCAGCCACGACAGCTTTTGCATCTTGTTCGGTTTCTACCAGAATGTGTGCAACTTTATATTCTTTATTGCCGACGCGGGTTTTCAGATTTTCATACTCTTGTTTGAGAGCTTCTTCGGAAACAGGGTGGTTCTTGGCGTAGTCCTGCACGAAAGCACCGGCCAGTGCGCTTTGTTTGGTGAGTTCGATCTGCTGAACAACCTCGGGTTGTTTGTCCAAACCTTTCTTGAGTGCTTCTTGCGAGATTACTTC
>JAGVIV010000032.1 GCA_020055845.1 Betaproteobacteria bacterium
ACAGTCTCTGACAAATCGAGTCAGTATCGCTCACACATCTAGCCTCACCACTTCAACAAGCGTTTCCCCAGCCACATCCCGATCAACCCGATAGCCAGCATCGGTAGGTAATGCCACACGATGACGTGCGAGATGGAGTCGTTCGCTTCGTGTAAGCGCAGCCACAATGCCCCGACACTGAATGCGGAGAGCAGCGCAACGCCGCCCGCCCATTGGGAATGCGTGCTGGCGTATGAGCGCATGGAATAAAACGTCCAGACAGCCGGCAACAGCGCCATCAACATGATGCCTATCGTGCATTCAAAACTGTGTACCGGCAGCGCTGCGGGCGGACTATCGGCACGCCAGGCGAAGAACATCACAAACAAAAATACAAGGAACGGCAATACCGGCGCAAAAACGAGAGTGCGCTTCTGGTGCAGATCGGGAAAAGCCAACAAGGCGGCACTCAGCGAGGTGACGATGAAGATGCCAAGCAAGGCGACAAGCTCGGCGGCGAACCAAGTGTTGTGCAGGCGCTCAAACCAATCCGGGCGCAGACCGGAAAACGCGAGCGACACGGCAAGATAGATCGCCGCTGCGCCCATCCATTTCAAGCTCAATAGGAAGGGATGCGGTGCAGGTTTCACTGCGCTCGCATCCTGTGCCAGTCTTGCCACGAGATCGTCGATGTTCTCCATTATCTTTCCAGTTTCTCTCTCAATACTTTGTAGGCGCGATGCGCCGCGACTTTTACTGCCGATTCTTTCATGCCTATTTTCTCGGCCACTTCTTTGGCCGTGTAGCCGTCCTGGTGCATCAGGCGCAGTATGGTCGCCTGCTTCTCGGGCAGTTTTTGCACCTCCCCGCTGATAGATTCGTAACTGATGACCGATTCGGTTACAGGCTCATGCAAACTTTCTTCCAGATCGTCCAAATCCAGAGCGTGGCGCAACTGGTCGGAATAATGGGAACGCAGATAATCTTGTAGTCTGAATTTGGCGATAGCAAAGGCCCACGGCTTGTAGGGACGATTGCCATCAAAGGTGTGGCGCGCTTTGTGAATAGAGATCAGTATCTCCTGCATCAGATCGTCCACCTCATTGGTAAAGCTCAAACGCTTTGCCAGAAACGGGCGCAACAGGCGCGAGGTCTTCTGTAGCAGGATGGCATAAGCGCGCTGGTCTCCCGCCAGCGACTGCTGCATCAAGACTTCCATATTTTCGTTTTGATCTGCCACCGCGTCCCGATTTCTTGTAACTATTTTTCTGTCGTACCCGAATACACAGGCAAGCAGGACGAATCATACACAGGAGACCCACATCATGCAGCGCAGAGAATTCCTATTCGCTTTATCCGGCATCGCATTGGCCTGCACGTCACGCACTTTTGCACAATCTGGTAACTCTCAGGTGAGCATCGTGCAATTCAGCGACGACGGCAAATCGCGGGGGCGCGTCACTTTAAACAAAGTACACAAAGATGCCGAATGGAAGCAGCAACTCTCCCCGCTCGCCTACGAAGTGACACGCCAACAGGGCACCGAACGCTCCTTCTCGCAACCCGGTTACGACAGGCATGAGCCGGGGCTGTATCGCTGCGTGTGCTGCGACAACGCGCTGTTCGACGCGCACACCAAATACGATTCCGGCACGGGATGGCCCAGCTTCTGGCAACCCGTCGCCGCCGAGAACGTGCATGAGATCACCGACAGCACATTCGGCATGGCGCGTACCGAAGTGCAATGTGCGCTGTGCGATGCGCACTTGGGCCATGTGTTCAACGACGGGCCGAAACCGACCGGCTTGCGCTATTGCATGAACACCGTGGCGCTGCGTTTTATTCCCAAACGAGGCTAAGCCGACATGCTGATCTTTTTACTGGCCTACCTCGGTGGCCTGCTCACCATTTTCAGCCCGTGCGTGCTGCCGGTGCTGCCCTTCGTATTCGCGCGTTCGGATCAGTCGTTCCGCCGTTCCGGCCTGCCCATCCTGCTCGGCATGGCGACCACCTTCGCCGTGCTCGCCAGTCTCGCCACTCTGGGCGGCGCATGGCTGGTGGAGGTAAACCAATATGGCCGCTATGCCGCGATGTTGTTGTTATTGCTATTAGGCATGGCGCTGATCTTCCCGTCATGGTCGGAACGCATGATGCGTCCCTTCGTCGCGCTCGGCGGACAATTGCAACAGCGTGCCGATCAACATAGCAGCATCAAAGGCTCATTGCTGCTGGGCGTGGCGGTCGGATTCTTGTGGGCACCGTGCGCCGGGCCTATCTTGGGACTGGTGCTGGCAGGCGCGGCATTGAACGGTGCGAACGTTTACAGCGCAGCGTTGTTGCTGGTGTTTGCTGCCGGAGCTGCGACTTCGCTGGGCGTGGCCTTGCTGGCCAGCGGGCGTGTGATCTCATGGCTAAAGCGCAATCTCGGTGTCGAAGAATGGCTGCGGCGCGGCTTGGGCATTCTGGTCGTGGCGGGCATCATCGTCATCGCGCTGGGTTGGGATACCCGTTTCCTTGCACAATTCTCTCTGGCGAACACCGCCGCGACCGAACAGCAATTGATAGACCGTTTGGCACAACGCCCAGACCCGACCAGCGGAGTAAACACAGCGCCTGCACTGAACGGTGCAACGCAATGGCTCAACTCGCCGCCGCTGACAACCGAGATGCTGCGCGGCAAAGTGGTGCTGGTGGATTTCTGGACCTACTCCTGCATCAACTGTCTGCGCACCCTGCCCTACCTCAAAGCGTGGGATGAAAAGTATCACGCGCAAGGTTTGCTCATCGTCGGCATACATGCGCCGGAATTCGCTTTCGAGAAAGATTTGAACAATGTCGCCACAGCCGTGCGCGATCTCGGCATCCATTACCCCGTGGCGATAGACAACCAATACGCCATCTGGAACGCCTACCGGAACGAATACTGGCCCGCGCATTATCTGATCGACGCGCAAGGACGCATCCGCCATCAACACTTCGGCGAGGGCGCGTATCAGGAGACCGAGCAGATGATCCAAACCTTGCTCAAGGAAGCGCATCAGGGTCTGGCATTGAACGATGCGGTGGTGACGGTCGCGGGTGAGGGGGCAACGGCTGCCTCAGCAGGTATCCCAAAATCGCCGGAGACCTATCTGGGCTATGCGCGGCAGGAGAACTTCGCCTCGCCGGAACCTGTGAACAAAGACCAGCCCGCCCGATACAGCGCGCCGCGCCGGTTGGCAGCAGATCAATGGGCACTCAGCGGAATGTGGCAGCTCTCCAAAGAGTCTGCCGCACTCAAAACAGCAGGAGGCCACATCAGCTACCACTTTCGCGGCCGCGACCTGCATCTGGTATTGGGAACACTCGCCGACAAACCGGTGCGTTTCAAAGTCACGCTGGACGGCAAAGCCCCCGGCAAGAATCACGGCATGGATACCGATGCACAAGGCAACGGCGTGATTCACGGACAGCGCTTGTACCAACTCATTCGCCAGAACGGCAAGATTAAAGACCGTCTCTTTCGCATCGAATTTTTAGATACCGATGCCGAGGCCTTCGCATTCACCTTCGGCTAAACATAAGGAGTCATTTCATGTTCACCATAAACCAGACCCGCAGATATACCTTCAAGCACACCATAGCCCTGCTCGTCTTCTGCGCATTATCGAATGCGGCACTTGCCGCAGAGCAGACCGCCGTTTTTGCCGGCGGTTGTTTCTGGGGCGTGGATGCCGTATTCAAACACGTTAAGGGTGTGACTGAAGTCGTTTCGGGTTATGCGGGCGGCAGTGCCGCCACTGCGCATTATGAACAGGTCGGCAACGGCGACACCGGCCATGCCGAATCGGTGCAGATCCGTTTTGATCCGGCGCAAATATCGTATCAACAACTGCTGCAAATATTTTTCAGTGTGGCGCACGACCCTACCCAACTCAATCACCAAGGCCCGGATAGCGGCACCCAATATCGCTCGGCAATCTTCTACACCGATACCGAACAACAAAAGACCGCACAGAACTATATCCGCCAGCTCACTGCCCAACACGCTTTCAGCGCAACGATTGTCACGCAGCTCGTACCTTTGAAACAGTTCTATGCTGCCGAGGACTATCATCAAAACTATCTTGCGCTGCATCCTGATCAGCCCTATATCGTGTTCAACGACAAGCCCAAGGTGGAGCAACTGCGCAGACAGTTTCCCAATCTATACCGCTGAGAATTTAAGAAAGAGAGCCGGGTGGCTCAAAAGAGGGGTGGTGCCGAAACTGAGAATCGAACTCAGGACTGAGCGTTACGAGTGCCCTGTTTTACCACTAGAACTATTTCGGCTTGCAAAACTGTGCAGCGAATTATATCAGCACATGGCCGCAGACCAAACCGCTTAACTCAACCACCGGTATGGCGCGACATCCAATGGCTGCGCCTTGCCCTGTATCTCGTTCAGCAATATCTCCACACTGGCCGGAGCCATGGTCACACCGTAACGGAAATGACCGCTATTGATATACAGATTTTCCAAATGCGGATGTCGGCCAATACTTGGAATATTGTCCGGCGATCCCGGACGCAATCCGGCCCAGTGCCGCACGATTGGCATGTCGCGCAACACAGGCAACAACACACTGGCACGGTTTAGCAAGGTAGCACGCGCCGTCTCGGTGTTGCTTTTGTCGAAGCCGACATCTTCCAGCGTGCTACCCACCAAGAGATGGCCATCCTTGCGCGGGATCAGATACAGACCGTCCTGCAAGACAATATGAGGCAGCGGCGGCATGTCGAATTTGAATAACAGCATCTGTCCGCGAATCGGTTTGATTCCCAGCTGTCCGGCTTGTCCTGCCAACAGTTGCTTGCTCCAAGCCCCTGCCGTGACGATGTAGTGTTGCGCGCTGAAGTCGCCGCCTGCAGTGCGCAAATTGCTCACGCGCGCATGCTCGACCGGCAGCGCTTGCACACCGCAGTGCTCGACGATGCGCCCACCGAGCTGCACCACGCGCGCGCGCTGCGCCTGCAGCAGACGCGGATTCCGAGCCTGCGCCACATCCGGCAACAACAGCCCCGCCTCTTCCGGCACGGCACGCACACCGTGCGCGGAACACCAGGTCTGCGCAAGCCCCATATCGAACGGGGGCATGACCAACATCCCGCTGACCAGATATTCCGGGTCGATACCCGTGGCCTCATACAAGCCGCGCGCCCAGTCGGGGAACAGTTGCGCGCCGCGCGTTGTGAGCCGCGTCACCACATCGGGATAATCCCACGGACACAGCGGAGAAAGAATGCCGCCGCCCGCCCAGGAAGACTCCTGCCCCACGCTCCCCTGCTCCAGCACGGTCACCGTGGCACCTTGCCGCAACAGGGCTTCGGCGCTCGCCAGCCCCAGCGCACCCGCACCGATCACGACAAACTCACTATTCAAAATTTGCCTCCCTTTGCAGTGGATGGCACGACACAGACAAGCGGAGAACAGAGATCAACGGCATTCACGTCGTCGGATTAAGCGCTTTGGGAATAGGGAAAACGACATTCTCGCTGATACCGGAAAGCTCATTCACCTCAGTGATTCCCAGTTCGCGCAAACGCGCGATCACTTCCTGCACCAACACCTCCGGCGCGGATGCTCCCGCCGCGATACCCACATGCTGCTTGCCCTGCAACCACTCCGGCTTAAGCTCGCCGGCGTTGTCGATCAGGTACGCGGAGATATTGCGGTTGGTCGCCACCTCGCGCAAACGGTTGGAATTGGAGCTGTTGGGAGAACCGACCACAAGCACCAAATCGCACTGTTGCGACAACAATTTCACCGCATCCTGGCGGTTCTGCGTGGCGTAACAGATGTCGTCTTTTTTGGGGCCGGAGATAAACGGAAAGCGCGTCTTGAGCGCCGCGATGATGCTGCTCGCATCGTCCACCGACAGCGTGGTCTGGGTCACAAAAGCGAGATTGTTTTCATCCTTCACTTGCAGCGTGGAGACATCCGCAGGTGACTCGACCAGATACATGCCGCTGCTGCTTTGCCCCATCGTGCCTTCCACTTCGGGATGGCCTTTGTGTCCGATCATGATGATCTCTTTGTCCTGCTCGCGCATGCGCGACACTTCGATATGCACCTTGGTGACCAAAGGACAGGTCGCATCGAACACCGTGAGTCCGCGCGCCTCCGCCTCGCGCCGCACCGCTTGCGATACCCCGTGCGCGCTGAAAATCAAAATACTGCCGGGTGGCACATCGGCCAGATCTTCGATGAAGACAGCGCCCTTGGCGCGCAGGCCTTCCACCACGAATTTATTGTGCACCACTTCGTGCCGCACGTAGATGGGCGCGCCGTGCAAGGCCAGTGCACGCTCCACAATCTCGATGGCACGATCCACCCCGGCGCAAAAACCGCGCGGATTAGCGAGCAGCAGATTCATCAGTCTTCTCCGGTTTCTTTTTGAAACTGTCCCACAACAACAAGGCCGCGCCCAGGTTAATCGCACTGTCCGCCACATTGAACGCGGCGAAGTGATGCTCGTCCCAATGGAAATCGAGGAAGTCCACCACATAGCCGAACATCAGGCGGTCGATCAGATTGCCTAGCGCGCCGCCGAGAATAAACACCAGCGCGAGACAAAAAAGTTTTTCCTGTTGATGTTTGCGCAATAGCCAGATGATCCAAAGCGAGGCAATGCCTGCGATAGCACTGAATAACCAGCGTTGCCAGCCACCCGCATCACTCAACATACTGAACGACGCGCCGGTGTTATGCGCCAACACCAGATTGAAAAATCCCGTGACCGGGTAACTTTCCAGATAATAGAAATGGCTGCTAATCCACAACTTGCTCAGTTGATCGAGAAGGATTACCAGCGCACTCAACGACAACCAGCGAGTCACAGGCCACCTCCGCAAGTTAAAACAGCCGTCATTCCGGCGCAGGCCGGAATCCAGCAATAACAAATATCCCGCGCAGCGGACAAAACCAAAATATTGAACCGCTTCGCGGTGCTGTTTTGATAGCCTAGATTCCCGCCTGCGCGGGAATGACGATGAGGCTTAAGCATAACGACGCACTTCACCGGAACCGTGCAGATTGCTCACGCAGCGACCGCACAGCGTCGGATGCGCGGCATCGCTGCCCACCTCTTCGCGGTAATGCCAGCAGCGGTCGCACTTGGCGTGGGCACTGGGCACGACTTTGATTTCCAGTTCGCCTTCGCGCAGATGCACATTGGCGCGCGAGGTGATGAACACAAAGCGCAAGTCATTAGCAAATCTGGACAGGAGTTCAAATGTATTCTTTCCTGCGAACACATCGACCTCGGCTTGCAGCGCGGAACCAATCGCGCCCGCCGCGCGCTGCTCTTCCAGTTTTTTATTCACCAGTTCGCGCACGTTACGAATGTCCTGCCATGCGGTCAGCGCAGCCGTATCCATGCCGCTCACGGGCAAGTCATACCATTGCTCTTCAAACACACTCACGTCGTCCTTGCCGCTCAACACCGCCCACACTTCTTCGCCGGTGAACGACAGCACGGGCGACATCAGGCGCACCAGTGCATGGGTGATGTGATACAGCGCGTTCTGCGCCGAGCGGCGTGCCAGTGAATCTTTACCGGCTGTGTAGAGACGGTCTTTCAGAATATCGAGATAGAAACCACCCAATGCTTCCGAGCAAAACGCCTGCAACTTCTGCACGATCAGGTGGAACTCGTAGCGGTCGTAATCGGCGGTTACTTCGTCTTGCAACTGCTGCGTCAAGGCTAAGGCATAGCGGTCGATCTCCAGCCATTGATCGACAGGTAAGGCATGTTGTGCGTGATCGTAGTCAGCGATATTCGCCAGCAGGAAACGCAAGGTGTTGCGGATACGTCGATAGCTATCAGTAACGCGCTTGAGAATTTCTTCCGACAGCGCAATTTCGCCGGAATATTCAGTCGATGCAATCCACAAACGCAGCATGTCAGCGCCTAGTTTGTTACAGATGTCTTGCGGCTCAATGCCATTGCCTTTCGACTTGGACATCTTGTAGCCCTTCTCATCCACGGTGAATCCGTGAGTGAGCAACTGCCGATACGGTGCCCGTCCATCAATTGCGCAACCAGTCAGCAGCGAGCTTTGAAACCAGCCTCTATGCTGATCGGAACCTTCCAGATACAAGTCTGCGGGATAAGCCAACTCCTCGCGCCTGCGCAACACTGCAAAATGCGTTGCGCCGGAATCGAACCACACGTCCAAAGTATCAGTGAGTTTGCGGTAATGCGCGGCATCGCTGCCCAATAACTCGCGCGCCTCCAAAGAGAACCACGCCTCTATGCCCTGCTGCTCGATGAGCTGCGCGACCTGTTCCAGCAACTCCGGCGTGCGTGGATGCAAAGCCATCGTTTCTTTGTGCACGAAAAAGGTCATTGGCACGCCCCAATTGCGTTGACGCGACACACACCAGTCGGGACGATTTTTAATCATTGATTCCAGACGCGCGCGTCCCCATGCGGGGAAGAATTGCGTGTCTTCTACCGCCTGATTCGCCAAGGTGCGCAACTGCTCACCGCCCACATCGGCGTGCTGCTCCATGCCGATGAACCACTGCGGTGTGGAACGGAAAATAATCGGTGTTTTGTGGCGCCAGCAATGCGGGTAGCTGTGTTTGAGCTTTTCCTGATGCAGCAAATGGCCGCTGGCTTCCAGCGCCTGCAACACGATGTCATTGCCCTTCCACACGAACACGCCAGCCAAGGGAGTGCTGCCAATATCCGGCGTAGTGGAAATAAATTTGCCGTCATCGCCCACGGGATTGTCGTTCGGCAGATTGTATTTTTGCCCGACGAAATAGTCGTCCAGACCGTGCGCAGGCGCGGTATGCACTAGGCCTGTACCGGCTTCCAGTGTGACGTGTTCGCCGCAGATGATGGGCACGGTACGATTCTGGAACGGGTGATGCAGATGCAGCCCTTCCAATGCCGCGCCGTAGCAAGTGGCTGCAGTACCATCGCCGCGGTCATTGCTGCCGCCCAAGCTATAACGATTCAGACTGGCGGCAACCAGATCGGACACCAAAATCAAATAACCCTTTTCAGTCTTAACCAGATCATATTGAAATTCGGGATGCACACTCACTGCCTGATTCGCGGGCAGCGTCCACGGGGTCGTCGTCCAAATCACCGCATAAACTTTCGCATCCGCAGGCAAGTGCCCGATACCGAACGCTTTCACCACCGCCGCTTTGTCCGCCACCTCGAAACCCACATCGATCGCGGGCGATACTTTGTCTTCGTATTCCACTTCGGCTTCGGCCAAGGCGGACTGGCAATCCAGACACCAGTTCACCGGTTTTAGACCTTGATAAAGGTAACCACGTTCTTGAATCTTGCCTAACGTGCGCACAATGTCAGCCTCGACATGAAAGTCCATAGTTAGATACGGACGATCCCAATCCGCCAAAATACCCAAACGGATGAAATCTTTTTTCTGACGCTCTACCTGTACCCGTGCGTATTCGCGGCATAGCTCACGGAACTGCGCGGGTGGAATCGCCTTGCCGTGTTTCTTTTCCACCTGCAACTCAATCGGCAAACCGTGGCAATCCCAGCCAGGCACGTAAGGCGCATCAAAACCTGCCAGCGTCTTGCTCTTGACGATGATGTCCTTGAGGATTTTATTTAGCGCATGACCAAGGTGAATATCACCGTTAGCATACGGCGGGCCGTCATGCAGAATGAATTTTTTGCGTCCCTTACTCGCTTTGCGAATGCGCTGGTAACGCTGCTGCGCCAGCCACTGCGCCAGCATTTGTGGCTCGCGCTTGGCGAGATCGCCGCGCATGGGGAACGGGGTATCGGGGAGGTTGAGAGTGTCTTTGTAATCAGTCGCCATTTTTTATGAACCAGTCCTTTGCTTGCCCGACATCGAGCGCAATTTGTTGCGTTAAACTTTCCAAACCAGAGAATTTCATTTCATCGCGCAGCTTGTGCAAAAAATCCACATGCAAATGTTTGCCGTAAATCTGCTGAGCGAAATCGAACAGATGCACTTCCAATACCGGCTTGCCGTTCTGCGCCACGGTAGGCCGCACACCGAGGCTCGCCACACCCTCACACATCGTGCCGTTTTCGATGCGTACGCGCACCACGAACACGCCTGTGAGGGGAGCACGATTATGCTTCAACTGGATGTTGGCGGTGGGGAATCCAAGCTTGCGCCCCACTTTCTCGCCGTGCTCCACATGACCGCTGATGCTGTATGGCCGTCCCAGATAACGCTGCGCCAAACGCAAATTACCCTCGGCCAAAGCCATGCGCACCGCCGTACTGGAAATGCGCACCCCATCCTGCAGCACGCTATTCATGGACTTCACGGTCACGCCCTGCTGCGCGCCCAATTTTTCCATGAGGGCAAAGTCGCCGCCGCGCGCATTACCGAAGCGGAAATCGTCGCCAATCAGAACATGCTTGGCCGCCAGCTCCGTGTAGAGCGCATCAATGAAATCCGTCGCGCTGGTTTGCGCCAAACGTTCATCGAAGCGGCAAACATGCACCCGCTGCAAACCGAGCGCAGCAAATCGCTCCAGCTTCTCGCGCAAATTGCTGAGCCGCGCGGGTGCCAGCTCCGGCGTAAAGAATTCGCGCGGATGCGGCTCGAACACAATGGCGGCCGTCATCAGGCCGCGCTCAAGCGCGGTACGCTGTAGATTTTCAAGCAAAGCCTGATGCCCGAGATGCACACCATCGAAATTACCGATGGTCAATGCAACAGGCTGTTTGTCAGGGGAAGTAAGTCCGCGAAGTATCTGCATAACGGACGGATTATACCGTAGGGCGGGCGTGTTTTTGTTTCCCTGCATTTAACTGCCGAAAGACCGCTTCATCAACGGGGCGTTAGTTTATGACGATGATGATTTGCTCTTCGAACGAAGCTGTCGTTCTAAATTGTCTTGAATAACTTCCGCTCCCGACCTTGGATTCAACCGGTGGATGCAACACACTAGAAACTGCGTAAGCAGAAGGAGTGTTGCAAATGAAACAGAGACCACGTATCTATTACACAGAAA
>JAGVIV010000341.1 GCA_020055845.1 Betaproteobacteria bacterium
CGCGGAATTGCCGTTGAGTTTGCTCAGCGTCGATGCTGAACAGTTTTTGCAGAAGATGCACGCCTATCGGTGTTGAGCGCGGTATTTGCCGTCGTACACCGGCGGCAATGTCTTTAAATGGGAACAGGCTGCGCCTAGTCTGTTCCGGTCAAACCAGTTTTTGCGGGTTTTCTATCATCTGCTGATAAATCATGCTTTGCAGGATGACGCTGTCGTTCGGTTGCAGGCTCTGGAATTCGATGCCGTAACGCGCCGGTCCGTTTTGAGAAATGTCGTCACTGAGCACGGCGCGAATTACACCCTTGATTGAGAGGAATGCCTCGATATTGTGCAGCTGTACGCGGAAAGCGAGATTGAGCACATCACTCTTGCCGCCCAGCACCTGTTTTGACTCCATGGATGCGCCGGTGGCACTGATATCTGAAATGAGTGCGGAGATTTGTTTCCCCGTGTCGAGTTTGTCGTTCTGCACGCTCACAATAATGCGTGTTTTGACGCGGGTGGTTTTGCGTATAGCCAGTCCCTGTATGTTTTCCGGGAATGACAGATGCAGATATTCGTAAGGAATCTTGTTTACCTTTACGACACTGCAGGCAAATGCGAAAGCATTTTTACCTGAAAAGGAACGCATGACGACCTGCTCGTTTTCGAGCAGTTGCAGGCGCTGTCCGTTGCCGGTGATGGGGGTGGTGACAATCAGGCTGGCACCGCGCAAGAAGCCGATTACTTTGACCACGAAACGTTCGCGACTGAGTTGCGCGGGCGGCTCCAGTTGCAGGCGGTCTTCGGCGCGCAGCTTCATATCGTCAAAGACGAAACCGGCATCGTCCGGTTCTTGTGCGCCCGTGTTTTGCGCAGGGATGTCGTCGCTGTTGCTAGCGGCGGCTTCCCACGAGACTTCGTGATAGACGCCGCCCGCGAGCAGGGCTTTCCGGTGTGCCTCGTCGCGGATGACTTCTCCTTGGGTCAGCAGCGAATTGTGCTCCGAATCGTACAAAGGCCAGGGTGGTGCGGCACCGATGACGAGGTCGTCACTGTTGACTAAGATAAGACTCATAAAATAAACCTTTGTTGTACTGGCCCCGTCGGGTAAGAAATTTTAATACGGCAAATAAATGCCGTTGGTGTATGCCGTAGTATCCAAGGGTGACTTTAGGCCCACTCAACCCGCTGCGACACAGGAATAGACTTCGGGCAGAGATTATTTTTTTTTCTGTATTATAGTGACATCGGTGCTGGCGATGCCAGTTTAAATTTTATTCTACAGGGGACGATTCATGGCGGATCATCAGGAAGAGGAAGCAAAATCCGGGGCATCAGACGGAAAAAAACCGGTCGCGGGCAAAGCCTCCGCCGAAGGCGGCGCGTCATCCAAATCCCAGGCTATGCAGATGAAGCTGAAAAAGGTGCTCGGATACGCCGTAATGGGATTCGCACCGGTGGTGGCTTTGACGGCGCTGGGGATCGCAGTGAGTGTGTTGCTGGGTAACCAGTCGGCGCACACGCAACTGCACAATGATGCAGTCGCTATTGAACGCTTAAATTCTGCGTTGGCTGTATCCAAAATCGAGCTGGAACGACTCAAAGTCGCTGCGGCAAAAGAAAGCGCGGCTCAGAATGAAAAGCTCAAGCAGCAGGACGGGGAGTTGATGAAGCTCACCCAGAGCATCATCCCGTTACAGATAAAGTTGAAGATATCACCGACGCTGGGCGACCCAGTGTTGCCGGCTTCCTTGTCCGAACCCCAGCCGGCAGTGGTGCATCCTGTGCCCGTAAAGGAGAAGGTGGTTGTCCACTCCCCGCCTGAAGTGAGCCATAAGGCGATACCCCAAAAGGCGGTAAAGGCCGCGGCAGTCGAGCCGCATGCGGCCAGTGCGGTTGCGGCACCGGTTAAATCAAGCGAGTCGTCCGAGGCGGATAAGAAGCTGAGTCCGCAAGTGCGGGCCATGAAAGAGGCGATTGAGAAATTCAACAAGAAATAAAGCCGCACGCGAGTGTTCACCGCAGCACGGCGACGAGATGTCAGATGCACACACTTGAACAGCTGTATTCCGGAGAATTGCAGGGGCTCCGCCGCCTGACGCTGAGGTGCGGATTGCGGGAGTTTCCCGAGCAAATTTTTACGCTCGCCGACACGCTTGAGGTGCTGGATATTTCCGATAATCTGTTGAGCTCCCTGCCGGATGATTTGCCGCGTTTGCACAAGCTGCGCGTGATTTTCTGTTCCGGCAATCGGTTCACAACTTTGCCGGAAGTGTTGGGGCGCTGCACGCAGCTGAATATGCTTGGTTTCAGAGGAAACCAAATTTCCGTGTTGCCGCCTGCCGCGTTGCCGCAGTCTTTGCGCTGGCTCATCCTTACCGACAATCGTTTGCGTGTGTTGCCGGCCGAGCTGGGGCGCTGTACACAGCTGCAGAAGCTGATGCTGTCCGGTAATCAGCTACAGACGTTGCCGGATGAGATGGCCGCCTGTACGCGGCTGGAATTGCTGCGTATCGCGGCCAATCGTTTTGAACGTCTGCCGGAATGGCTGTTCAAGTTGCCGCGTCTTGCCTGGCTGGCTTATGCCGATAATCCCGTGTGCGCGACGAATGCAGCGACGCTTCCCGCGCAGGCACCTATCGCCGCAATCGCATGGGACGAACTGGAGATACAGCAGCAACTCGGCGAAGGGGCTTCGGGTGTGATCTACCGCGCTTTATGGCGCGCCGGTGGCGGGCAGCCGGTGGCGGTGAAGTTGTTCAAAGGGATGCTCACTAGCGACGGTTCTCCGCACAGCGAAATGGCTTGTCACCTTGCCGCTGGTGAACAGGAAAACCTGTTGTCGGTGCACGGCAAGATTCACGGTCATCCGGCTGCCGCTGCCGGTCTGGTGATGCCGCTGGTGGATGAGGATTGCATCAATCTGGCCGGGCCGCCGAGTCTGGAATCCTGCACGCGCGATGTCTATAGTGCCGACCTTCGTTTAACAGAGGAGGCTGTGTTGCGCATGGCGCTGGGGGTGGCTTCCGCGGCAAGGCATCTGCACGCGCGCGGCATTCTGCACGGTGATTTGTATGCGCATAACATCCTATATGCGGCTACAGGTCGGGTCTTGTTGGGGGATTTTGGTGCGGCTTCGGTATTTGCGCCGGACGGAAGCCGCCGTGCGCAAGATTTGCAGCGTATAGAAGTATTCGCTTTTTCCTGTCTGCTGGAAGAATTGCTGGAGCGGTGCGAGGCCACAGAAGCTCTTGGCGGGGAGTCGCGCTCCGCGCTGGACGAGCTGGCCTCATTGCAGAAGCGTTGTGGACACAGCGATCCAGCTATTCGCCCTCTGTTCGGTGAGATTGTGGATGTGTTGCAAGGTCTGCAAACCGCATAGCATCGGCAGTCCCGTATGTTATCCTTTCGCGTGTTCTGTCTGGATGTTTCCCCGATGAAGTTCGTATTACTCCTATTGCTGTTTTTTTCTGCGTCGGCTACGGCGAACGAGGAAGAAGATTTCCTCGACGCGCGAGCCGCTTTTCGCAAGGGCGACGCTGCCCTGTTGGAGCGTATGTCCCTGCGCCTGAAAAATTCGCCGCTCGAGCCGTATCTGAGTTATTACCGTTTGCGCATGCACTGGGACGAGACAGACACCTCCGCAATCAGGCAGTTCTTGTCGCGCTCCGAAGACACGCCGGTGATCGACCAGTTTCGCGTTGAATGGCTGAAGTATCTGGGTAAGCGGCAGCGCTGGGAGGATTTCGCGGCAGAGTATCCTCGCGCGCTGAATGTGGATGATGAGCTCAGCTGTTATGTCTTGCAGTGGCGTCGTGCCACCGATGAGGACGGCGCTTTGCGCGAGGTGCGCAAGAAGTGGTTCAGCGCCGTGGGGCAGCCTGAGAGTTGCAGCATCCTGTTCGAAGCGGCGCTGGATAAAGGCATTATTGACGAGCAGGACATCTGGACCCGGATACGTCTGGCACTGGAGGCGGGAAACGTATCTTTGGCCAAACAACTGGTGGACAGGCTGCCGAAAAAATATGCGTTCC
>JAGVIV010000173.1 GCA_020055845.1 Betaproteobacteria bacterium
CGCTATGTTGGCTCAGGCCAATCAATCGCCTAATACCGTGCTCACTCTGTTGCGTTAAGACTGACGTGATAGCATCATGATCACTCGGCTGATGGCACAAACTGTCAGCCGGGGTATCAGAAAGAATTTTAGAGAAGGAGCATAAAAATGCTAATTCAAAACATAACAAATACAGTGAGTCCGACGTGGTTCGCTAGCGAAGGCGGCGTTGCGGCGGTTGCCGCCCCCAAAAGCGAGCCCGCCCCAGTCAAGCAGCCTGTAGCCGAGACACGTCGCCCGAGTATTGCAGAACTGGAAAGTGCCGTAAGAGAGCTGAATCAATCCATGAAGGCAAACCATTCAAATCTTGCCTTCAGCGTTGACCAGGACACGCAGCAAACAATTGTCAGTGTCACGGATTCCAAGACGGGTGAAGTTATTAAACAATTCCCGTCCAAAGAAGCGATTGCCATTTCCAAGGCAATCGGCGAGATTCAGCAAGGGCTGCTGCTCAAACAAAAGGCGTAAAGAGGAACGAATATGGCGGTTTCCGGCGCGACGTCAGCAACATCAGGCGGTACCAATATCGACGTGAATGGCATCGTCGGTAAGCTGATGGCTGTCGAGCAAAAACCGCTCACTGCGCTCAACACCAAAGAAGCCAGCTATCAGTCCAAGATCTCGGCTTTCGGTCAGGTGAAGGGCGCACTCTCCGCTTTCCAAACCGCACTGCAGGGTCTCAGTAGCGCTAACAAATTCCAAGCCAATATCGCGACATCTTCTGATCCAAGCGTATTTACCGCGTCGGCTATGACCTCGGCATCAATAGGCAACCACTCGGTCAATGTTGTCAGTCTGGCCCAAAGCCAGCGTTTGGCGAGCACCGGTGTTGCAAGCAGCACAACACCCATTGGCAACGGCACGCTGACCTTCGATTTTGGCACGGTTTCCGGCGATACTTTCACCCCGAATGTCGGCAAGCCCAGAACGAGCAGCTTCGACAATTCGACGATACGCAATAGCACGGTAGCGGCGACGGCAGGCAACGCCATGGCGGCGAACACCACATTCGCACCAGATGCCAACAGCTCGGGAACAATCCCGGCCGGCACGCTGACCCTCAATGGCGTCAAAGTGGGCGAAATCGACCTGCTGGATTCGAGCAGCCCCCTGCATCGGGCCATCAACATGGCCGATGCCTTCGATGCCGCCTACGTCGAATCCGGCGGCGCTCCGGGCACCTTTGTGGCTGCCAACGGCAAGGTCACCGTCAATGCAGCGGATATTTCCTTCGGCATTGACGGAACCGCCCCGGACCCGGCGACCGCAGCCGCGAATCAAAGCAAGCTGTCATCGCAATTGGGGCTCTCCGGAGCGCAACTAGGCACTCAGGCCTTTGTCAGCAGCAGCTCAAAAGTAACGGTTTCCAGCACCGTCGGTCTTTCTGTCGGCGACAAAATTTCGGGCGGTGGTTTTCCCCCGGGCACAAGCATCACCGAAGTCACCGATGCCACACACTTTATGACCAGCGCAGCCGGTGCCGAAACCACCGACGCACAGGGAGCAACAATCAATGTCAGCACGCTGTCGACCAAAAAAATGGTCACCATCGATGCCAGCAACAACTCCTTGCAGGGCATCCGCGATGCAATCAATGCGAACAAAATCGGTGTCACCGCGAGCATCGTCAATGACGGCAGTGCGGCCCCCAATCGTCTGGTGCTGAGTTCCGACACGGTAGGGGCCAGCAACAGCATGAAAATTACCGTCGAAGCGGGGGATCCGGCACTGAGCCGACTGCTCAGTCAGGACAATACGGGAACCCAAAATCTCAGCGAAATCGTCGCGGCAAAAGATGCATCGGTGATCATCGACGGCATTCCCGTAAGCAAGACCAGCAACACCCTCAACGATGTCATTCAGGGTGTCACCCTCAATCTGGTCAACGCCAGCAGCACGCCGCAGTCTCTAGACATAAGCCGCGACACCGCGGCGGTAAAGGCATCTGTAGAAGAATTTGTAAAAGCCTATAACGACCTGAAAAAAGTCGTTACCGATTTGACGGCCTACAACGAAGCCACCAAGAAAGGCGCGGCCTTGCAGGGCGACTCCGCCATGCGCTCGCTGGAATCGCAGATCGACACCATGCTCAGCTCGCCTCTGGGCACGCCGGCCGGCTCGCTCACAACCTTGTCGCAGATTGGCGTGAGCAAACAAACCAACGGCACGCTGGCTATTGATGCCACCAAACTCGGCAATGCCATTGATACCAAGTTCAGCGATGTTGCCGGGCTGTTTGCCGCCATAGGCAAAGCCAGCGACAGCATGGTGACTTTCAAATCGACCACTGTGGGTACCCAGCCCGGCAACTATGAAGTTGCCGTCTCGGCTTTGGCCAGCCAGGGCAACATCATCGGCAACGAGAATTTAAATACCGGCTCAACGAGCATCGCCTCCGGCACTACCATCTCAGCCAACGTCGACGGCAGCACTGCCTCTGTAATGCTGCCACAAGGCAGCTACTCCGGATCGCAACTGGCCAGAGTGCTGCAGGATGCCATCAATAACAATCCCGTCTTCGCCTCTTCGGGCAAGTCGGTGAGCGCCACAATCAATGACAATGGCGCGCTGCAGATTAAGTCCAACGCCTACGGCGCAGCGTCCGCCGTGACCCTATCCAACGGCAGCGGCAGTCCCGTAAGCGACTTCATGGGAAGCGCACCGCGCAGCACTGCGGGCACGGATGTGGCCGGAACAATTAACGGCATGCCAGCCACCGGCATGGGTCAGTTGCTGACCTCGAACACGGGAAACTCCAGCGGCTTGCAGGTTTTGATTCCGGGCGGGGCTCTCGGCTCCAGAGGCACGGTCAACTACACGCAAGGCTACGCGCACAAACTGAATGATTTCGTCAATTCCGCGTTGAGCGGCACTGGTCTACTCACCGGACGCATGAACGGATTAAACAGTTCGGTGAAAGGTATCTCCAAAGAACGCGATGCGATTAATGCGCGGCTGAACACCATCGAAGAACGCTACCGCAGGCAATATACAAAACTGGATGCCACCATGAGTAATATGAACACGACCAGCACCTATCTTTCCCAACAACTCGCCAAACTGTAAGCGGAGAACGAAATGAACATGAGCGCCGCCATAAAAGCTTACTCGAATGTCGCCATTGAATCGAAAGCGCATTCCTCCGACCCGCACAAGCTGATTCTGATGTTATATCAGGGCGCATTGCTGTCCATCGCATCGGCCAAAAACCAGATGATGCGCAATGAAATTGCCGCCAAGGGTAAATCCATCAGCCAGGCCATCTCCATCATCAACGACGGACTCAAAGCCGGACTTGATCTCAAAGTGGGCGGCTCTCTGGCGCAAAACCTGTCGGATCTATATGACTACATGAACCAGCGTCTGCTCATGGCCAACATGAAGAACGATACCGCCATATTGGACGAAGTCAGCGCACTGCTAATTGATCTGCGCGGCGCTTGGGAAAGTATACGTCCGGTCGAACAACGCGCATCGACAGATGCGCCGCAACAACCCATCACAAGAACACCGCTGGTCTATGGAAGGATGTAAAAGAATGAACGCCGTCATCGAAAAATACGAATTGCTCTCCAGTGTCACCGGAAAAATGCGCGAAGCTGCAGCCCAAGGTGAATGGGATCTTCTCATCGAACTAGAAGAACAGTCCAGAGACCATGTGGCGCAGATGAAAACGCTGGACCTTGCGCCCGCCGATGAGGCCACGCGCGTGCGCAAAGCCGCGCTGATCAAGAAGATACTTGCTGACGATGCCGTGATTCGCAGCCAGACCGAACAATGGATGGCGCAACTGCAGCGCATCATGAACAACGCCCGCAGCGAAGATAAATTGCAGAAAGCCTACGGCAGTTTCTAGTCGCCAGACATCTGGCATCCGTTGCTAGTTGCCGTCGTCGCTATCCGGGTTTGCTTTTCACCATAAGCTATCGACTAAAATGCTGCCTACCGACGTACTCAATACTCTCAGGGCACTCTCGCTAAACGAGAAGCCCCTGATTACGCCGGCACCGGACAAAGACAATAGCGACAAAGGTGCATTTGAGCTCGGCCAGAAAGTGCAGGGTGCGATACAGGCGGAAGTCAGCCCCGGCCTGTTCAAAGTACGGGTACTCGAACAGATGCTGCACATGCATCTGCCCGAAAGCCTAAAGAGCGGCGACGTAGTGGAATTGCAAGTGATGTCCTTGCAACCGCGCCTCACTTTTAGCCTGTCCGCTTCCAGCAACCCGCTTTCCACTCCCGAACAATTAAGCAATACCTCGCGCTTACTCTCGTTCCTCGCACAACAACCGCTCGAAAAAGCCCATGTGCGCGCCCCGCGCAGCGAACCCCTGCTAGAGACAGCCGAGGCCGTGTCAGACACCGGCAAATTAGCCGGAAAGCTACACGAATCACTCAGTCAAAGCGGCCTATTC
>JAGVIV010000034.1 GCA_020055845.1 Betaproteobacteria bacterium
ACTGCTGGATTCCGGCCTGCGCCGGAATGACGGATTAATAAATAATCTGCGTTCATCATTCGCGCAACCGGGCGATCACCGGGGCCGTGTCGGGGCGCACTTCGCGCCACTTGCAGAAGGCCTCCGCCGCCTGCTCGACCAGCATACCCAAGCCGTCCGCAAGTCGTGTCGCGCCTTGCGCTGCGGCAAATTTCAAAAACGGTGTCTGCCTGCCGTACATCATGTCGTAAGCCAATGACTCAGGCGCGAACAGACCTTCTGGTAGCGGCGGCAACTCGTCCGCCAAACTGCTGGAAGTCGCATTGATGATTACATCGAATTTTTTTCCCGCCAACGCTTCGTAGCTGCTGGCGAACACTGTGCCGTAGGGGGCGAACTCCGCCACCATCTGCTGCGCCTTGTCCACATTACGGTTGGCCACAACGATGCTGGCTCCCGCATTGAACAACTGCCAGATCACCCCGTGCGCCGCGCCGCCCGCTCCCATCAGCAGCACTTTTTTGAACAGCAGTTTGCAGTGCAGATTTTGTTCGATATCGGCTAGCAATCCTGCCCCGTCGGTGTTGTCGCCAAGTATCTGACCATCACGGAAGAGCAGTGTGTTCACCGCATGCGCCGCCGACGCGCGACCGCTGAGCTGCTTGCACAATTGGAATGCCTCGAACTTGAACGGCACGGTGACATTGCAGCCCTTGTAGCCCTCGCTCACCAAACGCTCGATAGTGGATTTGAAGCCATCCAGCGGCGCTTCGATGGCCTCATAAGAAATATCCTGCTGCGTCTGCGCGGCAAAGGCCTGATGAATCTGCGGCGATTTACTGTGCGAGACAGGGTGGCCGATGACGGCGTATTGGTCGGTCATTCTGGTTCAGGGGAAATGCGATGGCGCGGATTATAACGTCAAACAGTGCGCCGCTTGAGCAACACCGGCGCGCCGACCAGCACCATCATCCACACGATGGCCGCGCCCGCGGGCAGGTCTAGCCATACCGACAACAGCAAGCCCAGCACATATCCCGCGACACCCACCGCATACGCCACGGGTATGCGCCGCTGTTTGAGTTTATGCGTGGCCAGTGCGGGCACGATGAGACTCGCGAACACAAGATAGATGCCGACCAGTTGTACCGAGGCGGTCACGGCCAGCGCAAACAGCGCATAAAACACAAAATGATCCTGCCGCTGCCGCACGGTTTTCCACGCGACTAACAGCACTGCCGTGAGCGCCGCCGTGACCATGAGTTGCGTGTTGCTCACCCACAATATCTGCCCCACCAGCAGGTCTTTCAGATGTTCGCCCGCATGTACATCGCGGCTCATGAGCAGGATGCCGAGACTGGCGGACAGCACGAAAGTCAGACCGATGGCGGCCTCTTTGACTTCCGGCACGCGCCGCTCTATCCATGCCAACAGGGCGGCACCGCACAGCGCGCTGCCGGCGGCGATGAGCTGCACCAGTAACGGCTGAGCAGTGAGCTCAAGTAGTCCGGCAACCACCACCCCCAGACCCGCAATCTGTGCAATCGCCAAGTCGGCGAAGATGACACCGCGTTGCAACACGCGCATCCCGAACGGGATATGCGTGGCCAGCACGAGCAGCCCCGCGACCAAAGCGGGAAAAAGGATGTCCAGTTCGAGTGTGTTCATTTCAACCCCGCCAGCAAACGCGCGAGCGTATCGTCAAACAGCCCGTACAGATTCTTCGCCTTGTCACTGCCGCCCACGGTGTAGGGCAACTCGACCGCTCCGATGTGCGCGCGTTCGGCGATCCATTCCGAGGGGCGGGCGTTTTGATATGCGGCACGCAGCACGAATTTGGCCGGTTGCTTTTGCAAAGTGTTCAACACTTGCGACAAGTGCGCGGCACTGGGTTCCATACCGGGCTTGGGTTCGAGGGCGATGACCTCTTCCATCCCCAGCCAATCGCTCAAATACGGAAAGCCTTTATGTTGCACGACGACCGGTACGCCTTTGAGCGGCGCGGCTTGCGCTTCCCATTTGGCAATCGCCGCGCGCCATTGCTGATTGAATGTGGCAAGGCGTTGCTGGTAATACGCCGCATTGCCGGGATCGAGTTGCACGAGTCGCCTGCCCAGCGCTTCGGCGATAGGCAGGAAATTGCGTGGATCGGTCTGGATATGCGGATTGCCCTGCGCGTGCACATCGCCGTCGCTGCGGTCCAAACGGGTGGGCACTTCCAGCATCTTCACAAATTGCGCCGCTTCAAAATACGCTGTGCTCCCCGGCAGAACGGTAGCGTTGCCGGATTCGCGCAACACCACGGGCAGCCAAGCCACCTCCAGCTCCGCGCCGGTACACACCACCAGATTCGCCCGGCGCGCTTTGGCAATCAGACTGGGGCGCGCCTCGACACGGTGCGGGTCTTGCAGCGCGTTGGTGGCGGAATAAATACTGGCCTTGTCGCCCGCCAGCTCCTGCGTCAACGCAGCCCATTCCGGTTCACAAGCAAATACGTTGAGCGCAGCGTGCGCGGAAATAGGAAGTAGAAGTGCGAAGAAAAAGACAAACCTTTTCACCACAGAGACACAGAGACACAGAGGAAAGCAATCCCCCAATCTCTGAAAAATATCTAATGAAAGAGTGTTTTGTCTTTTGATTTTCTCTGTGTCTCGGCACCCGCAAGGGGTAGGCCGTGGTTGTACGGGGCTAAAGCCCCAACAACACACGCTCTGTCTCTGTGGTAAAACTTTTGAATTTGATTTCATGGTGATTTCCTAGTAGCTGTGCGCGCCGTGGGCGCCCAAGCTCATGATGTATTGCACGAAGAATTGATTGTCCTGCAAGCCTTTGCGCGACTGGTCATTAGCCACTTGCACACGCAGGCGCGAGAACTCGCTCGGGCTGTAGTCCAGCATCACCGAGCTGCGCGTCGGATTAAAAGCGTAATCGCTGATGACCTTCGCGACATTCAACACACCGACTTGCGCCACGCCTGAATCAAGGCGGTCATAACGCGCGCCTAGTCTCCAGCGCGGCATGAATTGATACACGCTCTGCACATAAAAACCGCTTTGTGTGTTGCTGAACGT
The DNA here is from genome assembly GCA_020055845.1 of Betaproteobacteria bacterium. Lineage (GTDB taxonomy): Bacteria > Pseudomonadota > Gammaproteobacteria > Burkholderiales > Gallionellaceae > PALSA-1006. Next base: position 3,051 of record JAGVIV010000034.1, read on the forward strand.
ATCGGCAACATTCACGCCTGCCGTGTCATAACTCAGGTTGCCACTCTCTTTGCGGCTGAAGTATTCGGCCTGCAACTTTACATAGCGGTTAGCCACGTTGCCGTTGGGCGAATATTTCCACACAAAATCGAGACCGGCGGTTTGGCTGTTACCCGTGAATAAATCCGTCACTTTATTTCCCGCCAGATCCGTCACGCCCGTGCTCTCCACGGCCGTGCGGTTAGTTTGGTGCAACGAGGCCCCGGCGCGCCAACTGTGCTCGACACCGATGTCGTCGCCGACATGCACGAACACTACCCCCGCACCGCTGCCATTTTTGGCTGTGTTGCTACCGGGAAAACCGCGGCCTTTGCCCAGCTCACCCCCGACCTCGATGAACAGATCGCTGGGCGCGAGCCATTTCAATTGCACACCGTCCTCACCCAATTGATTGTTCCAAAGCGAGGCATACACCAGCGGCTGATCGACAAAATCCCAGGCGTGCGCATGCTGCTCGTTGAGATAACCCAAGCCGGAGAAGAAACGTCCGAATTTGAGATTAAGCCCCTCGCCCAAAGCAGTTGTTTGTACAAAGGCATTTTCTACACTCACGCCGCCTTCCGCCGCAAGCGCCAGCGTAGCCACGCCGCGATATTCCGGATCGATATTGGCGGAAATGCCCATCTCCGATTCGCCGATATTAAAACCTTGTCTATGCCCCGGATTCGGATTCATGGCAAAGCCGGTGGCGGGAATTGCCGCATCGCGTTGCAGCTCGCCATACGTACCGGACAGAATGAGGGAAAAAGCGGGATTAAAAGCCGCCTCGTTATTCCCATTGCCCGCCGCGTGCGCGGGCAGACCATGGGAAAGCAGCATGGCGATTGCCATGCGCGACACAATATTGTTGAACATCTGTTACTCCATAAAAATGAAATCAGACAACCCCGCCTTTAATCAGCGGGGGCAATGATCCAACTTAAACGAAGTAAGGCGGTGCGCGCGCCGCGAAGGCGCTGAAAGCGGAGGAAGGTACAAAAACAAAAGACGACACGGCAAAAGACGCGCCGTGTGCAGAGGGGATAAATATAAAGGCATTGCTGGCAAGTGCGCCACCAACCTGAGCGTAAGCCGCACACAACTCACACAGCTTGTCATGTGGCAGGGACTGATCCTGGGTCTGCTCGGCCAAGGTATGCGCGATACCGTGCACCATCCCGCCCGTCTGTACAAACAGCAGGGAGAAGACCAGTAACAGGCGGTAAAAGATTCTGGAGGAACACATGATGGGTGTAACTTTAACACGGGCGTGCCGAAAAAACCTCCCTCCGGCCCGACGAAGGAGCATCCCCCTGCCCGGACGGGGAAAATATTTTTTCAACTTCCCCTAAAGTCCGTCCGAAACCTGCCGATAACAACATTACAAACCGCTGTAAAGCTTCACCCCAATTTAAACGAAAGGCCGCATCATGGAAATCAACTCAGGTCATTCAAACGTGCAGATCGCCATTGCCGTTCAACCGCAAAGCCAGTCGCCGCGCGGCGGCGAGAACTACGGTGCCGATCCGGCATTCGATACGGTGGCATTCAGCGCCCCCGGCCCTTCCCTCAACACCAGCGGGCAGGAAGTCGGCAATCTCATCAACACTTGGGCGTAATACGCGTCCGTAGCGAGAAAGGTCCCATATGACTATCTCTTCCCTTAGCTCAAACTCGGTGCAGATCACCCGCAGCGAGAGCATCTCAAGCTCAAATTTCGTGAGCGCACAGCCCGTCGCGGAGTCTAGCCAGGCGGCCCCCATCCGCGCCGAACAAATGCCCACACCCGAACGCCTGAATCAGGCGGTCGAACAGATCAACGAGGCATTCGCGCAAAAAGAACAGCACCTGCACGCCCAGATTGAACGGGACGAGGCCACCGGTATCAGCGTGGTCAAGGTACTGGATAAAAAAACCGACGAAGTGATCAGCCAGTTTCCCTCGAAAGAAATTCTGGCCATTGCGTCTTCCATCAGACAGTACCAGGAAGACAAGGGCTATCTGCTGGACGTAAGCGCCTAAGACGGCAAACGGAGATTCATGATATGAAAAAAACCAATGCCGTCCTGCTCTTCCTGCTCATTGCGACGCTGTCGGGATGCGCGATTCCCACCCGCGAAAATCTTCTGGACGCATGGATGGGTCATCAGGAATCCGAGCTGGTTGCCAGCCTGGGCGAACCCGACACCACGGTACGCAACCGCGAGGGCATGCGTATCCTGACCTGGGATGACCGCGGCTGCAACAAGTCGTTCGTGGTGGATAACACGGGCGAAGTCGTCAACTGGAATGACACCTGCGCCGAGTCCTGAACTGCTGCCGCAAGCTGAGACTATTCGCTCTCTAGCTGATCGTTATTGGTGAATGTCCAAGTACGCGTGATGCTGAGCACATCGGTTTCTTTGCGAATATCGGGCGGAAACACGCTGTACGGTGCGGCCAGTTTTACGATACGCATGGCCGCTGCATCCAGGATACGCTGTCCCGAAGAACGGTTGATTTCCACACTTTCCAAACTACCGTCGGCACGTATCGAAACCGTCAGTGTCAACTTGCCGTAGATCTTCTGGTCGCGCGCCTGCTGCGGATAATTCATATTGCCGACACGCTCCACCTTGCCGCGCCAATCCTCGACATACTGGGCATAGCGATATTCCTGGGTACGCGCACCGATAAATTTACGCTTCGGCAATTTCTCGTAAGAGTCCATGCTCTTGCTGATCTGCGCTTCCAGTCTGGCGATTTCCAGAGAACGCTGCACCAGCTCTTCCCCGCTGATCTCGTTGCTGAGCGGCTGCTTCGCGGTCTTTTCCTTGGGCACGCTGTAATTGCTCTTCAATTGCGTGAGCAGATGTTTGGCCTCTTGTTCCAGCTCCTGCACGCGGCGCATAGATTGCTCCTCCGAAAAACGCTCTCCGTCTCCCAGCGTGGGCAAGGGGGTCTTGGCATGCCTGTCGTCCGCGGTGTTACCGCCGCCGTCCAGATTATTCTGCGCCATCTTGTCGGCATTGTGCGGGCGTGTGCGCGACTTGCTGTTGACCAGAACCACTTCCAGAGGTTGCAACGGCCTGTTTATCTTTTTGGAAATATTGGGAAAAACAAAGCCCACGCCGAACAAAACAAAAGCATGCAACGCAAGCGAAAACAACACTGCCGGGATGAGGCTGAATTTTAACGCCCGGCGCATCATGCAGCAGCCACCTCTACCGCCGACACGAAACGCGCGTCGAAATTCAAATCGAGCAAATCGATGTCACCGATTTCCAAACGCGCGCGTGTGCCGGGTGGCAATTCTGGCAACGACGGAATGCGGCCCACCAGCGGAATCTCCACCAGCTTCACGAGGTTCTCGCGCAGCACCGACACCTCGACAGTAAGATGAGAATCGCGTAACGATTCGTTCGCACCCTCGCCCGCCACGCGGGAGAGAGTTGGGGTGAGGGCTTGTTCCTGCAACAGCCAACGCAAACACCAGTAACGCTCCATCTGGCGCTGAAAATCGTTATACAGCATGTAAGCCGCATCGAAGTCACTCAGGATGGCGAACAGCGCGGTGTCGTTGCGCGTATAGACAGGTGCTTCGTTGCGCAACAAGCTGATAATCTGGCGCTGGTTCACCAGATCGATATAGCGCCGCAAAGGCGAGCTAGACCACATGTATTGCGCCACGCCCAAGCCCTGATGCGGCGCGGCAACCGTGCTCATTTTCACCTTGCCGTTGTTCTGCGTGCGGTAGATACCCGCCACATCATTGTCGGCGAGCAGCTTGCCCCATGTGCTGTTAACCAGAATCATCAGTTCGGACACCACCTTGTCGATAGGCGAGCCGCGCAAGCGGTTGCTGATGCTGACGCGATCGTCTTCCACATGGAAGTTGTAGTCGACCTGCTGCGTGCTGTTGTCGGAAGATTTGCCGCGCAAAGCTTCCAGCTTGTTGGCGAAATCCCACAACAATTTTAGTTCGGGCGCGTAGGTGTAATCGAGCTTGCCTGCCGCGAGCGTCTCCTCGTTAAACAAAGGCTCCAGCGTGTCGTGGCGCAGATTCGCGGCGATATGCAAACGCTCCAGACGGCTGGCGCTGTTCAATATTTCCAGCGACTCCGCGGCAAGCTCAACATAAAGCGACAACGCCGGGCATACCTTGTCGGCGCACAAAGTAAATGACTGCACCACGTTTTCCGGCAACATGGTGATCTTGTCGCCCGGCATATACACGGTGGAAAGACGCTGCGCCGCAATCGCATCAACGGGCGTACCCGGCAAAATCCCCAAGGCCGGCGCGGCGATGTGGATACCCACGCGCCAATTGCCACTCTCCAAACGCTCCAGCGAAAACGCGTCGTCAATCTCGGTGGTGGTGGCATCGTCGATGCTGAAGGCATTGACCGTCGCCAGCGGCAACTCGGGATGGGCTTCCACCGTCACGTCGGGAAAGCCCACACCTTGCGGAAAGCTCTCGATTAGAAAGCGCTGTAAATGATAATCGCGGGTGGACGGCAACGCGCCGCAGCGGTGCAACAGATGTGCCGCCGAAAGATGCGTCGCAGCACAGGCTGCCTCCAGCGCTTTTACTTCCATCGTGTTGCGGTCCGGCTTGTACAGAATCATCTGCAGCTTGTCGGAAAATTCGGCAGGCAGAGTAAAAGCACACAACTCGTCGACATAACGCGCTTGCAACGCGGCCTGCAGACGTTTTTTCTCTGCGCTGGCCAGCGCAGATTTCAATGCCTCCGGCGGCGCAGATTTGTAGCGGCCTTTGCCTTTTTTATAGAAATGCATGGGCGAGGTATGCAGGCGTATCAGCGTACCCGCCGCTTCTATCACCGTGGGCACATGGCCGAAATACTCCTGTGCCATGGCATCGAAACCGAATTCCTCGGACGGGCAGGATTCCCACAGAAAATCGACATCTATATCGGCGGAGATTTTTTCCGCCTGTTCCATAAACGCCGACAAACTCGGCTGCTCAAAACGCAGCATCACATTCGCGGATTTGATCTTGCTGCGTTTGCCGTGGGTGTTTTCCACCTGTAGCGAGGTCGTATTGTCCGTAAGGATGCTGCCGACCTTAAAACCGCCGTCTTCTTCGTAAAAAATATTCATCAGGAACCACGCCAAAATCGAGGCGCGATTATAACCCAGCAAAATCACCCAGAACTCTGTTCGTGCTAAGCTGTCATTACACCCGCCCGATACTGGGCGGACCGATTTGAACAACCAGGAGAAAAAACATGAACAAGACAATCAGCAGCCTCATCGTCGCATCCTGCGCTCTTGTGGCAAGCCCGCTGGCATTAGCATGCGACCCAATGCATCAAGGCCAGCCCTGCGGCAAAGCCTTCGAAGAAATGGATGCGAATAAAGACGGCGTCATCTCCAAAAAGGAATTTGATGCCTTCCATAACAAGCACTTCAAGGAGCTAGACAGCAACAAAGACGGCAAACTCACGGAAGACGAGTTACAGACCGCTCACCCCCAGATGCACGACCACGGGCATGGTGACGCGCTGATCAGCAAGCGCTTTGAGACATCCGACCTTGACCACGATGGCGCACTGACGCGTGAAGAAGCCAAGAACATGCCTATGCTTTCTCAGCATTTCGACGAAATTGATGCCGACAAAAACGGCAAAGTCACCCAGGAAGAGTTGAAGGCCATGATGGAAGAACACCGCGCGGAAGGGTCGCACGACAAAGGCGGCAAAATGAAGATGCAAGAAAAGAAGTAATCTTCTGTGCCACCGGAAGACCTCCGGGCAAAAAAAACGGCCAGTATCAACTGGCCGTTTTTTATTCCGCTGAAGCAGATTATTTTATCGCGAGGATCCAGCTCACCATGCTGGAAATGTCGGCATCGCTAATCTTGGCATTGGCCGGAATCATAGCCATGGTGCCGAACGAGCCGCTACCGCCCTTGCGCACTTTGACTTCCAGTTTGGCCTGGGCCGTTGCGTCACCGCTGTATTTTGCGGCGATTGCTTTGACTGCGGGACCCACGGTCTTGTTGTTCATGTTATGGCATGCAACGCAGCTGTTTTTCTTGAACAATGCCTCGCCGTCTTCGGCAAACGCGTTAGCAGCAAACAACAGAGCAGCGGACAATACGGCGAGATGACGAATTTTCATGGTGACTTCCTTCTCTGGTTAAAAGATTCTTCGGGCATTGTAGCGTATCGCATCGACAATCCACAATCGCACCGAATACACGAACAAGCCCCGCCATGCACTATACTGGCAACCCGTGCCGCCTTCCGGCGCGGAGCACTTCAGACAGCGCCGCAAAAGTATAGAGAGGATCAAGATGTATCTCGAACATTTCGCCCTCAGCGAACCGCCTTTCAAGATCACGCCGGTCACCGAGTTCTTTTTTTCCGGCGCGAACCGCGGCGAAGTGCTCGACGCGCTCGTCTATGCCATTACCGATAGCGAAGGCATCATCAAAATAAGCGGCGAAGTTGGCAGCGGAAAAACCATGCTGTGCCGCATGCTGCTTGAGCGTCTGCCCACCAACATCAAGACCATTTATCTCGCCAATCCCAGCCTGTCACGCGAAGAGCTGCTCTACGCCATCGCCGACGGCCTCGATTTAGATTTGGAAGGTCAGCGCGTAAGCCTGTTGCTGCAGAATCTGCACACCCATCTCGTTACGAAACACAATCAGGGCGAACGCTGCGTCGTGCTGGTAGACGAGGCGCACGCCATGCCGCTAGACACATTGGAAGAACTGCGTCTGCTCTACAATCTGCAGGTTGGCAAACACAAACTGGTGCAGATTGTGCTGTTCGGCCAACCGGAACTCGATGCCAAGCTGGAACAGAACAATATGCGCCAGCTCAAAGACCGCATCGTGCACCACTTCCATATGCAACCGCTGTCCAAGAAGATGATTTCGGCCTATTTGATGTTCCGCATGCATGCGGCAGGCTACCGCGGGCCGGAGATATTTTCCCCCGCCGCGCTGAATCTGATCGACAGGGCATCCAACGGCCTGATGCGGCGCGTCAACATTCTCGCGGACAAATCCTTGCTCGCCGCCTTTGTGGAAAACACCCACCGCATAGAAGCCCGCCATGTGCAGGCCGCGATCCGCGACAGCGAACTCACCCCCGATAAACACTGGCTCAACCGCAAGAGCATCACTATTGCAGGCGCGACGGCATTGCTGGCGATGGCCATAGCCGGCACCGGGTGGATGCTGGGGAAAACTTCATCCGAACACAGCACGGCCCCCATGCTTGCCCAAAACGCTGCCGGCACCATTGCTCCAGAATCCGCGCTCGCACCGGCTCCAATCGCTTCAAGCCCCGCAGTGTCCGCTACCAAGCAGTATCACGACAGTGCTCCGCCCATATCGGGCACGCTGCTGCAACAGCGCCATGCCGCAACGTCCGCCATGCTTTCGCATATTGGCAAAGGTGCGGTGAGTATCCAGCTGTTCTATACCGATGATACTCGTCCGGCGCGCATGGAACGATTCCTGATCCGCGCGCAAAACATGGGCATGCTGTCCGACATATATGTGGTCGCAATCAAGATCAACGGCAGTGCGGGCTACCGTGTTTTATACGGTGCCTACGCCAATAATGCAGCGGCAAGCGAAGGCATGAAGAACCTGCCGCAGCGTTATAAAGATGCCTTCGCACTCACCCTGCACGAACTGGATGACGACTAGGCTTGAGCCTGTTTGAACATATCGAGGCGAAAAAATGAACTTCCACCGCACCCTTTGCGCAGGGCTTGCTGTTCTGTGTCTCAGCGACATTGGCACCGCAAGCCATGCCGCCGACAATGACAGACACCTCGCCGGCATCACCAGCGTGCGCTTTTCCCCCGACGGACACACACTGCTTTCCGCCAGTTTCGACCACACGCTCAAGTTGTGGGACAGCACCAGCGGCAAACTCTTGCACACCCTGTCCGGGCACGGCAATTTCGTCAATACGGCAGCATTTTTCCCGGATGGTCGCACATTGGTATCCGGTAGCTTTGACGACACCCTCAAACTATGGAATGTGGCGAACGGGCGTGAACTGCAGACTTTGCGCGGGCATAGCGGTGCGATTAACAGCGTGGCCTTTTCCGCAGACGGACGCAGCATCGCCTCGGGCAGCTGGGACAACACCATTAAATTATGGGATGCCACATGCGGGCGCGTGTTGCACACACTGCGCGGACATGGCGATGTAGTCAAAGCGGTGATTTTTTCAACGGATGGGAGTCGTCTCATTTCCGGCAGCTGGGACGGCAATATCAAGATTTGGGATGCGCATAGCGGTCTGCTTCTGCATACGCTACAGGGACACGCAGCGGGAATTACCGCTATCGCCTTGTCACCCGACGGAAAAACGCTCGCCGCGGCCAACTGGGACTACAGTATTAAACTTTGGGATGTTGCCGAATACCGCGAATTGCGCACCCTGTTAGGGCACACAAAAGAAGTCATGGCGGTGGCTTTTTCTCCCGACGGACATCGGCTGACTTCAGGCGCGGGAGATCAAATAATCAAGGTTTGGGATGTAGCGACAGGACAGGCGCAGCAGACGCTGCACGGGCACGACAGCAGCGTGAGCAGCATTGCATTCGCGCCGGATGGACTCAGCTTTGTCTCGGCCTCATGGGACAACACGCTTAAACGCTGGGACAGCGCCAGCGGCAAAGAGCTAAGCCCCTTGCCGTGACAGACCTCAAACTGCGGCAGACATCTCCGGATGTTTTTCGGCCACCGTTTTATCAATAGTACGCATCACACCCATGCTGGCTTCCTCGGCGCACTCCATGGCATGGATGATCTTGTCTTGCAGCATCTCATCCCTGTCCCACGGGTTATCCAGCATACTCACCATCTCATGCACACAGCCATGCACCTTGCTGTGCGGTGCAAGTAAATTACCATACGACGGTGTATCGCCAAGCACTGCTTTACCTTCGCCCGCATACCATTTACCCAGACGGCAGTTGTTGTGATCCACTCCCACTGCAGTCCTGATATCCTGGTTGCTCGGATTACTGATCAGCACATAGGCACGCTGTTTATAGATCATGTGATCGAGCTTGACCAGAGATGCAAAACTGAGATCTTGCGCATAACGCGCGCCCGCCAGCGTGGTGACCGCCGAGGAATTGAACTGAGTGAATTTATTCTCCAGACGGCTGATCACACCCTGCGAAGAATTAGCAATCTCGTGCATCTCAGCCGAGTCTTTTTGCATCTTGGACGCATCATCCTGCAGCATGAGCATAATCTTGCCGATGGACTCGGAAGCATTCTTGGTGTTTTCCGCCAGCTTGCGCACCTCGTCGGCCACCACCGCGAAGCCTCGTCCCGCCTCCCCCGCACGCGCGGCTTCGATGGCCGCGTTCAGCGCCAGCAAATTGGTCTGATCCGCGATTGAATTAATCAGGCCAACCGCCTTGGTGATCTCGGCACTGCGCGCATTCAGCTCGGTGATCGCCTCGTTCGCGCGGTTCACCCGCTCCACGATACCCGACAGACGTTGCACAACATCCTGCACCGTACTGCGATTCTCGTCCGCATCTTCGCTGGACTGTTTGGCCAAGGAGGCCAGATGCGCCATGTTATCGGTGATGACCTTCATGTCCTGCTGGCTGGATGCCATGTTCTTGAGCAGATTGTCGGTATTCAGCTCATGTACCCGCGTCAGCATCTTGGTGCGCATCGATCCGATTTTTTGCTCGGCCATACCCGTGAGCAAAATATTCTGGTTCTCCAGGCCCTTTCTAAAGCCGCCATGCATGCCCACTCCCATCGCTGTACGCTGAAAATTCCCCGCGAGGTTGCAGCGGAAACTGCTTTCCTGCTCGCGAAAGAACGCACCCAGCTGATCCAGCATGTCGTTCACACTCCAGCACAACACGCTGATCTCATCGCGGGCTTCAGAGATACCGGTCACGCGCTTGTTGAACTTGCCCTGCGCCACTTCGTCGATAACCTCTTTCAACTTCGCAACCGGAGCCAGCCACTGCCGCGCCAGCCACTGCCCGTAGGCCGATACACCGACTGAAATCACCAAGAACCCCAACATCAACACATCAATCCCGTGCAGCCAGAAACTGGTGAGGATGATGGCCAAGATTCCGCCGGAGAACGACCACAACAATGTGGAAAATTTAAATAGCAAGGACGAGTTCGTCATAACTAAGCCCTTTCTCATTCAATATATCGACTAGGATTTTAGTGGAGGCCGCGATGGCATTTGCCGGCCCCGCCTTTTTTTCCGCTTCCAGCATGATGCGGTACACCTCGCTGGCCGTTTTGACACCGCTGGCTTTGGGTTTGCGCCGCACCGAAAAATACCCCGTGATATTTCCAGCCGGATCGAAGGTGGGAGTCACATTGGTAAATACCCAGTAAAAGCTGCCGTCTTTGGACATGTTCTTCACGTAGGCAAAACATTCCTCGCGCTTACTGATCTTGTCCCACAAGAGTTTGAACACCGCTCTGGGCATATCAGGATGACGAATGATGTTGTGCTGAGTGCCGAGCAACTCGGACTCGCTATAACCGGAAAACTCGATGAATATACGGTTTCCGTAGGTGATGCGTCCGGTCGGATCCGTCATCGACACGATGAAATCCTCTTCACGCATCACCTTTTCAACTGCCGTCGGTGTAATGTCTCTTTTCACGTCTCCCCCCTCTTCTTGCCGGCCATTTAGTTTTTATAGCCTTCCGTGTTTACTATCGGCACAATAGCCGGAATACTTTAGGTATCACAGCATAGTCTTAATCATAACGCTTCATAAGCTCAATCAAACATTGAAAATGCCTTCTATTCTTCCGCACATCACATTCGACACCGCCGCCAAACCGGCTCACAGCATCATCTGGCTGCACGGGCTGGGCGCAGACGGGGCAGATTTTTTACCCGTGGCCGAAGAAATGACCCTACCCTGCGCAGTGCGATACATTTTTCCGCACGCCCCATTACAAGCCGTCACCATCAATGGCGGCCACGTCATGCGCTCATGGTATGACATCGTGGCCAGCGACATCGGCAGCCGTCAGGATGCGATGGGCGTGCGCACCTCGCAGGCCGAGATAGAAAAACTCATCGCCCAGGAGCGCGCGCGCGGCGTATTGCCCGGCAACATCTATCTCGCCGGATTCTCGCAAGGCGGTGCAATCGCCCTGCACAGCGGCTTACGCCACCACGAAACATTGGGCGGGATATTGGCACTATCGACCTATCTTCCCCTGTCCGACACACTGGCTGCGGAAGCTCACACCGCGAATCGGGACACGCCGGTGTTCATGGCGCACGGCCGCAGCGACCCCATTGTTCCTTACACGCTGGGACTCTCCTCGCGCACGACTCTGTCGCAGCTGGGCTACCCGGTCGAGTGGCACGAATACGCCATGCAACACTCGGTGTGCCCGCAGGAGTTGCGCGACATCGAGACCTGGCTCACACAACACTTGCGCCCTTGAACACGGAACATTCCTCATTTCCCGCGCTGGAGCATGCACTCAAGCAGCCCAACGGACTGCTTGCGAGCGGCGGCGACCTTTCGCCCGAACGCCTGTTGGATGCCTATCGCCATGGAATTTTTCCGTGGTTCAGTGCCGGAGATCCCATACTGTGGTGGAGCCCGGATCCGCGCATGGTGCTGTTCCCGGACGAATTAAAAGTGTCGCACTCGCTGCGCAAGACTTTGCACAAAGCCCGCTACGAAGTGCGCAGCGACACCTGCTTTGAACGCGTGATGCGCGCCTGTGCCGCACCGCGTGCCGGACAATCCGGCACGTGGATTCTCGAGGAAATGATTCAGGCATATTGCACGCTGCACCGCATGGGTTACGCGCACTCGGTCGAGACCTGGATGGACGGCGAACTCGTCGGCGGCCTATACGGTATGGCGATAGGCCGCATGTTCTACGGTGAATCGATGTTCAGCACGCGTAGCGATGCCTCCAAGATTGCCTTCGCCCATCTCGCCAAACAGCTCGAACGCAGCGGCTTCGGCATGATCGACTGCCAGATGCACACCCCGCATCTGGCCTCGCTCGGCGCCCGCGAAATTCCGCGCGACGAATTCATCGCCAAACTGCAGGAATTGATACACTATCCAGCATCCGATAACTGGCATCTGGACCGCGACCTTTTTCAATGAGCCTTCTGCGCGACATTCCACTCTCCGCCCTGCAGTTCTATCTGACTGCACCCTACCCGTGCAGCTACCTGCCGAACAAAGAGGCGCGCTCGCAAGTTGCCACGCCCGCTTTTTTGATCACACCGCAGGTCTATTCCGAGTTGGTGCAATACGGGTTTCGCCGCAGCGGCACATTCAGCTACCGTCCGCGTTGCGACAGTTGCCGCGAATGCGTCCCGGTGCGCGTCGTTATCACCGATTTCACGAGCACACGTTCGCAACGCCGTAGCTGGAAAAAACATCTCGGCATGGAAATCAGCCTGCACGGACTCGTCGAACAGGAAGAGCATTTTGCGCTTTATCAGCGCTATCAGAATTCGCGTCACCGCGATGGCGGCATGGACGATAACGACCCGGAACAATACCGCAGCTTTCTGCTGCAAAGCCATGTCGATTCAATGCTGGTCGAGTTCCGCGAACACGGGGTGTTGCGCATGGTGAGCCTCATTGACATGCTCGCCGACGGCGTTTCGGCCGTCTACACTTTTTATGACCCGGATATCGCCGGCAGCAGCTTCGGCACGTTCAATGTACTGTGGCAGATAGAGCTATGCCGCAAACTGCAATTACCCTATTTGTATCTGGGATTCTGGATCGAGCAAAGCCAAAAGATGGCGTATAAAGCCAACTTTCAGCCATTGCAGGGGCTGAAAAACGGCAGCTGGCAGACAATTAATCCTGAAGATACTCAATGAAAATACGCCTCACACTGTTCCTCGCCGCAGGCATCTTGCTACCACTGTTCGCGCGGTTTTTAAGCGCACAAGAGTGGCCGCAAAATATGCCCATCGACGGTGCGGTGCTACTGCCCGCTTTGCTCAGCGGCAGTGTCTTGCTGGCCTACACCGGCCTGCTGGATTGGCTCAGCTGGCGGCGTAATGCCAGCAGTCTGTTGCGCACTCAGCAGAGCTACACCCTGTGGCTCAGTATCAGCGGCGCAATCTGCGGCGCGCTCTTGGCTTATCTGAATACGTTTGCCCCTCTACTGCTCAGCTCCCTGTCGCCAGGCGCGGAGATATTGCTCGCCGCACTTTTCGGCGGCATATGGCTGCCCAGTGTACTCATCACACGCCTATGGCTCGCAGGATCGGCAACCTTGCTGCACAAGCTGACACGCACCCCCCCCTGCCCGGGCTAGCACCGGAACAAAGTGCCTCCCTGCTGTTGCTCGCCGCACTCTGCGGCTTTTTGGGCGGCGCGGTCTGGCCCATGCAGCTCACTTGGCTGCTCTATCTGTCCCCGCTGCTATTGCTAACCGCGTTGCAATTATTGTGGCATGAGAGCACCGTTTTTTCCGGTGCAGGGAATGGCGACTGGAGTCGCATCGTGCTGGGCGCGAGCTCCGGCATCTTGGCGGGCGGTGGTATGTTCCTCGTCTTCACGCTCACGGGAGGCGCTCTCTACCTCGTCGTCTCTCCCGCGCTCTTCACCGTGCTGCTCGGCGTATCCGGCCTGCTGTGCGTGCAACTGGGCGATGTCATCGCCGAAAACTGGCGCGGTAAAAAACGCGCCGATGTATCCAAAAGAAAACCCTTCCCTATTCCTGTTGTCGCGAAAGACTGATCCATGTTCCAACTATTGCGCCCCGCGCTGTTTTCCCTCGATCCCGAAACCGCCCACCACGCCACCATCGACGGGCTGCGCACCGCCCAATGCCTGGGGCTTGCCTCACTGATGTTCAAACGTCCCGCCGCCGACCCGCGCACGGTGATGGGGCTGACTTTCCCCAACCCGGTGGGCTTGGCCGCAGGCCTAGACAAAAATGGCGAAGTAATCGACGGACTCGCCGCCTTCGGCTTCGGCTTCATCGAGATCGGCACCGTCACCCCGCGTGCACAACCCGGCAACCCAAAACCGCGCATGTTCCGTCTGCCCGAAGTACAGGGTGTTATCAACCGCATGGGATTCAACAACGACGGCGTGGATGCGCTCATTGCCAACGTAAAGCGCGCGAAATTCAAAGGCATCCTCGGCATCAATATCGGCAAGAACGCCGACACGCCGATTGAAAAAGCGGCGGACGATTACCTCATCGGCCTGCGCAAGGTTTACCCATACGCCAGCTACGTCGCCATCAACATCTCCTCGCCCAACACCAAGAACCTGCGCCAGTTGCAGGGCGGCGACGAGCTTGATGCCCTACTAGCCCAGCTCAAGGCAGAACAGGAAAAGCTTGCGCAGCAACACGACAAATACGTGCCGCTGGCCGTCAAAATTGCACC
>JAGVIV010000196.1 GCA_020055845.1 Betaproteobacteria bacterium
CGGCGTGCCGACCATCGCCGACATTTTGAAAGAGCTGGATAAACCCGGACGCGACCCGCGCCCCGAGTTCACCACCGCCACTTTCAAAGAAGGCGTGGAAGAGTTGAAAGACCTGCGCCCCGACATGATTCTGGAAGGCGTAGTCACCAACGTCGCCGCCTTCGGCGCGTTCGTGGACATCGGCGTGCATCAGGACGGTCTGGTGCACATCTCCGCCCTCTCCAACACCTTCGTCAAAGACCCGCACACCATCGTCAAAGCCGGGCAAGTGGTCAAAGTCAAAGTGCTGGAAGTCGACGAAAAACGCAAACGCATCGCCCTCACCATGCGCCTGACCGATACCGCCGCAGCAAGCAGCAAGCCAGCAGCGACATCCGACAGACAAAACGATGCCAAGCGTATGGGGCAACATAAGCGACAGGAGGAACGTCAGCCGGTGCAGAACAGCGCGATGGCGGCGGCGTTTGCGAAACTCAAGGGATGATGTTTCCCTGTGTGACACCGTAGTGTGCCGCCTGCTTATCCCTGCTATCGCGCAGAGGGTATAAAATCTGGTAGCATGAAAGACATCGGTCTAACGCTTGGAGATTTTCTCACGAGCATATCAGGGACTTTTTACCATGTTTGGAAAGTTAAGGACTATGGGCTTCAAGAAGATTTTTTTAGGTTTCTGTTTTATCACTGCGGTTTTAGGTTTAAGTGCTTTTATGCTGTTTAAACCCACTGTGGTTAAACTTCCCTCCGCTCCCGCCAACGTGCTGACCGCGGAGGAATACCGTATGGCCGAAGCCTACTGCAAACAGAACACACTGGAAGTGGAAGCCTCAACCTACAACAAGTGGATTTTTGCGGTTGCGTGCAAACGTGCGGATGGCCTGTTGTTACTCATCCCCAAGACTAAGATCACTATCACTGAGCAGTCCGCTATGGAAAAAACGGCAACCGTGAAAATGGAAACCGTACTGTCCGTTAGCGCCCCGCTCGTTGCTCCGCCGATGGTCTCCGGCGTAAGCGAGGCAAAACCTCATCCTTAGAAATGAGCCGAACGGCTAGGAATACAGCTTTTAAGTTAGGAGATAGCCCAACATGTATATCGCGCTCTTCTTTTTTGCCTGCTACCTTATGCGTTGGTCGATTGCGACATTAAACAGTGAAGTCGCCGTTGGCCCTTTGGAAACACTGGGTTTGTTTGGCGTGGGCATGATGACGGTTCCCCTTGCGGGATGGGCCGGACTACATATGGTGATGAGTTAAGCGACTAGCGCTAGACTATGCCGCTGCGGTCACCAGCAGCTGCACGAACAACTGGATTTTCATATTGGTATCGGGATTGGACGAAGTGATCTCCAGCCCCGCGAATTGCCGATCACCTTCCTGCTTCAACTTCACGACCTTGGCATAAATATCCGTCGCCTTGAAATCTATCAAAGGCAGATCAAATTCGATTTTGACGTCATCGAGAGGTTTGAGCGGATAGTCTAGCTCGATCAACATACCGTGATAGCCTATGTCGCGTATGGTCGCGTTGATTACCTTGGGCATGACAATCTTGCCTTGAATCAGGCTGAATGTGCAGGGTAACTTTACTTCCATACGGTGACTGCGCCGCACCTCTTTGCGCGGCACTTCTAACTTGAGCGAGGGGATGGCATATAACTCGCGCAGCTTGACCGGATGCGTCTTGCCTTTAACGAACACTTCCATGGCATCACTGACCGTGACGAAATCGCGGCAAAGATCAAAGGTATGTTCACTGATTAAAACCTGTCCGCGCAGGCTAAATGCTTCGATACGCGAGGCGAGATTGACCTCGTCACCGATTACCGTATATTCCGAATAGAAATTGGAACCAAAGCGTCCGGCCATGACGCTGCCGGTATTCACGCCTATGCCCATAAACAGTTCGGGCAAACCGTTTTCTTTCCCCGCTTTATTGAGTTCCACCATCGCCAACTGCATCTCTATGGCGCAGGTCAATGCCCGTTCAGCATCATCCGGTTGCTCGATAGGAGCACCGAACAGCACCATGATGGAATCCCCCATGAATTTGTCCACAACCCCGTGGTAGCGAAACACGATCTCGTTCATTTTCGCGAGACAGCGATTAAGCATCTCAATCACGGTTCCCGCGGGTAGATTGGCGGAAATTGAAGTGAAGCCACGCAGGTCCGCAAGCAGGATAGTCACATCGCAACTCACAAAAGAGTGTTCCGTTTCGGGCCCATCAGCCGCCCCGCAGGCGCGCTGCAAGATTGCATTCATCTCGGCTTCCGCTTCACCTTTTAGGGGCGCACCCGTCTCGCGAGCGATCAAGCTCTGCAGACAACGCACCGCCTCTTTGCTTGGATCGTCTTTCATATTTAAATAAATATTATCGTTTCAACGGGATATGCGACATGCGGCGCGCAGTATCAGCGACTTCACCGGTCCCTGTCAAACACCAGCACACAGGCGGGACATCAAGCTAATTTTGCGCCCGCAGACTCGCGCCCAATAAACCAACATGGGGATTGTTCACGATTGCAACTGGCAGCGTAGACAGCAGGCCGTCGAAACGTCCCTTGGCGCAAAAAGCATGCATAAATTCCCCCGCCTGCATATGTGCCGAAATCTTCGCCGCGATTCCTCCCGCCACATAGATGCCGCCGCGCGGCAATGCCGCCAATGCAAGGTTACCCGTGAAAGCGCCGTATATCGACACGAAGAGCTGGAGTGCATGAGCGGCAATGGCCTCGGTCTTGGCTCCGGAGCTGATGGTGGCGGCCTGATCCCCATTCCGCAGCGCGGCGACGAATGCCGCTGATGGCACATACAAAGCGGAATCGCGCAGGAACTCATATATAGCCACCAAACCGGGACCTGAGACGATACGCTCGTAAGAGACATGCCCGTAACGCCGTTGCAGGTAGCGCAACAAGGCATACTGCTCGTCGTCGGCTGGGGCAAAATCCATATGTCCGCCCTCGGAAGAATGCACAACATAACGTCCGTTCTGACTGCTGAGCCAAGCCACACCCAGACCGGTTCCTGCCCCCACCACGAGGCGAACCCCCTGCGGTACAGCTTCTCCCTGTTGCAAGAACAGCAAGTCCGCATTGGACAAAGCCGCAATGCCCAAACCTACCGCTTCAAAATCATTAATAACGAAGACTTGAGCCCCTCCCAAATGGCTTTCCAGCGCATCGGCATTAACCTCCCACGGCAGATTGGTGAGCTTTACCTTGCGGCCAGCGACAGGTCCGGCTATGGCAAAACAAGCCGAGCTTAACGCTGCGACTCCCGCCTCGCGCGTAAACTCATCCAATATCTCGGACAGCCCGGCATAGCTCGCACTCGGATAGGATTTTTGCAACAGCGGAACACGCTCATTCCCTGATGCAAAAATCTGCAACAAAGTCTTGGTACCGCCGATGTCGCCTGCCAGAAAATATGTCATCAATAGGCCTGCGTATCCGCGCCTTCCGGCTCCAGCGAGTGCCGCCAGAACTGATCGTCTCGGTCAAACAGGCGATAGGTACCGCGCGGCCCCCAGCTGCCGGAAGGATAGGTGTTGATGAAGTCGCGTTCCATGGCCCACACTTTCAGCACAGGATCAACGACGCGCCACGCGGCTTCAACCTCGTCGATACGCAGGAACAGGGAATGGTCGCCCAGCATCACATCCAGCAGCAAACCTTCGTAGGCATCGTAATCTTCGTCATTCTCCTTGCGGTAGGTCGCATCCAGACTCATGGTGCGGGTGTTCATATCCAGACCCGGCACCTTCACCTGCATCTCCATCTTCAGGCAATCATTGGGCTGAATACCCAGCATGATCCAATTGGGCTGGGACGGCCCGTGACGGCTGCGGCGCAACAGATCCTGCGGCGGATTCTTAAAACGGATGCAGATGGCCGAACTGTTTTCTGCCATCCGTTTGCCGGTACGCAGATAGAACGGCACACCCGCCCAGCGCCAGTTATCAATGAATAATTTCAACGCGGCATAAGTTTCGGTAGTGCTATCCCCCGCCACGCCTTTCTCTTCCAGATAACCGGGAACTGATTTTCCATCGATGGTGCCGCTCGCGTATTGCCCGCGAAAAGCATGTGCATGCACCGAATTTTGCGTGATAGGACGGATCGCTTTCAGCACTTTCACTTTTTCATCGCGCAGATGTTCCGCCGTGAGCGAGACCGGCGGCTCCATCGCCACCAGCGCCAGCAGTTGCAGCAGGTGACTCTGAATCATGTCGCGCAAAGCGCCCGCGCCCTCGTAATAATCGGCACGGTTCTCTATGCCCAGCGTCTCGGAATGGGTGATCTGCACATGGTCGATGTAATGGTGGTTCCACAAGGGTTCAAGCAGCATGTTAGCAAAGCGGAACACCATCACGTTCTGCACCGTCCCCTTGCCGAGATAATGGTCAATCCGATAAATCTGCGGCTCGTCCAGATGGCGATACAGGCTGGCTTGCAGTGTCTGAGCGCTGAGCAGATCGTAGCCGAACGGCTTTTCTATCACCACGCGCCGCCAACCGTTCTTCTCTTTGAGCAGTTCCGCATTGCCAAGTTTGTCCACAATGGTCGGATAGTCAGCCGGGCGCACCGCCATGTAGTACACCACGTTGGAGGGGAAGTCGGGATTGCTTTCCAGCATCTGATGCAAACGCGGGTATGCGGCATCGTCACCGGGCGGCAGTGCAAAATAATGCCAGCGTTGGCAGAAACGCTGCAATGCAGCTTCGTCCAAATCTTTTTTGTAGACCCCGCGCAGAATTTCGACGACCGAAGCCGACCATTCCTCGCGCGTGCGCAACGCAATATCGCAGCCCAATATCAGCATATGATCGGGCAGACGTTGAGCAATCTCCAAACGAAACAACGCGGGTATCAATTTGCGGCGGCTAAGATTGCCGCCCGCGCCGAAGATCGCCAGAGTACAGGGTTCGATGATTTTCATTAGAGCACCTCGTGCAATGGATTAGCGTTCGCTTGCGTGTTTGACGGCATGGCCGCCAAAGGCATTGCGCATGGTGGAGAGTAAACGGTAACCGTAACCGGTTTGGCTTTGGCTGTTGAAACGCATCTGCAGCGCCAGCGTCAGCACGGGTGCCGCCACGCCCTGGTCGATAGATTCGATCACCGTCCAGCGCCCCTCCCCGGAATCGGGCACAAAGGGGGCAATGTTGACCAGCCCCTGGTCGACTTTCAACGCTTCCGCAGTGAGATCAAGCAACCAGCTGCGCACGACTGAGCTGTGCCGCCACAACTCGGTGATCTGCGCCAAATCCAGCGCAAATTCCTGTTTGCCGCGCAACAGCTCCAAACCTTCGGCCAGCGATTGCATCATGCCGTACTCGATACCGTTATGGATCATCTTGGTGAAGTGGCCGGAACCGACCGGCCCTACATGCGCCCACCCCCTATCCGCGGCGGGAGCCAGTGCCTGCAGGATAGGTGTCATGGTTTTGGCCACGGAGTCGGCAGCACCCACCATCAGACAATAACCGTTCTCCAAGCCCCAGATGCCGCCTGAAGTGCCCGCATCCATAAAGCCGATTCCCTGTTCCGCAAGCCATGCTCCACGGCGCTGACTGTCGTGATAGTTCGAATTGCCGCCATCCACGATGATGTCGCCTTTTGCCAACAAAGGAGCAAGGGCACGTATCTGCTGTTCGGTGGGCTCACCGCTTGGCAACATGAGCCACACGATGCGCGGTGCGGATAGCTTGGCAACGGCATCCTCAACGCTGGCCGCCGCCAACATACCGGACTCTTTGGCGAGTTGCGCCACGACTTCCTGCGCGCGGTCGAAGCCCGCCACTTCAATATTGCCGCGGCGCAAACGGCGCACCATATTGCCGCCCATCTTCCCCAAACCGATCATCGCCATCCGCATCATCGCTTCTCCTTTAAAAATTCTGCGCAAGCCTGCCGCAGCGCCGTAGAATCATACCTGACACCACCTCTTCATGGATGATTCTTATGCCCACTTTGCACGCCGACAGAACGATACAGAATCGCCGCTGGCATCCGTGCGCCGACGCTTGCGCACTTGAACAGCGCGTGCTGGAAGCAATCCGCGATGCCGCACGGCATGCCATCGAACACCGAGGAGCTTTCCATATCGTATTGGCAGGCGGATCGACACCGCGCAGGATTTATGCGGCACTGCGCGATATACAGACCGACTGGCATGCTTGGCATGTGTATTTCGGCGACGAGCGTTGCCTCCCTGAAGCGCATTCAGAACGCAACAGTCATATGGCTGCGTCGGCATGGCTGGAGCACGTCGCTATTCCCGCGACACAGATCCATCCTATAAGGTGCGAGACAGATCCGGCCAAAGCGGCGGCGGAATATGCGCAGTGCTTAAGCCGTGTTGGTAGTTTTGATATGGTTCTGCTCGGCCTGGGGGAGGACGGGCATACTGCCAGCCTATTTCCCGGACAGGACATAGGAGACAGCCCGGAAGCATCCGACACACTGGTCGTATTAAACGCCCCCAAGCCGCCCGCACAGCGCGTCTCGTTGAGCGCGCACCGTCTAAGCAACACGCATCAGGTGTTGTTTATGGTCAACGGCGAGAGCAAACGCCAAGCGGTGCAAAACTGGCAATCTGGAATCGACATTCCGGCGGCGAGAATCACACCGGCTCGCGGTGTGGATATCTATCTTGATGCGGCACTGCTGGAGACTTCAGCTTGATCAGAGTTTCAATCGCTCCGCGCCGCAGCGTCCGTGCACCGCGCTAATCTCATACAATTTTTGTGCACTGTCTTGCGCCACCTGTTCCCAGGTAAAACGCCACTCCCAATACCCTTCTGCCTTGCCGGGCAGATTCATACGGTGTGCCGCACCCAAGCCTAAGATGTCCTGAAAAGAATGAATCGCGATATCCGCCACCGATTGCGATGCAACACGGATCATATCCCAGTGGATGTCGCTGCCATCACACCCCATATATTTACAGGCAAAAGCGCGCTCCCGCGGCGAAGCCGACTCGAACCAGCCGATGGCGGTATCGTTGTCGTGCGTACCGCCGTAGACCACCGTATTGTTTTGAAAGTTATGCGGCAGGTAAGGATTGTCCGCCCCGCTACCGAAAGCGAATTGCAGGATACGCATACCCGGAAAGTCGAACTGCGCAAGCAGCGCGACTACATCCGGCGTGACCACGCCCAGATCCTCTGCAATGATAGGCAGCCTGCCCAGGGTAGACTGCACGGCATTGAACAGTTTTTCTCCGGGACCCGGCATCCATCTGCCATTGATTGCCGTTTGTTCATATGCGGGAATTTCCCAGTAGCCGGCAAAGCCGCGAAAGTGATCGATACGCACAATGTCGACCAGCTCTATGGTCTTGCGTATGCGCTCGATCCACCATGCGTAAGCTTCCTGTTCGTGTGCAGACCAGCGATACAGCGGGTTACCCCAACGCTGTCCGGTGGCACTGAAATAGTCGGGGGGAACTCCCGCAATGACTGCGGGCAGACAATCATCGCCCAACTCAAATAAATCTTGGCGCGCCCAAACTTCCGCACTTTGGTAGGCGATGAAAATTGGAATATCACCGATGATCTGGACACCACGCTCATTGGCGTACTGCTTCAACTTGCGCCATTGCCGGAAAAAACACCATTGGCAAAAACACCAAAAATCAATCTCATCCTGTAGCTCGACAGCGGCACTCGCCAAGGCCTGCGGTTCGCGCCGGGCCAGCCCTGTTTCCCAATGCGCCCAGTCGCGCCACTCGAATTTTTCAGCCAGCGCCATGAACAAAGCATAATCATCCAACCATGATTTTTCCGCGATGCAAAATGCCTCGAATTCCGCCTGATACTGGCTCCGGTCTGCCGCAAAACAACTTGCGGCAAGACGCAGCTTTTCCATGCGATAGCCATAGACCACCGAATAATCCACTCGCTGCGCCGCGAAGCCGGGATGCACATTAAGATCGTCCCGACTGAGCCAGCCGTGCGCATGCAGATCATCAAGATCGATCAACAACACATTGCCGGCGAAAGCCGAACTGCTCATGTAGGGAGAGTTGCCGGGGCCGATACCGCCCAAGGGCAATATCTGCCACATCTTCTGCCCGGAGCTGGCTAGCCAGTCGACAAAGTGAAAAGCCGCCGCACCGAAATCACCCGATCCGTGCGGCCCCGGCAAAGAGGTGGGATGAAGCAAAATGCCACTGCTACGCGGAAAACGCATGTAAAACCTTCCTCATTCAGGGTACGCGGTGGTGTCCGCCATTAACTCACGAACCACGCCGCATCGTGCCGCCGCCTTCAGCATCGCCCCCGCCCTGGCTAATGGGAGAATTGAGAGTGGCGGGAACCGGCAGTTTTAACAAGCGGTAAAGTTGCATCAGATTATGGCGGTATAGACGGTCAAAACTCCCCACCGCATCGGATGGGTTGTAATCCCCGAACCACCAGAACCAGTCCGAACTCTCGCAGGATGAAAGCTGGCGCTCCGCTGCCATCTTTTCTTGCGGGCTCAAACGCCCGGCTGCCAGCACCATGTCGTAACTTTGTTTCGCCATGCACAGAAGATCCCATGCATGGTTCTTGTCTGGCGAGCCTATCCAGGTGGAAAAGGTCCCGTATACCCAACTACCAGCAACCAATCCAGGCAATTCTCGCGGCTTGGCAAAATGCTCGGCATCCGCCGCCGCCGACTCCTGCAGATATTCCGCATAAGTCGTGGTACGGATAGTCGTGTGCGCCTCCAGTGCGGCATACAAATCATTGAGGAAGTGGTAACCGTTGTATGGATAATATTCCCATGCATTCTCCCCATCCAGAATGACCCCCACCAGCGGCACTTCATCGGCACTGGCATTACGCGCGATCTCGTCCAGCTGCGCCACGAAGTTGTTGGCGGCATCCTTTCCGTTCCAGTTGGAATACTCGAATCCGATCAGATCCGACAGGCGATCATCACGGAAAAAGCAACTCACGCTATTGCCCGCTCCCTGCAAACGATACGGGCGATATAAATACTCCGCACGCGCGGGCAATTCCCCAAACTTGCGCAAACTGTTGGCCAGCACCCCTTCCCCGCTCGCAGCCCATTGGCAATCCTGTCCGGCCAAGACCTCGATCAGGGAGGTGGAAACCGCACCTTCGGCAGGCCAAATACCACGTGGGGTGACGCCGAAGCGGGAACGATGACTCGTCATGGTCGAATGGATATGTGCTTGCACGCGCGTTTTTCCGCCCGGATAGATCGCCGCCTGAGGCAGGCTGCTGCCGGGTTCGCATTCGCGCGCGCTGTTGAAATCGAGCAACAAAGGGGCCAGCGGATGATAGTGCGGTGTCGCGGATATTTCGATCTGGCCGCGTTCAGCCAACCGGCGATAACGCGGGATGATGCCAGCAAGCACTTCACCGATCAGATCAAAGAGCAGCTTGCGATCCGCAAAAGTAAAGTTCTCGTCTTTGCTCATCATCTGAATCAGCACATCATGCTCGCGGCGCACGGTCTCGCCGAACCAGGCCAGATGATACCAAGTCAGCAGATCCGCCAGATACTGGCCTGACAAATAGGAAAGCGCAACATCGCCATTCGTTTCCAGCGACTTGAACAGGTCAAACAAACGTTTGTAAGCCGGGTACGGTGCGACCATCTTGCCGAGATTACTGCGGAAACAGCTTTCCAATATCAATTGCCGCTCCTCGCAGCTGACCTTGTCAAGATCTTCGCACACCAGCAAACGCAGCAGCGGATCGCGAATTTCTCCGCTCGCGAACTGCTGCTCGTAGTCTTCCAGCTGATCCAGCAAAATAGGCACGAAGTTGACCACCGCCTTCACCCGCGGATGCTGTTTGAGGTGCGCGGCCATATCGGAGTAATCTTTGATGGCATGTAGATACACCCACGGCAAAACGAAGTCGCCCGTGCTGTAATCACGATAATCCGGCTGGTGCATATGCCAGAGGAAAACTAAATCTAAGGGTTTGCTCATGAAAGATCCGTCTGCTTCACGCACCTTAACTAAG
Source organism: Betaproteobacteria bacterium (assembly GCA_020055845.1). Lineage (GTDB taxonomy): Bacteria > Pseudomonadota > Gammaproteobacteria > Burkholderiales > Gallionellaceae > PALSA-1006. The sequence continues at coordinate 9,992 of JAGVIV010000196.1, forward strand.
TAGTGCGTTCGCAGTCATAACGTTGTGTCTGAAATTAGTTCTTTGCCTTGCGTACCCGCCCCATATCCTGCCCCAGCATTTCCGGGGTGACCAGCGTAATCCCATTGGCGCTCACATGAAAACGTTGCGCATCTGCAGCATGGTCGTATCCGACAACCAATCCATCGGGAATGACACAGTTTTTGTCCACGACCGCGCGACGAATCTTTACATTGCGCCCCACTTCCACGTTGGGCAGGAGAACAGAATCTTCAACCGTGCTGTAACTGTGAACTTTGACATTGGAATACAGCAAGGAACGGGCGACCGATGCACCGCTAATAATGCAGCCGCCCGACACCAGAGAATCGACCGCCATGCCGCGCCGTTCATCCTCATCGAAGACGAACTTAGCCGGAGGCAACTGCTCCTGATAGGTCCATATAGGCCACTCCCTGTCGTACATATTCAGGTCGGGAACCACTTTGGTCAGCTCCATATTGCCTTCCCAATAGGAATCAATGGTCCCCACGTCACGCCAATAGGAAGTCCCCCCCTCATCACGTACACAGCTGTCCTCAAAGCTTTGAGCGAACACGCGATATCCCGCCAACATCAAATGCGGGATGATGTCCTTGCCGAAATCGTGCGTGGAGTGCGGATCATCGGCATCCCGTATCAACTGCTCACACAAGAATTTGGTATTGAACACATAGATACCCATACTGGCCAGCGCCATTCCGGGCTTCCCAGGGATAGACGAAGGGTTGGCCGGTTTTTCCGTGAAATCGACCACACGCGATTCAGCGTTCACTCCCATCACACCAAAGACCTGGGCATCATTGAGTGGAACTTCGATACATGCGACCGTCATGTCGGCATTCTTCTCCACATGAAACGCGAGCAGTTTGCCATAGTCCATCTTATAGACATGATCACCCGCTAGGATGAGCACATAGTCCGGATCGGTATCGCGCAAAATATCCAGATTTTGGAATACAGCATCGGCCGTACCCAAATACCAGGACTCCTGCATCCATTGCTGCGCTGGCAGAACGTCGATGAACTCGCCGAATTTGCCGTTAAGAAAACTCCAGCCACGCTGAATGTGCTGCAACAGACTGTGCGACTTATATTGCGTCGCCACACCAATGCGGCGGATACCGGAATTGACGCAATTGGACAGCACAAAATCAATGATGCGAAACTTGCCACCGAAAGGCACGGCAGGTTTTGCGCGCCAATCCGTCAACTGATGTAAACGGCTGCCGCGTCCTCCTGCCAAAATCATGGCATAAGTATTTTTTGTCATTAGGCTCACAAAGCGTGATTTATCTTGCTGCGACATGCCATCTCCCCGCGCCATTATTATGTGTAGGCTGTTTGACCTGATTGTATCAGAAGAAATCCGAGCACCGTCCGTGTCATCCAAGTTTCACAACAAGCCCGCTAGCAAATACTCCTTGCTTTTCGGCGACTTCTCCCTATAATGCGCGCCTCGCTGCGATGTACATGCAGCGCTGAGTCCATCGTTTCCTGACCCCTAGTGTCTCCGACTTCAATGTCGTTCTGATACGTCCTGTTTTACCGGTTAGCGACGATGTTTTGCGCCGGTAGAGCTATTAAACCCCTACTGAATTTCATTGCATGGCCATTGCGCCATGCATGCGCTGTTACTTTTTATATGTAAGGAAAAACCGTGTCTATTGAAAACACAATCGAAACAGCCGTTGCCGAAACCGCAACATTTGCCACACTGGGTCTGCACCCGTCCATTCTCAAAGCCGTAGAAGAGTCTGGCTACACCGTACCAACCCCAATCCAAGCCGAAGCGATCCCGACCGTTATGGCCGGCCACGACTTGATGGCCTCTGCACAGACCGGCACAGGCAAGACCGCCGCATTCATTCTGCCGGCTCTGCATCGTCTCTCCACCCCGTCCGCTGTGCATAGCAAAGGACCGCGCGTACTGGTACTGACCCCGACCCGCGAACTGGCGCAACAAGTCTCCGATGCCGCCACAAAATACGGCAAAAACATGCGCCTGAAAGTGGTGAGCATTCTGGGCGGCATGCCTTACCCGCTGCAAAACAAACTGCTTTCCAGCCCGGTTGACATTCTGGTGGCAACACCGGGTCGTTTGATCGATCACATCGAACGCGGCCGCATTGACTTCTCGCGCCTAGAAATTCTGATCATGGACGAGGCCGACCGCATGTTGGACATGGGCTTCATCGACGACGTGGAGCGTATCGCCGCGGCGACTCCTGCCACGCGCCAGACGCTGCTGTTCTCCGCCACGCTGGATGGTGTGATTGGCAATCTGGCACAACGCCTGTTGAAATCCCCCAAACGTATCAGCGTTACAAGCTCCAAAGCGCGCCACGAGAACATCGAACAAAAGCTGATGTATGTGGACGATATGGCCCACAAGAATCGTCTGCTCGACCACATTCTGCGCGACACGGAACTGAACCAGGCCATCGTCTTCACCGCCACCAAACGCGATGCCGACACTTTGGCCGACAGCCTCTCAGCCCAAGGCCATTCAGCAGCAGCCTTGCACGGCGACATGAACCAGCGCGAACGTAACCGCACTCTGGTTAATTTGCGCCGCGGCCAGATTCGCGTCTTGGTCGCCACCGACGTTGCCGCTCGCGGCATCGACGTGGCTGGTATCTCGCATGTAATCAACTTCGATTTGCCGAAATTCGCCGAAGACTATGTACACCGTATCGGACGTACCGGTCGCGGTGGCGCAACAGGTATCTCCGTATCGTTTGCCTCCAACCGTGATGCCCTGCACCTGAAAAAGATCGAGCAATACACCGGTCAACGCATCGAAACGCATACCGTAGCCGGACTGGAGCCAAAGTTCAAACCGCGTCCCGCACCCAGCGGTCGCAGCAACGGCGGCCCGCGCGGCGCTGGTGCGCCACGCAGCGGCGGCTTTGGTGCGCCGCGCAACGCAGGTTCCGGTGCTCCGCGTCATCACGCACCGGACAGCCGTCACAGCTTCCCGCGCGATGATCGCGGCGCACAAGCCCATCGTGAAGGTCAATCGCACAACCGTTTTGGCGCTAACACTCAAGCCCACACCGGTAATGTTGACGGCAACCGTGCAGGTGGCCAACGTGACTTTAACGCGGGCAACAGCACACGCACTCACACGAGTGCTGGGGCTGGCGGTCAACGCAGCAGCTTCGGCGCAGGTGCCGGTGGCCGCACCGGAGCGGGTGCAGGAGGCGCGCGTCGTCCGAGCACAGGCTTCTCGCAAAACCGCAACGGCAACGGTAACGGCAATCGCTGATAGCCTGATGCAGGCTCTGCCGCCTTTTAGGCGGCAGCACTGAAACAAAAAAATGCCCCGAACTATCGGGGCATTTTTTTATGCGCGATTCAATCGAAACACACACGCTCATCTGCGCCTGCGCTGTACACGGCGTTTATGCAAATTCCATAACACCGAAATACGCCAGATCAGTCGTACCGAAAAATATCCCAGCAGCGCCAGCAGTCCCGCCAGCAGCGGCAATCCGATGGCAAACGGCTTGCCCAGAGCATAAATCCAATGCAGCAAAGGCATAAACCAGTCATTCCAGTTCATATCCGGCCAGGCAATCGCTGCCGGATAAACGCCGTCACCGCCCAACACCCATCGCCCCAACTCGTAAGCCAACAAATACAGCGGCAGAATAGTGAACGGATTGGAATAGAGTGTCACGAACAAAGCGACGGGCAGATTGATGCGCAACAACACGGCCAACAATGCCGCTCCCAGCATCTGCAACGGCCCCGGAATCAATCCGCAAAACAAACCTACAGCCACGCCCCCCGCGACCGAGCGACGATGCAAATGCCACAGACTGGGGTGTTGCAAGCGATGTGCCACGGGACGAAACCAGCGTTGCTGCAGAAGTGCATCCCTGTTGGGCAGAATATCTTTGAAATATTTTTTTAGCACTGTGATGTTCGATTAAATCCAAGCTTAAGAAATAGTCCGGTTGCTCGAATATACCACCCGCACTCAATCCGGGTGCATCACACGGGTACCGCCGATTCTCTTGATAGGGGAATTGCTGTCGTTTTCCCCGTCTTATCCAGCCATACAAAATTCTCGTCAGGAATAGACTTTACTTCACACATTCTTAAGGAGAGCAACATGCTGACACTATATGTAGAAGGCGTTCCCGCAATTAAGCTAGGCGACAAATCCGAGATTCCCGCCGCACAAGGCAGTGAATCCTGGCGCGTGGTGGATGCAAAAGGCAAAACCATCGCCGCTTATCTGTAAGCATCATCCGGTAGGCGGCGCTGTCACTCGACACGCCCCGCCATATCGAATTCCCGCGCCGAAAAAGTTACCCGCGCCCGGGACCTGTTTCTACCCTGCTTAATCGATACTTTGCTGCACACTGCCAGCACCGCATATTGTGCTCTGCGCGCCTATCCTCTATCCTTGCAGGCATTCACCCCTAAATGAACATCATGTCCATCTGCATCAAGACCCCCGAAGAAATCGCAAAAATGCGTATCGCTGGCCGTTTGGCCGGCGAAGTGTTGGATTACGTCACGCCTTTCGTCAAGGCTGGTGTCACCACAGAAGAGCTGGATCGTTTGTGCCACGACTATATGGTGAATGTGCAAGGCTGCATCCCCGCGCCATTGAACTATGCTCCGCACGGCCACGCTCCTTATCCGAAATCGATCTGCACCTCGATCAACCATCAGGTTTGCCATGGCGTTCCCGGCGACAAAAAATTGAAGAGCGGTGACATCGTTAATCTCGACATCACCACCATCAAAGATGGTTACCACGGCGACACCAGCCGTATGTTCTATGTCGGCGAACCCTCAATACAGGCCCGCCGATTATGCGAAAGTACACATGAAGCCATGTGGCGCGGCATCTACACGGTGAAGCCGGGCTCGACTCTGGGCGACATCGGCCATGCCATTCAAAGTTTTGCCGAAGGCTTAGGCTACAGCATCGTGCGCGAATTCTGCGGTCACGGTATCGGCAAACGGTTTCATGAAGACCCGCAAGTGCTGCATTACGGCAAAGCCAACTCCGGCACACGTTTGGAGGCTGGCATGATTTTCACCATAGAACCCATGGTGAATGCGGGAAAAGCCGGCATCAAACAATTGGGGGATGGATGGACCATCGTCACTAAAGACCACAGCTTGTCGGCACAGTGGGAGCACACGATACTGGTTATCGAAACCGGCTTTGAAGTACTTACCCTGTCGGCAGATGCACCACCGCCTCCAGCGCTTTAAAGAATTCAACGCAGAGACATCCGGGCACACAGAAAGATCATGTCGCAATGAACTGCCAATATTTGACGGGCATCTGTTTTTCCGCTGATTCGCCGTGCTGAAATCTGCCGTACAAACCACCGCTCAGATCCGCGATGAGCTGCGTGCCGCGCGCCTCGAACTGCAGCATTCTTACGAAGCAGCTCCCCATCCCCAGCACTTGTTGCGCAGCCATGCGAAACTGGTCGATCAGTTCCTGCGCCGGGTATGGAAACAATCAAGTATGCCGGCCTCGGCCGCCTTTATCGCGGTTGGCGGATACGGGCGCATGGAATTGTTCCCCAAATCGGATATCGACCTGCTCATCCTGCTTCCGCAACAGCCCGATGCCGAACTAGAAAAAAACCTGCAGATTTTGGTCGGTGTATTGTGGGATATCGGTTTGGAGATAGGCCACAGCATCCGTACGGTGGGCGACTGCATGGCCGAGTCGTCCGATGTGACGGTACAGACCAATCTGCTCGAGGCTCGCTATCTCATCGGCAACCGCGCACTGTTTGTGGAAATGCGCGAAGCACTTTCCGAACATCTTGGGCGACGCGCGTTTTACCTGGCCAAAACACAGGAACAACAACAGCGCCATACACGCTTCGTCGATACCGATTTCAACCTTGAGCCCAATCTCAAAGAAAGTCCGGGCGGCCTGCGCGATCTGCAAACCGTCTTATGGATTAGTCGCGCCTGTGGACTGGGAACGAGCTGGCGCGAGCTGGCGCACGCCGGCCTGATTACAGATGCCGAAGCACGCGCCATCGCCCGCCATGAAGCCCTGCTGCAAACTCTGCGTATCCGTCTCCACTATCTGGCGAAGCGCCGCGAGGACCGTCTCATATTTGACTACCAGACCGCACTCGCCGAGCAAATGCATATCTCAGCCAGCGCATCGCGGCGCGCCAGCGAACACCTTATGCAGCATTATTACCGCACCAAGCAGGCCGTACTGCAGCTCAATAGCGTGCTGCTGCAAAACATGCGCGCCCGCATCTTTCCAGAAGAGGGTACGGTCGTTGTAATCAACGAGCGCTTCGTCGCGCGCGATCACTTTTTGGAGGCCCGTGACGAGGAACTGTTCAATCAACAGCCTTCC
>JAGVIV010000212.1 GCA_020055845.1 Betaproteobacteria bacterium
CAGGCAAGTCGTATCTGGGCTTTATCCTGTACGACCTGTTCTTCAAGGCGCTGCATGATGCATCGCATATTTTTGGAATTGAAACCAGAGAAGAGCTCGTCACCCATTCGCGCGAACTGGCGCAGCAGCTCGGCTTCGGCGGCATGTCGTTCCTCAATCTGTCGGTGGCAGAATCCATCGTCTCGGACAAGCTGCCCGCCAAGGTAGACGTCGTGACCGCACTGCATGCCTGCAACACTGCCACCGACGATGCGATCCATTTCGCATTGAAGAAACAGGCGCAGTTCATTGTGCTGGTGCCGTGCTGTCAGGCCGAGGTGGCGGCGGTGTTGCGCAAGAACAAGGGTAAACAACTGGCAAAAGATGCGCTCATCGAGCTGTGGCGGCATCCCATCCACACCCGCGAATTCGGTAGCCACCTCACCAACGTGTTGCGCTGCCTGCAACTGGAAGCACACGGCTACCAAGTGACGGTGACGGAACTGGTGGGTTGGGAGCATTCGATGAAAAACGAACTTATCATCGCGCAATACAAAAATCTGCCGCGTCAGCGCGCGGCAGAGCGCTTGCGGGAAGTGTTGCAGAGCGTCGGGTTGGAAGAAATGAAGGGCAGATTTTTTACGGAGTAGGCCAAGAAAATTTCCGGGGAATGCGAGACGCTCCCTTCTCCCGCAGGCGGGAGAAGGGCTGGGGATGAGGGGCGGTGAGTCCCCGAAAATTTTTCGCTCCGACCTAACATCCCTCACCCCAACCCCTCTCCCGCCTGCGGGCGAGGGGCTAATTGAGTCGTAGTTTTTTGATGGGAAACACCATGCAAATCAGCGAAAACAACAACCCCCATTACCAACGCATAGGCGGCGACGAAAAAATCCGCGCCTTGGTGCAGCGCTTCTATCAGTTGATGGACGAATTACCGGAGACGCATGGCATTCGCAAGATGCACGCTGCCGACCTGAAAGGCGCGGAAGAAAAACTATTCATGTTCCTCTCCGGCTGGATGGGCGGGCCGCAGCGTTATGCGGAGCAGTTCGGCCACCCGCGCTTGCGCCAGCGCCATATGCCTTTTAGTATCGGCGACTCTGAGCGCGACCAGTGGATGATGTGTATGAATCAGGCGATGGATGACGTGATCGAGGATGAGGCGCTGCGCAAGGAATTAACGGCGGCGTTTCAGAAGGTGGCGGATTTTATGCGGAATCAATAAGTTTTAGTTTTTGTGGATGAATATCTGACTAACCAGCAAAATTTTTTACATCGAAGCCAATAAGCAAAAATGTTTTGCCAAGATCAGAGAAGCGATAGCCTGCACTGCCGCCAAGCGTACCGGAGCCTTCTAAACCAACAGTGACCAATCCTGTAAGACTTAATTCGTGAATAATTTCTTCAGGTGTATTTACGATCGGCTCTTTGCGTATGTAGAACCAGCGAAGATTAGGAAGTAGTTCTAGGTTGAACTTTTCCAACGCTCGAGAAAGTCGTGTAAAAGTTAAATAGTCGATTTCTGACTTAATGTATGCCGCAAAAAAACGTGCCAAAATCGCGGGTTTTTTTACATCATCAAGGCGCTCAAGCGCAAGTAATAGGTTCTCACCGAGAACTCTTTGTTCATCTGATGTGTCTGGGTACTGCTCAAGCAGCTTAGCCCGATCCTGATGTGGAACCGTATTCAAGTCGGTTAAGAAGCGAGCTAGTTTTCTAATAAGAAGCTCTTCTGAAATTGAATGTCCCGCGCGCGCTAGTTTGACTAGAATTCCGACAATCGGCACATCCTTCAGTAATCCTTCTGCCAGATTTTGGTCTAACGCTACTTCGGCCAGATCAAAGATTGCGTCGCCAAGTTGATTGCTGGCGACAGTGCGAACGAGGGCTCTACCAGATGACGATTTTTTTGCATTCATATTTTGTTTGCTTAAGGTAATCGAGCAAGGATTTCGTTCTACAGTTCATTAGGCTCCTCTTGCTGTGGTTCTGCCGCTTTCAACATCTCTTCCCGCGAAGCCGGAGTCTCCAAGCTAATCCTTCCCAGCACGCCATCGCGATAATCTTGCAGCAAAGTCAGCGCCGCTTTTTCCAGATCGAACTCTCCGCCTTTCATGCGATAGCCGCGTTTTTTTGCCACGGCTTCGATGAGGTGGAAGCCGTCCATGCCTTCGGCTTTACAGCCGTAGCGTTGTGTGACTAGGGCAGGGTAGTGCTTGAGCAGGATGTCACCGAGGAAGGCGGCAACTTCTTCGTCGATGACGGCGTTGCGGCCGATGGAGTGGCTGGCGGCGAGCATGAGGCCGTCGCTGTCGTGTTCGATTTTCGGCCACATGAGTCCGGGGGTGTCGATCAGGGTCATGTGGTCGTTGAGGTCGAAGCTCTGCTGGCTCTTGGTGACGGCGGGTTCGTCGCCCACTTTGGCGGCGCGGCGCTTGAGCAGGGCGTTCATCAGCGTGGATTTACCGACGTTGGGGATGCCCATGATCATCATGCGCAGCGGCTTGAGTGTGGTGCCGCGATGCGGTGCGAGCTTGAGGCAGAGGCCCGGTACTTTGGCGACATCGCCGGGTTTTTTGCACGACAGGGCGACGGCATGTACGCCTTTCTGGCTGTTGAAATAATCCAGCCATGCCTTGGTGGCGATGGGGTCGGCGATGTCGGTCTTGTTGAGTATTTTGAGGCAGGGACGCTGACGGTGTTCGCGCAGTTCGCGAATGATGGGGTTGCCGCCGGCGGCGGGTACGCGCGCATCTAGGACTTCGATCACGATGTCGATGCGCTCCATCGTTTCGGCGGCTTTCTTGCGCGCCGAGGTCATGTGTCCGGGGAACCATTGTATGGACATGTTTATTGCTTACCGAGTCTATGATTAATGAATGCTTCGAATTGTTCGGCGGGCAGGGGCTTGCTGAAGAAATATCCCTGCACCTCATCGCAGCCTTGCTCACCGAGAAAGGCGAGCTGCGTCGCGGTCTCCACCCCTTCGGCGATGGTCTTTAGGCCGAGGCTGCGTGCCATTTGGATGACCGCGCTCACGATGGCTTTGTCTTCCACGTCGACACTGATGTCGCGCACGAAGGACTGGTCGATCTTGAGTTTATAGACTTTGAATTTTTTCAGGTAACTCAGCGAAGAGTAGCCGGTGCCAAAATCGTCTATCGACATGCGGATGCCGCGTTCGTGCAGATTGTTCATCACGGCGATGGCTTCTACAGGGTTGAGCATGGCCACGCCTTCGGTCAGTTCCAGTTCCAGATATTCCGGCGGCAGATTGCTTTCGGTCAGGATGTGGGTGATCAAATTCGGCAGGTCGGCGTGGCGGAACTGTACCGCGGACAGATTGATGGCCATGATCATGGGGGGAAGGCCTTGGTCCATCCAGGTCTTGGCTTGCCGTGTTGCCTGACGCAGTACCCATTCGCCGATGGGAAGGATAAGTCCGCAGTCTTCCGCCACGGGGATGAATTCCGCCGGGGAGATGCTGCCCATCTCGGGGTGTGTCCAACGCAGCAGGGCTTCTGCTCCGATAACGTTGCCGCTCGCAATGTCGATCTGCGGCTGGTAATGCAATTCCATCTGGTTTTGATCCAGTGCCTGACGCAACGCGTTCACCAGTCTCAGGTGGCGTGCCGATTGAATCTGCATCTCTTTGGTGAAGAAACAATAGCCTTGGCGACCGGCCTGTTTGGCGCGGTACATGGCTGCATCGGCATTTTTGGAGAGGGTCTCGATGTCGGTGCCGTCGCCGGGGTAGAGGGCGATACCGACCGAGGCGGTGACGTTGAGATCGTATTCCTCGATGCGGTAAGGCTGGGAAACCGAGGCCAGTAATTTTTGGGTGACTTGCGCCGCACCGCGCGCATCGCTTCCCGGCAGCATCAGGATGAACTCGTCCCCGCCCAGACGCGCAACAGTGTCGTCGTCGCGCAATGCCGCACGCAGTCGTTGCGCGAGTTCGACCAGCAGGGCATCGCCGATACGGTGTCCGAGGGTGTCGTTGATGTCCTTGAAGTGGTCGAGGTCGAAGAACAGCAAGGCCAGATGGCCATTGCTGCGTTTGGCAAGACTCATGGCGTAACGCAGATGGTCTTCCAGTTGGTTGCGGTTGGGCAGGCCGGTGAGGACATCGTATTGGGCGAGGTAGTGGATGCGTTCTTCGGCCCTTTTGCGCTCGGTGACATCTTCCTCGATGGCGAGATAGTGGGTGATGCGTCCGTCGGTTTGGCGTATCGGTGAGATATGCACTGAGCCGATATATTCGCTCCCGTCCTTGCGCTTGTTGATGAATTCACCTTTCCAACTCGTACCCCGGGTCAGGTGTTCCCACAGCTGTTCATAGGACGCGCTGGGGGTCTTGTTGGATTGCATGAGGCGCGGATTTTTGCCTATCACCTCTTCTACGGAGTAGCCGCTGGTCCTCACGAAAGCGCTATTCACATACTCGATGTTGGCGTTGAGATCGGTGATGATGATGGAGTTGGAACTTTGCTCGACGGCCAAGGAAAGTTTGCGCAATGCATCGGACTGTTCGCGCTCTTTCAGCAGCAGGCGCTTTTTGGTGAGCGCGATATTCAGCTGTTGGCTCACGGAATCGAGGAAGGCCATTTCTTCCGTGCCCCACTCGCGGTCACTGTGAATCTGATTCAACACCAGCAGATAAAAGCCTTGCTCGCGGAAAGCGAAGGGATACCAGAGCAGACGCTTGATCATCATCTGCTTGTGCAGTATTTCGCCGGAACCGTCATCCAGCAAGAAGGGGCTGATCCGGTCTGCCTGACTGGTGAGCGGCTGGTGGGTGCGCCGCATCTCGGTGCACCCACCGATGAACACACTCAGCGGATACGAGGCTTTGGTGGCCATGATGTCGGGGTGAGCGGGATTCAACCATTCGCACAGGCCGTGCGCCTGTTCGGTATCGAATGCAATGTCATAGATCAGGGCGCGATCCACGTTGCTCACTTCGCCGATAATGCGCACGCTGCTTTCCAGCAGCGAATCGGGATCGTCCTGTGTCGCAATGTTCTTTGAGAGTTCGCTCAAAGCGCGGGTAAAGTAAAGTTGTTGTTGCAACGCTTGCTCGGCATGTTCGCGCTGCGCTTCGCGGTCGAAGTTGTCGAGTGCGAAGTCGATGTCCGAGGCCATTTCTAGCAGCAGTGTGCGTTCGGCTTCGTCAAAGATATTGCTCTCGTCCGAATACAGATTGAATGTTCCTATGGTTTTGCCGTTGCGGTGCAGCGGGAGTGAGGCGGATGATTGCCAGTTGAATGCTTTGCCGCGTTCGCGCCATTCGACGGTGGCCGGATCACGTTGCCAATCCTGACACCAGTAGGGCCGGTCTTCGCGGAAAGCTTTGGCGCTCGGGCCGCCACTCATAGGATCCTCGCTGCTGTTGATGCTGACGACTTTGCCTTCCAGGTAGGCTACGCCGACGCCGTAGGCCGAGACCGGTTTGATGCCCTGCACCGTGTCGTCCAGCATCCCTATCCAGGCCATGCGCATGCCGCCGAAACTGACTGCGTCGCGGCATATTTGCGGATACAGAGTGGCTTCGTCATGGCAGTGCACGATGGCCTGGTTGCATTGGCTTAGCGCCGAATAGAGTTTGGTGAGACGCTGTAACTTGTTTTCGGTGATCTTGTGTTCGCTGATATCGCGTGACAGTACAATGAAACGCGAGTCAGCACTGCCGTCATCTGCCTTGCGTGCGAGCGACAGATTGAACCAGCGTTTACCCTGGGGTAGCTCTAGCGCGTAGTCCGCGTTGGCATAGCCCGTTTGTTGTGCCGTTTTTAGCGCGTTCATGCAAATCTCGGCCACATCTGGAGGCAGAACTTCGCGCAAGGTTTTGCCCAGGAACATGGCGGGCGGCATCGCCAATAAATCAGTGCGCGGCGAATGGTAGTCATAGAAGCGGCCGTGTATGTCCACTTCGAACATCAGATCCGGCAGGGCATCGAGCGTGGCCAGCAATCGCGTGTGATTCTGGCTTAGTGTGTTTACCCGGCGTTTGGAAAGATACAGATGCAGCCAGACGAGGACAGGCAACAGGATGATGCAGAGGGCGGCGAGTGCTGCCGCGCTGGTGGCGCTGAACAGATTGCCCGCATCCTGTGCTTGTGCGACACCGGGTAACAATAGTGCGAGTAGAAGAATATCTGGGCGGGGAAGAGTGAGATGCATGCTTGTCTAAGGTTGCGTTCTACCCGTTGTTGGATCAATAAACGCCGATAGACTCGGCCGCTAAACAGATTAAAACTGCCCAATCGCCAGTTGCGGTGCGCTGCAAGCCCGGTGTTTCGTGGTCGGGGTCGCCTCGCTTACCGGCAGCCTACTCAATGATTGGCTGGTCGATGCTGTCAATCGAGCGCGCAAATTAACACAGATGCATCGGCCATACCGGTGTTAATTTGCGTGCAGCAATCCCCGCTTATGAATTATTTGATGACTTCTTTTAATTGTTAAAGGATAGCCGGGTTTTGGCTACGACATAACCTGAAGGTTAGTCTCCGCCGAAATCCGGCTATGTATCACTTGATGACTTCCTTTAATTGTTCAAGGATAGCCGGATTTTCCAAAGTAGAAACGTCTTGGGTGATTTCCTCGCCCTTGGCGATTGCGCGTAGTAATCGGCGCATGATCTTACCGGAGCGGGTCTTGGGCAGGTTTTCGCCGAAACGGATTTCGTCGGGTTTGGCGATGGGGCCGATTTCTTTGCCGACCCAGTTGCGCAGTTCTTCGGCCAACTTCTTCACGCCAGCTGCATCGGCGGGACGTGCGCCCTTGAGCACCACGAAGGCAACCACGGCTTCGCCCTTGATTTCGTGCGGCTTGCCG
>JAGVIV010000190.1 GCA_020055845.1 Betaproteobacteria bacterium
CGATACCGTGGTGCTGGTCACCGTGGTCGGTGCCAAGAATGCAAAACCGGAACAGGATTTTTTCCCGCTGACCGTTGATTATCAGGAGCGCACATATGCCGCTGGCAAGATACCCGGCGGATTTTTCAAACGTGAAGGCCGCCCCAGCGAAAAAGAGATTCTGACTTCGCGTCTGATCGACCGTCCTTTACGTCCGCTGTTCCCGGAAAGTTTTTACAACGAAGTGCAGATTGTGGCCACCGTTGTTTCTTCCGACAGCCAGATTGATTCGGATATTCCCGCGATGATCGGTGCTTCCGCCGCGTTAGCAATTTCCGGCATCCCTTTCGACGGCCCTATCGGCGCAGCGCGCGTGGGTTATCTGAACGGGCAATACTTGCTGAATCCGACTGCCGACGAACTCAAGACATCCCAGATGGATCTGGTTGTCGCAGGCACGGCACAGGCAGTACAGATGGTTGAATCCGAAGCTCAGGAGCTGTCGGAAGAGGTGATGCTGGGTGCGGTGGTGTTCGGTCACGAACAGATGAAAGCTGTCATCAATGCGATTAATGAAATGGCCGATGCGGTTGGCAAAGACGCATGGGACTGGGAGCCTGCAGCAAAAAATGAAGCGCTGATTTCCAAACTGGCCGAGTTGGCCGAAAAGGATGTGCAAGCGGCTTATGCAGTGCGTCAAAAACAAGCGCGTACCGCACAAGTGGACGGGATTCGCAGCCGTGTGTTTGAAACCTTGTCCGCACAATTCCCCGATGTTTCCAAGAATCTGCTGAATGAACAGTTTGGCGCATTGGAAGCGAAGAACGTGCGTGGCCAGATTCTCAGCGGCGAACCTCGGATTGACGGGCGTGACACGCGCACCGTGCGTCCGATCACTATCCGCACCGGTGTATTGCCGCGCACCCACGGCTCTGCCTTGTTTACTCGCGGCGAAACTCAAGGGCTGGTTGTCGCCACACTGGGCAGCATGCGCGATTCACAAACGATCGATGCACTGCAAGGTGAATACTCCGACCGTTTCATGCTGCATTACAATTTCCCTCCGTACTCTACCGGTGAAACCGGCCGCGTCGGAACCCCCAAGCGTCGCGAAATCGGCCACGGTCGTCTGGCGAAACGCGCTCTGGTTGCGGTATTGCCTAGTCAGGAAGAGTTCGGCTACGCCATGCGTGTTGTGTCTGAAATCACCGAATCCAACGGTTCCAGCTCGATGGCCTCCGTTTGCGGCGGATGTCTTGCGCTCATGGATGCGGGCGTACCGCTCAAGACCCATGTTGCTGGTATCGCGATGGGGCTGATCAAAGAAGGTAACCGCTTTGCCGTGTTGACCGACATTCTGGGTGACGAGGATCACCTGGGTGATATGGACTTCAAGGTGGCGGGTTCAGAGCACGGCATCACTGCTTTGCAGATGGACATCAAGATCAACGGTATCACCAAAGAGATCATGCAAGTCGCACTGACTCAGGCGCGCGAAGGCCGTATACATATCCTCGGCCTGATGAAGCAGTCCATGCCGTCCGTTCGTCCCGAAGTGTCCGAACATGCACCGCGCATGATCAAAATGAAGATCAATCCGGAGAAAATTCGTGATGTGATCGGCAAGGGCGGCGCGGTAATCCGTGCCCTGACCGAAGAGACCGGTACGACTATCGATATCGACGATGAAGGCAACATCACCATCTCCTGTGTGAGCGGCGAGGCTGGCGAGTTGGCGAAGAAGCGTATCGAAGATATCGTGGCCGAAGTCGAAGTCGGTAAGGTCTACGAAGGCCCAGTAGTCAAGCTTTTGGATTTCGGTGCAATCATCAATATCTTGCCGGGCAAAGACGGTTTGCTGCATATCTCGCAAATTTCCAACGAGCGTATCGCGAATGTGTCCGACCATCTGAAAGAAGGTCAGGTCGTCAAGGTTAAGGTGTTGGAGGCGGATGAGAAAGGGCGTATGCGTTTAAGCATGAAAGCGTTATTGCCTCAAGCTGAAAGTGCAGCTCCGGCAGCTGAATAAGTAGATTCCTCCGGCAAATAAAAAGCCCCGCTGAGCGGGGCTTTTTATTTTGGTCTAACGCCATCAGGCCTTGGTATTAACGACCGTCCCGACTGTCTGACCGCTGGTATTGATACTCGGTGCCGAACGTTCTGGCGGAGCCGGAGCTTTCTCTACCGGTTTGGCTTCTCTGGTCTTTTCCGGCGCACGCTGCACCTGGGCTTGCGGCTGTACCGAGGGAGAGTTGTAGCTGCCTGGGGATACAGTATTGACGGCCATGATCGTTACTCCTATTAAAGTAGCACGCTGATACATTGAATGAGAACTCGAAAAGCCAAAGCCTCTGCTTGGGTTACAATTCTGCTCTCTCTGTTTAATGATTTCAAATGAATTTTTGCAATCAAATATATCGTTAATGTCTTCTTTGTCGCTTGCCAATAGCCTTGTTGAGACCCTTCCTGCAGGGGAGGAGGGGCTTTTCAATCCATGGAAGGATTGCTGTGTGCATGATGCCGAAGGAAATGGCCCCGCCCAAAAACTGGAGCGATTGGCACAGCATTTGGACTGTAGCCCTGAATTTATTCTGGTCGGTGAGGCTCCTGGATATCAAGGCTGTCGCTATAGCGGGATCGCTTTTACCAGCGAACGTCTGCTGGGTGAAGGTGTTATCCCGCGTATCCCGGCTTTGAGCCGCCGCTTATCGACCAGACGATTACCGTTCTCCGAACCCTCAGCTACCATCGTCTGGAAAACACTGTATCGATTAGGCATCGCAGAGCGTACTATCCTGTGGAATGCGCTGCAGTTACATCCGTATCGAGTGAATAATGTATGGTCGAATCGCACACCGTCTCCATCCGAAATAGCG
>JAGVIV010000029.1 GCA_020055845.1 Betaproteobacteria bacterium
GCTGCGGAACTCGCACGATCCGCTACGCGGCCACGTGCTCAAACAGTCCTCGCCGAAATCCCCTGACCAGCCTCCGCTACTCGGCGGCGCACAGGGGAAGGAAAAACAAAAATTCAAAACCACCGCGTGGGCACTTCGTGCCAACGCTAAGTACGGATTGGGATATTAGATATAAATACACGCTTATCCGCGTCTAATACGCCAGCTTGTTTAAGCGCATCGACAAATGCATTGTGTTGAGCCAAAGGGAATTGGGATGGACCAATAATAAGCCGATCAAAAATGCGTGAAATATCTAAGTCTGCAAGAGTATCTGAAACGGCTACGTCCAATGGCAACTTATAGACAATTTGAGGGATGCCTCCAATGACCTTTGTTTCATACTCCATAAGTGGCGAAGACCCTCGTTTCGGTGCATAGAGGAGGCGCCACTCTAATTCTTCGCGAAAGCCCTCGTGCTTAAGGCATGTAACACCAGCAACGAGCATATTGAATGTTTGCGCAAGCAGAATGGAGCGATCTACCGAACTCAGAAATTCTTGGTTACGCTGAATATTATTAATGACCGTGTTAATTTCTTCACAAACCTCATCCTTCTTAAGGTACGCCACCGGATTAAACATGACATTTAGTGCCGCACTTGCTCCGGAATACCATGGCACACTAAAAACAATGGCTACACGGGCTGAACTACCTCCATATGCTCTCCACATAGATAGTCGACCATGCATGTCCTCGCTATCGTCATGTTCAGAAATGGATGCGATGTAGGAATTAGATTGAATATCTATCCACCACTGATTAAATAGCTCAAAGGCTTCCTGACCAACATTCTGCGAACATGAATCAAGTGCGCTCAAAAAATTAGCCTCGTTCGTATCTTTAGAGAAGAACTCCTTTAGCAAATCATACCCATGATTCACTTCGCGGTAGTCTGACATGCATGTTGTATTACGTAGCCATATACGCCTTGTATTGATAATGTTCAGCGCTGCTTCGGCGGAAGTGTAATGAACAAATCTTGCTCGATCTCCCTTGTGATATAGCGCATCTCTGCGCGCACGGGCATGGGGCACAAAGATGCTTTCAAGTTTAATCGCTAGCTCATATTGTTCAGGGGTCATGATTAGGTCATTGCTTTAGATTGAGTCCGCAGAATCATATCACCGTTAATTGTAGGGGAAGGTGTGGGCACGAAGTGCCCACTCTGCTGTTTGGTTTTAGGGTTTCGCTTTACCCTCCCCTCATCCGCCACCGAGTAGCGGAGACTGGTCAGGGGGTGTCGGCGAGGACTGTTTGAGCACGTGGCCGCGTAGCGGATCGTGCGAGTTCCGCAGCCGCCTGAGCAGTCGAGCAACGCAGGGAATCCCGTAGGGATGGCGGATTGGGGATCGCCTTCTTTGGGTTACTTTTCTTGGCGAAGCAAGAAAAGTGACTAGCTGTCGGGCTACCCCCGACGATTTTGATTTTGAAAGAGGAGAAAACTCAACAAGCCTTCCCTCACCCTAGCCCTCTCCCAGAGGGAGAGGGGACTAGCGCGAATTCCTCCCGCACCAATCCTTCGCAAACTGCCCCGCCACTCGCCCGCTGCGCGAACCGCGCATGAGCGACCACTGCAACGCCGCTGTGCGCACTTCATCCGTCATACCCTGCTGCCACCCGTGATGCGCCAGCCAGTGCGCCGCCACTTCCAGATATTCATCCTGCGTGAACGGGTAAAACGAAATCCACAAACCGAAGCGTTCCGACAACGACACCTTCTCCTCCACACTCTCCGCCGGATGCACTTCGTCGCCGACATGCTTAGTGGCAAGATTGTCTTGCATGTAGTCCGGCATCAGATGGCGGCGATTCGAGGTTGCGTAGATCAACAGATTATCGGAGAACGCCACGAGGTCGCCGTCCAGTGCGGCTTTGAGCGACTGGTAGCCCGGTTCTGCATCATTGAAGGAGAGGTCGTCGCAATACAGAATGAAACGCTCGGCTCGACCTTGCACGAGGCCGACGATATACGACAGGTCGATTAGACCCTGCTTGTCGATCTGGATTACGCGCAGCCCCTGTGCGGCATACTCGTTCAACAATGCTTTTACCAGCGACGATTTACCCGTGCCGCGCGCGCCGGACAACAGCACGTTGTTGGCGGTGCCGCCGTTCACAAATTGCTGTGTATTTTGCTGGATGCGTTGCTTCTGGTCGGCGATGCCGAGCAGGTCGGCGAGCGCGATGCGTTGAAAATTGGGAACAGGATGCAGGCTGCGTTGTTGATGATCCCAACGGAAGGCTGCGGCAGCATGCCAATCGGGAGACTGCGGCTGCGCGCCGGGCAACACCTTCTCCAGACGGGCCAGCAGGCCTTCGGCGCGGGTGAGAAAGTGATCGAGTTTATCCATAAGAGCATTCACCACAGAGACACCGAGGCACAGAGAAAATCAAAAGCACTAGAAACACAGCCACACCAGATTTTTTGCCTCGGTGTCTCTGTGGTGAAATTTAGCTTCTGTAGCTCGCGTTGATCTTCACGTAGTCGTAAGAGAAATCGCAGGTCCACAACGTGGCGTTCACTGCGCCGCGATTCAATACAACCCGAATCGTGATGTCGCTCTGTTGCATCACGCGCTGGCCGTCGGTCTCCTGATAGCTTGCCGCGCGCCCGCCGTTTTCAGCCACCAGCACATCATCCAGATACAACTTCAATTTCTCGACATCAAGGTCGCCGATTCCGGCATAGCCGATGGCGGCAAGAATGCGCCCAAGGTTGGGATCGGAAGCGAAGAACGCTGTCTTGACCAGCGGTGAATGCGCGATGGCGTAGCCTATTTTTTTGCACTCGGCTTCGTCTTTGCCGCCTTCGATTTTAATGGTGATGAATTTAGTCGCGCCTTCGCCGTCGCGCACGATGGCTTGCGCCAAGACGGTGGCGACTTCGGTGATGACGGCTTGCATCGCGGCACGATTGGCCGCATCAATCGCCACACCGCTCTTGCCGGTGGCAATCAGCATCAGCGCGTCGTTGGTGGAAGTATCGCCATCCACAGTGATGCAGTTGAACGAGCGATTCGCCGCCTCGCTCACCATCTGCTGCAGCAGCGGTTGCGCGATGGCGGCATCGGTGGCGATGTAGCCCAGCATGGTGGCCATGTTGGGATGGATCATGCCGGAGCCTTTGGACATGCCTGTGACGGTGACGGTCTTGCCGTTGATTTGCACTTGCTTAGACACGGCCTTGGCGACGATGTCGGTGGTCATGATGGCTTGCGACGCATCGAACCAGTTGTCGGCTTTCAAATTGCCAATCGCTTGCGGCATACCCGCGATAATTTTCTCGACCGGCAGCGGCTCCATGATGACGCCGGTGGAATACGGCAGCACTTGCTCGGGCACGCAGCCCAGCAGCTTGGCCAGTTCGGCGCAGGTGGTGCGCGCGGAATGCATACCCTGCTCACCTGTTCCGGCATTGGCATTGCCGGTATTCACGATGAGCGCGCGTATTCCTTTGTTCGCGGCGAGATGTTGTTTGGCGAGCGTGACAGGGGCCGCGCAAAAACGGTTGGTGGTGAACACGCCGGCGACCGTTGCGCCCTCGTCCAATTTAATCACCAGCAGGTCTTTACGCCCGGGACGCTTGATGCCCGCTTCCGCGATACCCAAAGAAACGCCCGCAACGGGCAACAATTGTGCCGCGACGGGCGCGGAGAGATTCACTGGCATGGGCGGATTCCTTAATCAATAACGACCGTGGGTATGATAAATATAATTGTTCATTTCTACCGATTGCGTGTTCATACGGCGCGCCGTGCCGTGCACATCACGCGCGATGCCGCGCATCACGTAATACACGAGCGAAGGGCAGGAGTTCAGCAGCGATTCCAAGCGGCCGCGTTCCAGCAGCAGTATCTTGGCATCCGACTTGGCCACGATGGTAGCGCTGATGTTCTGCACGCTCCCACCGACAAAACTGATGACACCGGCAATATCGCCCTGCTGCAACTGGTGCAACGTCACCGCCTGACCCGCCGAATTAAACTTCGCTTCGACATTGCCCTCGGCCACGATCAGCAGGCAGTCTTTCAGCTCAACCGCGCCGGGTTCCAGTATGCATTCACCGCTTTTGTATTCGCGCTGCGTGACCAAACCGGCCAACAATTCAATCTCGGAATCGCGCAGGTCTTTTGACAGCGTGGATCTGCGCAGTGTGTTTAATATCAGTTCGCTCATCTTTCCCTCTCCTGTATCGCCGTGCGCGATGCAGGCCCTGTCTTTTTTATCTTTAACACTGCCGCCGACCGGCGCACGTGCTCAATAACGTCCGTGCGTATGGTGAATATAGTTGCTCATCTCGACGGACTGCGTGTTCATGCGGCGCACGATGCCGTGCACATGGCGCACGATGCCGCGCATCACGTAATATACGATGGCGGGCTGGGAATTGAGCAGGGATTCAAAACGCGAGCGTTCCAGCACCAGCACTTTGCTGTCGGTCTTGGCTACAGTGGTGGCGCTGATTTGCATCACATTGCCGCCGACAAAGCCGATGATTCCGGCCAGATCGCCGGGTTGCAAAAGATGCAGCGTCATTTGTTCGCCGCCGGTGTTGGCGGTCGCTTCGACATCGCCGCTGCCGAGAATAAGCAGGGAATCTTTGACTTCGGTATCGCCGGGCTTGAGGATGTATTCACCCGCTTTGTAGTCGCGCACCGTGATGAGGCTGGCCAGCTGCTCGATCTCGGAATCGCGCAACTCTTCGGACAGCGTAGAGCAGCGCAGCGCGTTTATTACCAATTCGTTCGTTACCATTTGTTATCTCCCCGTAATAACCCTAATGATCAGCTTAATTTTCCGTGACACTGTTTGTATTTTTTACCCGATCCGCACGGACACGGATCGTTGCGTCCGACCTTTTCTCCCGCCCGCACGAAAGGCTTTTGCTCTTCGTCCGGTGCTTCGCTGGGGGCTAGTGCCTCCTCGTAATCGGCGTGATGATACTGCACATTTTCCGGCGTGTGGGGAGCTTCAACGGCCTCCACTTCCTCGCTGCTGCGTATCTGCACGTTGAGCAGAGTCTGCGTCACATCGCGCTTGATGCTGTCCAGCATATTGGCGAACAACTCGAAAGCTTCGCGCTTGTATTCCTGCTTGGGATTTTTCTGCGCGTAACCGCGCAGATGGATACCCTGGCGCAAATGATCCAGCGCCGCCAGATGCTCGCGCCAATGCGTATCCAGACTGCCCAGCATCACGATGCGCTCATAGCCGTGCATAAGCTCGGCGCTCACCGTATCGATTTTTGTCTGGTATTGCTCCTGCGCCGCGGCCTGCACGCGCTCGCTCAAACCCGATGCGTCCAGCTGCTTGTCCTGCTCAAGCCATTGCACCAGGGGCAGATGCAGTTGGAACTCGGAGGCCAGTGTCTTTTCCAGTCCGGGCGCGTCCCATTGCTCTTCCATACTGCCGTGCGGAACATACAGCGCCACCATATCGGCCAACACACCCTCGCGCATCGCGGTGATGGTTTCGGAGATGTCATCCACTTCCAGCAACTCGTTGCGCTGCTGGTAGATCACCTTGCGCTGGTCGTTTGCCACGTCGTCGTACTCAAGAATCTGTTTGCGCATATCGAAGTTGCGCGCCTCGACTTTGCGCTGCGCGTTTTCAATGGCACGGGTCACCCAGGTATGCTCGATGGCCTCGCCTTCCGGCAGTTTGAATTTGTTCATGATCGCGGCAACACGGTCCGACGCGAAGATGCGCAGCAACGGGTCTTCCAGCGACAGATAGAAACGGCTGGAACCTGGGTCGCCCTGGCGGCCGGCGCGTCCGCGCAACTGGTTATCCACGCGCCTAGACTCGTGACGCTCGGTGCCGATGATGTGCAAGCCGCCGCTGGCCACGACCTGCTCGTGTACCGGCTGCCACTCAGCCTTGAGTTCGGCCACACGCTGTTCGCGCGCCGCCGCATCCAGACTTTCGTCCATACGCACCAGCTCGATAGGCTTCTCCACATTGCCGCCCAGCACGATGTCGGTACCGCGACCGGCCATATTGGTGGCAATCGTAACCATCTTGGGACGCCCCGCCTGCGCGATGATCTCGGCCTCGCGCGCATGCTGCTTAGCGTTCAGCACCTGATGCGGCAATTTCGCCTTGTCCAACAGACTGGACAGCAGCTCCGAAGTTTCAATCGAGGTGGTTCCCACCAGCACCGGCTGGCCGCGCTCGTAACAGTCGCGCACATCGGCAATCACCGCGGTATATTTCTCACCGGTGGACAGATAGACCTTGTCCATCAGGTCTTTGCGCACGGTCGGGCGATGCGGCGGGATGATGACTGTTTCCAGACTGTAGATGGACTGGAATTCAAACGCTTCCGTATCCGCTGTTCCGGTCATGCCGGACAGTTTGTTGTACATGCGGAAATAGTTCTGGAAAGTGATGGACGCGAGCGTCTGATTTTCTTTCTGTATCTTCACGCCTTCTTTGGCCTCGACTGCCTGATGCAGACCGTCCGACCAGCGCCGTCCCGACATCAAGCGCCCAGTGAACTCGTCCACGATGACCACTTCGTCGTCCTGCACCACGTAATGCTGGTCGAGGTGATACAAGGCATGCGCGCGCAAAGCGGCATACAGGTGATGAATGAGCGTGATATTGGCGGGGTCGTACAGGCTGCCGCCGGGTGGCAACATTCCCGCCTCGGCCAGCAGCTGTTCAGCGCGTTCGTGCCCGCTCTCGCTCAACAGTATCTGGTGATTTTTTTCATCCACACTGAAATCGCCCGCGGCTTCTTCGCTCTCTTGGCGCACCAGATGCGGCACGATTTTATCCATGCGCAGATACACGTCAAGATTATCTTCCGCCTGACCCGAGATGATGAGCGGCGTGCGCGCCTCGTCAATCAGAATCGAGTCCACCTCGTCCACTACCGCGAAATTCAGGCCACGCTGAAAACGCTCCTCCGCCTCCGCCGCCATGTTGTCGCGCAGGTAGTCGAAACCGAATTCGTTGTTGGTACCGTAGGTAATGTCGGCCGCATAGGCAGCCTGCTTGTCGCCGTGATCCATGTTCGACAAGATCACGCCCACCGACAGTCCGAGGAAGCGATACAGCCGCCCCATCCACTCGGCATCGCGCGAAGCAAGATAATCATTCACCGTCACCACATGCACACCTTTGCCGGACAGCGCATTCAGATAAGCGGGCAGTGTCGCCATGAGCGTCTTGCCTTCGCCGGTGCGCATCTCGGCAATCTTGCCGTAATGCAGCACCATGCCGCCTATCAGTTGCACATCGAAGTGACGCATCTGCAAGGCACGTTTACCGCCTTCGCGCACCACAGCGAACGCCTCCGGCAACAGCGCATCCAGAGTCTCGCCCTGTTGCACGCGCAGCTTGAATTGCACGGTTTTGTCGCGCAGCTCGTCGTCGCTCAGGGCGGCAATTCCGGCCTCAAGCGAGTTGATGGCATCTACGTTACGGCGGTATTGTTTAAGCAGGCGGTCGTTGCGGCTACCGAATACACTTTTCAGCAATTTGGAGATCATGTTCTTAAGTTTTACTCTGTGGCTACGGCGAATAAATAAAAAAGGGTGAGGCAGCTCCTCACCCTTGTTACAAAGCTTGCAAGCATCAGCCTGCGTTACTTTGCAGGAAACGCACAGGGTTCTGGGCGAGGCCTTTATATCTCACTTCAAAATGCAGGTGGTTGCCCGTGGAACGGCCGGTGCTTCCCACCTTGGCAATCTCTTGTCCGCGCCGCACCACCGCACCGACCTTGGTCAGCAGCTTGGAAGCATGCGCATAACGCGTGACAATGTCGTTACCGTGATCTATCTCGACCATATTACCATATTGCGGATGGTAATCCGCATACACCACCACGCCTCCTGCCGAGGCATAAATAGGGGTTCCCGCCTGCACCATGAAGTCCACCCCTTCGTGCATCGCGTTCTTTCCGGTGAACGGATCGATACGCCAGCCAAAGTTGGATGAGTACCAACCTTCGGTAATGGGGGCCACCGAGGGCAGCAGGCGTTTGTTCAGGCTGTTCTGCATGAGCAGTGTTTCCAGCGCCACCAATTTGTCGCTGCGGTCACCCAGCAAAGAAGAGAGCGAAACCAGCTGTTCGTTCATGCTGGCCAGCGACATATCCGCCTGCGGCGCAGCCGGAAGATACGGTCCACCTTGAGCCGGAGCTTGCTCAAAGGAGAATTCCTGCGGCTTCATTCCGGTTATCTTGACCAAACGCGCACCCAGTGTGTCCAGACGCAGCAAACGCGCCTGCATCTGTCCCAGATTTTTAGCCATTGTATCCAGGCTCTCGTGCAGATAAGCTTGTTGCTTCTGCTGTTCGTCCGCCTGTGCACTGGCCAACCAAGAGCGCAATTCGTTGCTGATACTGCCGGGCTGCAAACGTACAATGGCATACTGTGCAGTCAGCACCGCACCCACGAACAGCGCACACAGCGACACGATAGCCAGCAAAAGATGCATTCTCGTGAGCGTAATGCTGCGAGCTTTTGCAAATTGACTGGAAACTAGAATAATATTCATGCCCCCTCCTTCTTCGTAATCCGATATTTCCCCACCGTGGCCCACCGTCTAAATGCCATCTTAAGCAGCAACCGCGAACTGAGTTTACTCACGCACAAAGCGCGGCAACTTATGCTGCTGCAACGCCAGTGGGAGCAGGTCGTGCCTGCATCGATGCAGCGCGGCTGCAGGGTGCTGCACTTAGAACAGCAGACCCTCACTCTAGCCGCAGATAACGGCGCAATCGCTGCAAAATTGCGCCAGATGAGCGGCGAACTCAGCGCCCGCCTGCGGACAGCGGGCTGCGAGGTTACTGTAATTCAAGTGCAGGTGCAAGTAAGCGCCCCGGCCTATGTTCCGCCCCCCAAACCCCATGCATTAAGTGCTTTCGGCAAAGATCAGCTCGAAGGACTCGCGTCCAAACTGGACGAATCACCATTGAAGGCCGCGCTCCAGCGCCTCGTCAAACGCGACTAAAACAGCAGCCGCCATCCGCTCAAAACATAGCGCTCCAACACGAACAACACGCCGAACAGCAACAAAATGACAGCGCTGAAACGCATCGTCTGCCAGGCGAATTGCACATAACGCCGCTGGCCGGCAAACAGATACAGGGCCGCAAACAGGACAAGGAGCAAGGCCACCAATATCAGCAATAAACGCAGCAGCAACATACGCCTCCCTAGCAGATTAAGCGGCTTGCAGTTGCAGACGCAGGAAATCCGGCGCCTCTTCCTCTTTGTCAAAGGTTACGAATTCCCAGGCGGACTCGTCTGCCAGCATGCTGCGCAACAGTGCATTGTTCAGCGCATGGCCGGATTTATAGCCGGTGAACGCACCGATCAGCGGATGCCCCAGCAGGTATAAATCACCGATGGCATCCAGCACCTTGTGCTTGACGAACTCGTCCTCAAAACGCAGCCCGTCAGGATTAATCACGCGGT
The DNA here is from genome assembly GCA_020055845.1 of Betaproteobacteria bacterium. Classification (GTDB taxonomy): domain Bacteria; phylum Pseudomonadota; class Gammaproteobacteria; order Burkholderiales; family Gallionellaceae; genus PALSA-1006. The sequence goes on from JAGVIV010000029.1 coordinate 9,474, forward strand.
ACTCGTCCATCACGATGGCATTGTCCAGATTGCCGCCCAGCGCCAACCCCTGCGAACGCATGTACTCGACATCCTGCATAAAACCAAAGGTACGGGCGCGGCTCACTTCTTTGATATAGGAATTTTCACCCAGATCCACCGTTACGTTCTGTTTGGTGTTGGCGAATACAGGATGGGAAAAATTGATCGTGAAGTTCAGTTTATAGCCGTTAAACGGGTCGAAACGCACCCATTTATCGCCCTCCCTGACCTCCACTGTCTTTTTGACGCGGATGAATTTCTTGGCCGCGGCCAGCTCAACAACGCCGGCCGACTGCAACAGAAAGACGAACGTCCCCGCACTGCCGTCCATGATAGGCAACTCGGAACTGCTCAGCTCCACAATGACATTGTCTATTCCCAAGCCGGCCAAAGCCGACATCAGATGCTCGACCGTGGCGACTCTCGCGCCGTTTGCCTCCAAGCAGGTGGACAAACGCGTGTCGTGCACGGCATGGGCTTCAGCGGGGATATCCACGGGCGGCACCAAATCAACGCGACGAAACACGATGCCGCTATTGGCGGAAGCCGGGCGCAAAGTCAGGTAGACCTTCTCTCCCGTGTGCAACCCGACACCCGTTGCCTGCACCATCGTTTTTAACGTGCGTTGCTTGACCATTTTCCCTCTGATTTCATGAACAAAAACCTACTTCCAAAGCAGCAGTTTAACATAGCCCAAAGGCAGGATTGAGGAGCGTGGATTGAGGATTGAGCACACACCGCCCAGCCTTTCGCTCAACCCTCAGTCCTCAGTCCTAGCTTAGTCCGCCTGTTTGCGCAGGAAAGAGGGAATGTCCAAAGTTTCCACACCGGACTGCTTCATGGCTTCTACCGTTGCTTCACGATGACGCCCGGTGCGCATCACAGCAGGCATATCCAGCTCGTGATAATCGACCGAAGGAACGTCGTGAGTACCGGTGCGCAACTGAATTTGCGGAACCAGCATTGGCTTCGGCTGTTTCTTCTGAGCCACGGAACCCAAGCCCGTCGCCACAATCGTCACACGCAATTCGTCGCCCATGGATTCATCGAACACGGACCCCACGATCACAGTCGCTTCCGAAGCCGCAAACTGGAAGCAATTCATGACTTCGTGCAACTCTTCCAAAGTGAGACTGCTGCTGGAAGTGATATTCACCAGCACACCGCGCGCACCGGACAGATCCACATCATCCAGCAGCGGGCTGGCAATCGCCTGCTCGGCCGCTTTTTTGGCACGATTCTCACCGGTTGCAGTCGCGGCACCCATCATCGCCATACCGTTCTCGGACATCAGCGTGCATACGTCGGCGAAGTCCACGTTGACCATACCGGGTACGTTAATCACTTCGGCGATACCGGCAACGGCACCTTGCAACACACCGTTCGCGGCCTTGAATGCGGCCGGCAAAGTGGTCTTACCGCCCAGCACTTCCATCAGCTTGGCGTTCGGCACAATGATCAGCGAGTCAACATAAGTTGCCAGCTCTTCGATACCGCTTTGCGCCAGCGTCATGCGCTTGCCTTCGAACACGAAGGGCTTGGTCACTACCGCCACGGTAAGGATACCCATCTCCTTGGCCACTTGCGCCACCACCGGAGCCGCACCCGTGCCAGTACCGCCGCCCATACCGGCGGTGATGAACACCATGTTCGCACCACGGATGATTTCGGCGATACGCTCTCTATCCTCTTCCGCTGCCGCTTGACCGACTTCAGGCTTGGCACCCGCCCCCAGACCCTTGGTCAAAGCGGAACCAATTTGCAACTGCATGCGTGCCTTGCTGCGTTTAAGCGCCTGCGCATCGGTGTTGATGGCGATGAACTCGACCCCCTGCACACCTTGCTCGATCATGTGATCGACCGCATTGCCGCCGCAGCCGCCCACACCGATCACTTTGATTACTGCCCCTTGTGGCTGTGCATCCATTAGTTCAAACATCGTTTTCTCCTTATCTAAATTACAAACCAATACCCCGAAACCCGAACTGCAAATACCGCTTTAACCCTGTACCACTTAATTGCCGAATCAAAAATTCCCCTGAAACCATTCTTTCATGCGCCCCATCACGTCTTTAAACGAGCCTGACTGCAAACGCGTCACCTCGTGTTTCTGCTGCTGTTCCAATCCGTACAAGAGCAAGCCCACGCCGGTGGCGAAGCGCGGTGTCTTCACCACATCGGACAAGCCACCGACATAACGCGGCAGACCCAACCTGACCGGTAGATGGAACACCTCTTCCGCAAGCTCGACCATGCCGCTCATGGCACTGCTGCCGCCGGTCAATACGATGCCGGACGACATCAAATCCTCGAAACCGCTGCGCCGCAATTCGGCCTGCACCAGCGAATACAACTCTTCCACACGCGGCTCGATGACATCCGCCAGCGTCTGGCGCGACAAGGTGCGCGCACCGCGCTCCCCCACTCCCGGCACTTCGATGGGCGCATCGTCGGCCAGCTGGCGCAAGGCGCAACCGTATTTAATTTTGATGTCTTCGGCATCTTTGGTCGGCGTGCGCAAAGCCATCGCTATATCATTGGTGATCTGGTCGCCCGCGATGGGGATGACCGCGGTATGGCGTATCGCGCCACCGGTGAAAATTGCCACGTCGGTCGTGCCGCCGCCTATGTCCACCAGACACACGCCCAGATCTTTTTCGTCATCCGCGAGCACCGCACGGCTCGATGCCAACGGCTGCAATATCATCTGGTTCATTTCCAAACCGCAGCGATGCACGCACTTGAGGATGTTCTGCACCGCCGCCACCGCGCCGGTGACGATGTGCACTTCGACTTCCAGACGCATGCCGCTCATGCCCAGTGGTTTCTTGATTCCTTCCTGCCCGTCGATGCTGAATTCCTGTTCGAGAATGTGCAGCATCTGCTGGTCGCCCGGCAGGCTGATCGAGCTCGCCGTCTCCACCACGCGGTCAATGTCGGCCTGCATCACCTCTTTGTCTTTGATCTTGACCATGCCATTGGCGTTTGAGCTGCGGATATGGCCGCCCGCGATGCCGGTATACACTTCGCGTATCTTGCAATCCGCCATCAGCTCGGCATCTCCCAGAGAGCGTTGTATCGCCGCCACCGTGGCATCGATGTTCACCACCATGCCCTTTTTCATGCCGGAAGATTCGTGCATGCCCACCCCGATCACCTCCAGAGTACCTTCCGGTTTGACCTCGGCCACGATGGTGACGATCTTCGATGTTCCGATATCCAAACCAACGATCAAGTCTTTGACTTCCCTGTTTTTGCTCATCGTATCTATCCCCTAAACCTTATTTCCCGAAATCCGTTTGCTCTGCACCTCAGCCCCGCCCGGCAGATAGGCGGAAAAGCCGTTGCGGTAACGCAAATCCACATGTTTCACCGTATTCGCCAGCGTGGCTAGACTGTACGGATACACCGCAACGAAACGTTCCATACGTTGCCGCATCTGCTCGCGACCGAGCTCCAGCACCATGCCGTCGCTCAGCCGCACCTGCCATGCGAAACGCGGCGACAGACTGAGTTGCACAATCTGCTGCTGCAGCGGCTGCAACACCGCGCTCAGTTCGCCGTACAGTCCCGCCACCTGGGCCGAAGTGTCGGACTGACCGACAAAGTCAGGCAACTGCTGCGTGCTTTCCGCCGTGAATATCTCGCCGTGGGTATTCACCAAAGCCACGCTGTTCCAGCGCGCCAGTGCCACATGCTCCTCCACTTCCACTTCCAGACTCCACGGAAACTTTCTGCGCACGCTCACTTTGCGCACCCACGGCAGCTGCTCGAACGCGCGCCGTGTACGGTTGATGTCCACCGTAAAAAAATTCCCCTGTATCTGCTCATGCACCACGCGCTCAAGCATCTCCTGCGACACTTGTTTGGGCGCACTGCTCAGCTCCACCGCATTCAGCGGAAACACCGGCAGATGCAGCACAAAACGCACTGCGCCGTACAGCAGCAGCAACAGGCTCAGGCCGAACAACAGATTCGCGGCGAGGCGCAACAGTGCCGGGTTATCCCACATGCGCCGCCTCTAATATCCGCAGCACCAATTGCTCGAAACTGATCCCCGCCTGCCGCGCCGCCATCGGCACCAGACTATGGTCGGTCATCCCCGGCGATGTGTTCATCTCCAGAAAATACGGCTGTCCGCTCTTGTCAATAATCAGATCGACCCTAGCCCAGCCGCGGCAGCCCAGTACATCGAAAGAACGCAGCACGATGTCCGCGAACTGACGCTCCATCTCCGCCGGCAAGCCCGGACAGGTGTAACGCGTATCGTCGGCCAGATACTTGGCGTCGTAGTCGTAAAATTCGTGCGGGGTCTCTATGCGTATCGACGGCAATACCTTGCCGTTCACAATCGGGAACTGCACCTCCTGCCCGTCCACAAAACGCTCCACCAGCACCAGGCTGTCATAGCGCGCGGCCAACTCATACGCCGCCTTCAAGTCACCCGCCTGTTTCACCTTGCTGATGCCGACGCTGGAGCCTTCATTGGCCGGTTTCACGAACAGCGGCAAACCCAAACGTTGCACCACCGCGTTCCAGTCGCTGTCCGCGTTAAGCAACTCAAAATCGGGAATCGGCAAACCCGCCGCTTTCCACACCAGCTTGGTGCGCCACTTGTCCATGGATACCGCAGAGGCCATCACACCGCTGCCGGTGTAGGGGATGCCCAACAATTCCAGCGCGCCCTGTACCGTGCCATCCTCACCGAAACGGCCGTGCAAGGCGATGAACGCGCGCTCGAAGCCCTCCTTCTTCAAATCCGACAGATCGCGCTCCTTGGGATCAAAGGCATGCGCATCCACACCGCTCCGTTTCAATCCGGCCAATACCGCGGCACCGCTCTTGAGAGACACTTCCCGCTCCGCCGAACGTCCGCCGAACAACACCGCGACTTTGCCGAAAGATTGAGGGTTGAGGATTGAAGGTTTAGTTGTCACTGCGTTCATTTCATGTCACCAATAATTCTTACTTCGGGATGCAGCTCAATACCCGTCTGCTGCAATACCGTTGCCTGCACCGCGTTAATCAAATTTTCAATATCCGCCGCCGTCGCATCGCCGGTGTTGACGATGAAATTGGCATGCTTAGCCGACACCTGCGCACCGCCTATACTTTTGCCTTTCAAACCGCATCCCTCGATCAGCTTGGCCGCGTGTCCGCCCTCGGGATTGCGGAATACCGAACCCGCATTCGGCTGTTGCAATGGCTGGCTCGCGCTGCGCTTCTCCATGAGCAGCTTGATTTCCCGGCGCGCGGCATCGACATCTCCGGTCTCCAGTTGCAACCATGCGGCGGCGAAAAATTCTTCGCTCGTATTTCTTAACGCCACATGCCGATAAGCGATTTCATATTCACCCGCATTGCGCTCCAGCAATTCGCCGCCGCGCGTCAGCACCTGCACACGCTGCACTTTTTGCCATGTCTCGCTGCCATAACAACCCGCGTTCATCGCCAACATGCCACCCAGCGTGCCGGGGATGCCGACAAAAAATTCCGCGCCGCAAAACTGATTCGCCGCCGCGAAACGTGCCAACTTGGCACCAGCCACTCCCGCCTGAACGTAGATGAGGTTCCCGTCCATGCGCAACTCGTTCAACGCGCCGTGCATTAGCAGCACCGTGCCGCGAAAGCCGCCGTCGCGCACCAACAGATTGCTGCCCAGTCCCACGGCAAGCAGCGCTTCGCCCTCCGGCAACTGCCGCAGGAACACTTGCAGATCGGCAAGATCGGCAGGGCGATACATGCGCTGTGCTTTGCCGCCCGCGCGCCAGCTGGTATGAAGGCGCATATCGGCATCGAAGCTCAATTCGCCCCGCAGCGCCTCTGTCTTGAACTGTGCCGGTTCGCTCATATTCATTTGTTCGTTATCTGCTTTACTGAATTCGGCACGCCGCCTATGGAACCCGCGCCCATGGTCAACACCACATCGCCGTCGCGCGCTATCTGCATGATGGTTTGCGGCATGTCGGCAATTTTCTCGACGAACACGACTTCGCTCTGCCCCGCCACGCGCAGGGCATGCATCAGGGCACGCCCGTCCGCGGCCACAATCGCTGCCTCGCCTGCCGCGTAAATCTCTGCCAGCGCCAGCACATCCACACCGGACATCACCTGCACAAAATCCTCGAACAGGTCGCGCGTGCGTGTATAGCGATGCGGCTGAAACGCCAGCACCAAACGTTTGTCCGGAAACGCGCCGCGTACGGCTGCCAGCGTGGCTTTCATCTCAACCGGATGATGTCCGTAATCGTCGATCAAAGTGAAGGAGCCACCGCTCGCCAAGGGGATCTCGCCATAACGCTGCATGCGCCGTCCCACCCCCTGGAACTCCGCCAGCGCCGCCACGATGGCATCTCCTGCCACGCCGACTTCGAGTGCGACAGCAATCGCAGCGAGGGAATTCAGCACGTTGTGCAAACCGGCCAGATTGAGCGTGACATCCAGATCGAGCGGCACGCTGTTGTGACGGCACAGTGCGGTAAAGCGCATCTTGCCGCCTTCGTGCCGTACATTCACCGCGCGTATCTGTGCATCCTCGCCGAAACCGTAGGTGGTCACCGGCTTGCTGATGCGCGGCAAAATATCGCGCACATTCTCGTCATCCACACACAATATGGCGCGACCGTAGAACGGCAAGCGCTCGATGAAATCGACGAAGGCCTGTTTCAACTTATTGAAGTCGTGCCCGTAAGTCTCCATGTGGTCGGCATCGATGTTGGTGACAACGGCCAGTATCGGCGTGAGATACAGGAAGGACGCGTCGGACTCGTCCGCTTCGGCCACGATGAATTCGCCCGTACCGAGGCGCGCATTTGCGCCGCTGCTATTGAGCCGGCCACCGATCACAAAGGTCGGGTCGTAGCCGCCCTTGGCCAGCACGCTGGTCACCAGCGAAGTAGTGGTGGTCTTGCCGTGCGTGCCCGCCACGGCGATGCCTTGGCGCAAGCGCATCAACTCCGCCAGCATCACTGCGCGCGGCACCACGGGAATGTGCTGTTCGCGGGCCGCCAGCACTTCCGGGTTGTCCGCTTTAACTGCGGTGGAGGTCACCACGGCATCCGCATCTTGCAGATTCTTGCTGTCGTGCCCGTAATGAATGGTCGCGCCCAAAGTTTGCAGGCGCTGCGTGACCGCGCTTTCCGCCAGATCGGAACCGCTCACCTTAAAACCCAGATTGAGCAACACCTCGGCGATACCGTTCATACCGGAACCGCCGATGCCTACAAAGTGAATGTTTTTGATCTTGTGTTTCATACAACCCCTTGCACCACAGAGACACAGAGACACAGAGAAAATCTACCCCGATTGCTTTCACAGACACGCCACTCGCAAGCAATAGCGCCCTTGGCTTTTGCCTTCCTCTGTGTCTCTGTGTCTCTGTGGTGAATTGTTTTTCTCATTCCGCCAGCTCCATACATACCTTCGCCACCGCCTGTGTGGCATCCGGCTTCGCCAAACTGCGTGCGGCTTGCGCCATCGCCAGCAATTTTTCACGGCTCGTTTCGCGCAACAGTTGCGCCAATTTTTCCGCGCTCAATTCTTTTTGCGGCAGCAACACCGCCGCGCCGTGCTCGCTTAAAAAGCGCGCGTTGTGCGTCTGGTGATCGTCCACCGCATGCGGGAACGGGATTAGCACACTGGCCGCCCCCGCCGCCGCCAGTTCGGCAATCGTCAGCGCGCCCGCACGGCAAATCACCAGATCGGCTTTGGCATACTGCTGCGCCATGTCATTGAGGAACGGCCTGACATCGGCGCTCATACCCGACTGCGCATACAGTTGCTGCACCGTCTCGAAATGTTTCTTGCCAGTCTGGTGCAGGACATTAGGGCGTTCCTGTTCGCTCAATAAGGCCAACGCTTTCGGCAAAGCTTCGTTGAGCGCCTGTGCGCCCAGACTGCCGCCCACCACCAGCACGTTCAGTTTGCCGCTACGTCCTGCGAAACGCGCCTGCGGCTCGGGCAGTGCGGCGATGTCGGCGCGCACCGGATTGCCGCACCACTCGGTTTTGTTGAGTACATTGGGGAAGCCGCTCAACACGCGCGTGGAAATTTTCGCCAACACTTTGTTGCTCAATCCCGCTATCGAATTCTGCTCATGGATCACCAGTGGACGGCGCAAAATCGCCGCCATCAATCCGCCCGGCATAGTGATATAGCCACCCATGCCCAGCACCACATCGGGACGCTGGCGGAATATCGCATCCGCGCTCTGACCCAAGGCACGCAACAAAGTGAACGGCAGCGTCAGCAAACGCAGCAGCCCTTTGCCGCGCACACCGGAAAAATTCACCCAAGCCATTTCATAACCGTGCTTGGGCACCAGCTCCGCTTCCATGCTGTTCGGCACACCCAGCCACACCACACGCCAACCCTGCGCATGCAAAGCATCGGCGACCGCCAGCCCGGGATAAATATGCCCGCCGGTGCCCCCTGCCATGATGAGGATGGTGCGCTTACTCATATCGGCAGCCCCCGCGCAACACGTCTGTTTTCATAATCAATCCTGAGCAGTACCGCGATCGCCACACAATTCACCACCACGCCGCTGCCGCCGAAGCTCAGAAACGGCAAGGTCAGCCCCTTGGTGGGCAACACACCCATGTTCACGCCGATGTTGATCATCGCCTGCACGCCCAGCCACACTGCGATGCCCTGCGCCACCAGCGCGGCAAACAATCTGTCTTCCATGGCGGCTTGGCGACCGATGGCGAAAGCGCGCACGATCAACCACGCAAACAACAAAATCACGGCTGCCACACCAAAAAATCCCAGCTCTTCGGCAATCACCGCCAGCAGAAAATCGGTATGCGCCTCCGGCAGATAAAATAATTTCTCCACACTGGCACCCAGCCCCACGCCCAGCCATTCGCCGCGCCCGAAAGCGATCAGCGCATGACTCAATTGATAGCCCTTGCCGTAAGGGTCGGACCACGGATCCATGAAGCCGATGACGCGCTGCATACGATAGGGCGAGGACAAAATCAGCGCGGCAAACGCCAGCGGCAGCGCCAGCGCCAGACCGCCGAATATTTTGAGATTGAAGCCGCCCAGCCACAGCGTGCACATCGCAATCGCGCAGATCACCACGAACGCACCCATATCCGGCTCCAGCAACAGCAGCGTGCCGACCAGCGCCATCACACCGAACATCGGGAAGAAGGCTTTGCTCAAACTGTCTTTTACCGCCCCTTTGCGCACGGTGTAGTCGGCCGCATACAACACGGCAAACAATTTCATCAACTCGGACGGCTGCAGATTGATTACGAACAGCGACAGCCAGCGCCGGCTGCCGTTGACGGACTTGCCCACGCCGGGAATCAGCACCAGCAGCAGCAACACCACGCCGAACAAAAACAGATAGGGAGCCAGTTTCTGCCAAGTCTGGGTCGGCACCTGAAACACCACGATGCCCGCGAACAGACCGACCAAAATAAATATCGTGTGGCGCATAAGGTAATAGGCAGCCTGATACCCGGTGAATCTGCCCGCCTCGGCCGTCGCGATGGATGCGGAGTACACCATCACCAGCCCGATAGACAGCAAAGCCGCGATGATCCAGGTCAGCACAGTGTCGTAGTCCGCCATCACACGGCGCGGGTTGCTGAGCATGGCTAGCGTCATGCATCCCCCTTGGCAAGCTCATGCACGGCCGCGATGAACACTTCCGCGCGATGCTGGTAATTCCTGAACATATCAAAACTGGCGCAAGCGGGGGACAGCAACACCGCATCGCCCGTCTGTGCTTCAGCGGCAGCAATACGCACCGCCTCCTGCAAATCTCCCGCGTGCATCAGCGGCACACCACATTCGCTCAACACGCTGGCAATCTTGTCCGCATCGCGTCCGATCAGCACCGCCACGCGCGCGTGCAAAGCCACGACGGACTGCAAGGGCGTGAAATCCTGTCCCTTGCCGTCCCCGCCCAAAATAATCACTGCGGGACGGCCCAGCCCTTTGAGCGCAGCTTCGGTCGCGCCGACATTGGTTCCCTTGGAATCGTCGTAATAGACCACACCGTTAATTTCGGCCACTTTCTCGACACGGTGCGGCAAACCTTTGAACGCGCGCAGCCCGTTCAACAGCGGTGCCATGGGCAAACCGACGGCGCGGCACAAAGAGATGGCCGCCAGTGCATTGGAAATATTGTGCGCGCCCGCCACTTGCAACTCGCTCGCCTTCATCAGACGGCGCGTTCCTTCCACCAGCCACAGCTCGTCGTCTTCGCTTTCGACACCCAGATCGTTCTTGCCCAGCGCCGGTGTTTCCAGACCGAAAGTCTGGATGAGACGATCGCGCAGACCCATCGCCATACTTTCAGTGTCGTCGCGGTTCAGCACTTGCACACCGCTGTGCCGCTCGCAACGGAAGACACGCGCCTTGGTCGCGATGTAGTCGGCCATATCCGCATACCTGTCCAGATGATCCTCGCTGATATTGAGCATCGTGGCGGCATCCGCACTCAGGGTATAGGTCGTCTCCAGCTGAAAGCTCGACAACTCCAACACCCACACATCGGGATGTTTACCCTGGCGCTGTATCAGCACGTCAAGCACCGCAGGCGAGATGTTTCCCGCCATCTCTGTATCCAGACCCGCGGCACGGCACATCGCGCCCACCATGCTGGTGACCGTGGTTTTGCCGTTCACGCCGGTGACCGCGATGATCTTGGGCGGATTTTCCTGCGGCAGCGCCTGCGCGAACAACTCGATGTCGCCGACTACCGGGATGCCGCGCTTGAGCGCTTTCTGCACCAAAGGATCGGCCATCGGCACGCCCGGACTGATGGCCAGCAGCTCAATTCCGTCCAGCAGTTCGCTGCGGAACACTCCGCAACGCGCCTCAACCTGCGGATAATTCGCCTGCAGCGTCGCAAGTGAAGGCGGCACATTGCGGCTATCCGCGATACGCACCTTGGCGCCGTACACCAGCATCCAGCGCACGAGCGACAACCCGGTCTCACCCAGACCGAGTATCAGCACCGATTTGTCTTTCAATTGCAGTTTCATCTCAGTTTTAATGTTGCCAATCCGAGCAGCACCAACAACATGGTGATAATCCAGAATCTCACCACGACCTGTGTCTCTTTCCAGCCTTTTTGTTCAAAGTGGTGGTGCAGCGGAGCCATCAGGAAAATGCGCTTGCCCACACCGGTCATCTTCTTGGTGTATTTGAAATACGACACCTGCAGCATCACCGAAACCGCTTCCACCACGAACACACCGCCCATGATGAACAGCACCACTTCCTGGCGCACGATCACCGCCACCACACCAAGAGCAGCACCCAATGCCAGCGCGCCCACATCACCCATGAACACTTCGGCGGGATAGGCGTTGAACCACAGGAATGCAAGTCCGGCACCGGCGATCGCGGCACAGAACACCGCCAACTCACTCGCACCGGGAATGTGCGGCACCCCCAGATATTTGGCGAACACCACGTGTCCCGCGACATAGGCGAAAATCGCCAGCGCACTCGCCACCATCACCGTGGGCATGATGGCCAGTCCGTCCAATCCGTCCGTGAGATTCACCGCGTTGCTGCTGCCGACGATGACCAGATACACCAGCACCAGGAAACCGAACGCCCCCAAAGGGAACACGGCATATTTGAAAAACGGAATAATCAGTTCGGTATGTGCGGGCAAACTCGCATGCGTCCACAAATACCCGCCGACGGCCAGCGCGATAAGCGATTGCCAGAACATCTTGGCTTTGGCAGACAGGCCGTCGGAATTACGGTGTACCACTTTGCGGTAGTCGTCTACCCAGCCTATGGCACCGACACCCAGTGTCGTGAGCAGCACCACCCAGATATAGGGATTGGACAGATCACCCCACAGCAGCGTGGTGATGGCAACCGAAGTGAGGATAAGCGCACCGCCCATGGTCGGCGTGCCCGCTTTGACCAGATGTGTCTGCGGGCCGTCGCTGCGCACCGCCTGACCAATCTTCATGGCGGCCAATTTGCGGATCATTGCCGGCCCCACCATGAACGAAATGAACAGGGCCGTCATCGCCGCCAACACGGCGCGCAGCGTGATGTAATTAAACACGCTGAATGTTCTAACATCTTGCGAAAACCACTGGGCTAATGCCAATAACATATCTCTACTCTCCCTATTGCAAAGCGGTGCAGTGCTGCACCACCCGCTCCATCTTCATAAACCGAGAACCCTTGACCAGCACCGTGCTCTCGCTATCCAGATGCTGGTTCAGACACGCGAACAGATCTTCGATACGTTTGAAATGTGTCGCCCCCGCGCCGAATTCATCAACCGCGTACGTGCTCATATCGCCCAATGCCAAAAGCCGCTGAATGCCCAGAGCGTGCGCTTCTGCACCAATCTCGGCATGGAACCGCGCCGCATCCGCGCCCAGTTCGCCCATGTCGCCCAGAACCAATATTTTTTTGCCCGGTGCTTGCGCAAGCACCTTCATGGCCGCACTCAGAGATGCCGGATTCGCGTTATAGCTATCGTCTATCAGCACCGCGCCGTGCAGCGCGACTTTGCGTTGCAATCGCCCGGGCACACCGCAGAAATTCTTCAGCCCTGCAGCAATCGCCGGCAAGGGCACGCCCACCGCGAGTGCGGCGGCACTTGCCGCAAGCGCGTTGCGCACGTTGTGCACTCCCGGCACTTGCAGCAGCACGGAAAAATCACCCTGCGGAGTGCTGACTTCAAGCGCCGCACCGAATCCCTGCGCGCGCCAAGTCGCGCGGATGGCGGCGGGCGCGTCCACGCCGAAATCCACAATACGATGCGCGCCCGCCGTCTCGCGCCACAGCGGCGCGAACTCGTCATCGGCATTGATGACCGCCACCCCCTGTGCCGCCAGCCCCGCGAATATCTCGCCCTTCGCCAACGCCACCGCCTCCAGCGAGCCCAGTCCGGCAAGGTGTGCTTTGGCCGCGTTGTTCACCAGCGCCACATCGGGACAGGCCAGCCGCGTCAGATAATCAATCTCGCCGGGATGGTTCATCCCCATCTCGATCACCGCGTAACGGTGGGTATCGCGCAGCTTGAGCAAGGTCAGCGGCATGCCGATGTCATTGTTCAGATTGCCCTTGGTCGCCAACACGGTATCCGCGTCGCCCGTGTGTTCACGCAGGATGCTCGCCAGCATCTCTTTCACCGAGGTCTTGCCGTTGCTACCGGTGATGCCGATAAGCGGAATGGAAAAATGCTTGCGCCAGTGGGCGGCCAACAGACCGAGCGCCACACGCGTGTCTTCCACGACAAGGACTGAGGATTGGGGATTGAGGGCGGAACGAATCCGCGGATAACTTTCAGCGTTAACGATGGCAGCAATAGCTCCCGCGCCCAGAGCACCCACAACAAATTGAGCGCCATCGAAATTCTCGCCTTTCAGCGCCACGAATAAATCGCCCTGCTGGATGCTGCGCGTATCGGTGGAAACGGCGCTGAAACGCACATCTGCACCTTCAAGGCGCGCCCCCAATATCCCGACGATTTCAGAGAGCAACATCATGCTGTGCTCCATTCGCGTTTAAGCTCAACCGGATCCCATACGCTCAATGCACGACGCACGACCTCGCTGTCGCTGAAGGGAAGTCTCACCCCGTTGATTTCCTGATAATCCTCGTGCCCTTTGCCGGCCACCAGCACGGTATCTATCGCGCGCGCGCCGCTCACCGCCCTCGCGATGGCATGGGCACGATCCTCGACAACCTGATAAGCATTACCCTCTATGCCGAATAGAATTGCATCAATGATGGCCTTGGCGCTTTCGCTGCGAGGATTGTCGCTGGTGATAATGCATTCATCCGCCAGCCTCGATGCCACCGCGCCCATCAGCGGGCGTTTGCCGCGATCACGGTCGCCACCGCAACCAAACACGCAAATAACCTTGCCGCCACCGAGCTGCGTGACTTCGTGCAGTGCCTGCAATACTTTTTCTAGCGCATCCGGGGTATGCGCGTAGTCGACCACGACAGTGGGCTTGTCTTTGCCCCCCAATGTCTGCATACGTCCCGCCACGGCTTTTTGCCGCGCCAATTCATCCGCTGCCGCGGATAGTTCGATACCGCTGACCAGCAGCACCGCCAGCGCGCCCAGCAGATTGGCCGCGTTAAAGCGCCCGACCTGACGGCTGTGCAGCTCCGCCCCACCCCAACTGGAGTGGACTTGCAGGCTCATACCTTGCGCATCCATGCGCAGACCAGCACCGAATACCATACGAATACCCAGACGCTCGGCCAGCGCCAAAGAGGTTTCACTCAGACCGTAGCCCACCACTTCGACTGCGGCATCGCGCAAATCCTCGGCTAGCTCGGCACCGAAAGCGTCATCCAGATTCAGTACCGCGTATTTAAGCTGCGCCTGTTCGAACAAACGCCGTTTGCTTGCAGCATAACTGCGCATGTCACCGTGGTAATCGAGATGGTCGCGGCTCAGATTCGTGAGCAGCGCGACATCATAGTGAACGCCGTTCACGCGCCCTTCGCTCAGCGCGTGCGACGACACTTCCATCACCGCCGCCTGCGCACCCTGCGCCATATATTGCGCCAGCAAACTATGCACACCGATGGCCTCCGGTGTGGTGTTCAGTGTCGGCTGCAACTCGCCCGGAAAACCGTTACCCAGCGTCCCCAACAATGCGCTCTTGCGCCCGAGGGCATTCAGCGCGCGCGCGATCCAATGACTGCAGGTGGTTTTGCCGTTGGTTCCGGTCACGCCCACCATCCATAGTTTTTCCGAAGGACTGCCGTAAACATGGTCGGCCAGCGCCCCCGCCTGCTGGCGCAAACCGGCAATCGCCAGATGCGGAATCTGCCATGCCGCATCCCAGACAAAATCCTTTGCCTCCCAGATCACGGCATTCGCCCCTGCGGCGATCGCTTGCGCGATGAACTGGCGACCATCCGCCTGCGCGCCGGGATAGGCCACAAAGGTATCGCCCTCGCGCAGCAAACGGCTATCGGAGACAAGGCGCGAAATAGACACGCCCAATCCATCCAACAACCCGGGATGAAAATCTGTACTTAAGCCGTTAGATGGGATGCTCATACTTCCTCCGCAATCAGATCGGCAGCGGTGGGCTGCATCACATTGTCCAGCGGCGCATCATTCGGCACATTGAGCAGACGCAATGCAGCCCCCATCACATTGCTAAACGCCGGCGCAGCGACTTGTCCGCCGTAGTATTGCGCACCGCTTGGCTCGTTGATCATCACCGCGACGATCAGGCGCGGATTGGAGGCCGGTGCCATCCCCACGAACGAAGCCACGTATTTGTTGACGTAGTGCCCGCCCTCAAGTTTGTGCGCAGTACCCGTCTTGCCCGCCACGCGATAACCGGTGATTTGCGCCAGCGGTGCAGTGCCGCCGGGACGCACCACCATCTCCAGCATATCGCGCACCGCGCGTGCCGTTGCCGCCGAATACACCCGCGCGCCCACTGTCGGCACATCTTGCTTGAGCAAAGTCACCGGCTTCAACTCGCCATCGTTGGCGAAGACGGTATACGCCCGCGCCAGCTGCAGCAGATTCACCGAGATACCATTGCCGTAGGACATGGTGGCCTGCTCGATCGGTTTCCATTTATTGAAATCATGCAGCTTGCCGGCCGCCTCGCCGGGAAACTCGCAACCGGTCTGTTTGCCGAAACCGTTCTCGTTCAAACTGTGCCAGAAAGCTTCCGGTTTCATCGACAGCGCGATCTTGGCCGCCCCCACATTGCTGGATTTTTGTATCACCTGCGCCACCGTGAGTTCCGCCTCGGGGTGTGTGTCATGTATCTTGCGACCGCCCACGGTATACACACCATGCTCGGTATTAATCATCGTCTCCGGCCTGACCTTGCCCAGCTCCAGCGCCGCCGCCACAGTAAACGGCTTCATGGTCGAGCCCGGCTCGAACAAATCGGTCACCACCAGATTACGCAACAGATTCGAGCTCGGTTTCTCGCGGTTATTCGGGTTGTAGCTGGGCCAGTTCGCCAGCGCCAACACCTCGCCGGTCTTGGCATCCAGCACCACGATGGAACCGGCCTTGGCGTTGTGCTGCTCGACTGCCTGTTTGATTTCGCGGAAAGCGAGGAACTGGAGTTTGTTATCCAGACTCAGCGCAATGTCGCTTCCCTCTTTGGGTGCACGCACACTGGCAACGTCTTCGACAATATGGCCGCGCCTGTCTTTGATAACACGCTGGCTTCCCGCCTTACCGCCAAGCTGCCCCTGCAAAGCCAGCTCTATACCTTCCTGACCGTTGTCATCCACATCGGTAAAACCCAGCAGATGCGAGGTCACTTCACCGCCGGGATAATATCTGCGGTATTCATGCTTCAGCGAAACACCCGCGATTCCCAGACCGGCCACTTTTCCCGCCTGCTCGGGCGGCAGCTGACGCTTGAGATAAATAAAATCGCGTGAGGTATCGAACATGCGCCCGTGCAATTCCTTGGTGTTCACGCCGATGATCTGCGCCAATTGCTGCACCTGTTTTGGAGTCGCCTCAACATCGGACGGACTTGCCCAGATGGATTCCACCGGGGTGCTGATAGCGAGAGGCTCGCCGTAACGGTCGCTGATCATGCCGCGGTGGGCATGAATGTCGATTACACGCCCGTAACGGGCATCGCCCTTCTGCTGGAGAAAATCGTTGTGTATCACCTGCAGATAGATGCCGCGCGCCAACAAACCGCCGAGCACCGCGAGCAGCATCACGAACAGCACGCGCGAACGCCACGGCGGCAAAGCCATCTGACTTTTCGTTTGGGGACTTGGAGCGCGCGGGATCAAGGTGCCACCTTGCTTGCGTCAATACGCACAAACTGGATTTGATGCCCCTGCGGCATCTGCATTTGCATCTGGCGACTGGCGATCTTTTCCACCCGTGCAGGCAAAGCCAGAGTGCTTTGCTCCAATTGCAGCTGCCCCCACTCCACTTCCATTTGCTGCGCCTTGTCTTTTTCGCCCTGCAACTCGATAAAGAACTTGCGCGCCTTGTGCTGCGAAGTCACCACACCCAGTGCGCACAGAATCGCCACAAACAGCAGCAACAGGTTCAGTCTGACGTTCATAATTCCTGCCCAGCGCAGAAATACAGACATGAGAGATGAACGTCTCCCTCTCCCCAACCCTCTCCCGTAAATGCCCTCACCTCAATCCTCTCCCGCAAGCGGGCGAGGAGGCGAACGAGGAAAGCAATCCACAATCCCTGCGGGCGAGGGAGCAAACGATTCGCTGTGCGATTATTCAACTTACGCACCCGCGCCTCCCGTATATTCGGCCACACGCAAAACGGCACTGCGCGCGCGCGGATTGAGCGCCAATTCCCGCTCCGAAGCATGGATAGCCTTACCAACCAGTTTCAACTTTGCCTGCGGAATCTCTGCGGCGCGAATCGGCAGATTGCGCGGCAATTTGTCGCCCTGCGCCATGTCGCGCATAAAGCGTTTGACGATACGGTCTTCCAGGGAATGAAAACTGATCACAGCCATTCTTCCGCCCGCCCTCAGACTATCCATGCACTGCGGAAGCACGCTCTCGAGTTCCTCGAGTTCGCGGTTGATATAAATCCGTACAGCTTGAAAGGTGCGCGTCGCCGGATTTTTCCCGGGCTCGCGGGAGTGCACATTTTTCGCGACAATTTCACTGAGTTGCCGCGTAGTGACGATGGGACTTTCCTGGCGCGCAATAACAAGCGCTCTTGCAATCTTCCTAGCAAACCGTTCTTCGCCGTAGTCACTAATTACCTCCGCCAATAAGCCTTCATCTACCGTTGCCAACCATTGCGCCGCGGTCTCGCCGCGACTCGTATCCATACGCATATCCAGCGGCGCGTCAAAACGGAAACTGAATCCGCGCTGCGCATCATCCAGCTGCGGCGACGACACCCCCAGATCCAGCAACACCCCATCCACCTTGTCGATTCCCAGCTCGCGCAACACCTCGCGCAAATGCTCGAAGCCGCTATGCACAATCTGAAAACGCGCATCCTGCAATGCTCGTCCCGCAGCGACCGCAACAGGATCTTTGTCCAGCGCGATCAATCTGCCGTGCGCGCCCAGCTGCTCCAGAATCAAACGACTATGCCCGCCGCGCCCGAAAGTGCCATCCACATACACACCGTCCGCCTCGACCCGCAATCCCGCAACCGCCTCATCCAATAAAACAGTCGCGTGCACCAGACCTCCGGTCACAGCGTAAATCCCTCCAACTCCGGCGGCAGATCGCCGACAGCGAAGCCAACCATCTTTTCGTTCTGCGCCTGCCAGCGCGCCTCATCCCACAATTCGAATTTATTGCCCTGCCCGACCAGCATCACATGCTTTTCCAGCACGGCATAAGTACGCAAAGTCGGCGAAACCAGCACGCGACCGGCAGCATCCATCTGCACATCTTCCGCATGCCCCACCAAGAAACGCTGCAGCGCGCGAATGCGCGGATTGAAAGCGGAGAGCTGCATGAGCTTCTCGCGTATGGGCTGCCACTCAGGCTGGGGATAGAGCAACAGGCAGCCGTCGGCATCGGCGGTCAGCACCAACTGGCCGGAGCAATGCGCGAGCAACATGTCGCGATGCCGTGCCGGTATCGCGAGCCGCCCTTTGCTATCCAGATTTAGTTGCGCCGCCCCCTGAAACATCTCTTGAATCCCGAATTCATTTACCCACAAAAACCCACTTTTCACCACTCCATGCCACTATATTGAAAAAAATGCACAGGGTCAAGCCAAAAAACAGGTTTTTTCGTTACGGGACAATGAGTTAGCGCACTTGATTAATGCAAAATAAATATGCTTAAAAAGCAATAGATTGCGCAATCAAGCTAAAGTTGTTTGTTACGGAGGGCCTATATATTTCGGCGAAATGGCCCTCAAGAGTGAGGACGAGCCGCAGGGACTGTCGAACTGAATTTGATATATCTAACGATTGATTTGCTTTTACTTCTGCGGGGGAAATTGTTTGACGGAATTATTAGTAAAGATACCGGGTTGAAAATTATTTCCGTGCATGCAGTATCTCTTTACTCAAGCCGAAAGTTGTAAGGCTTCTCGCTGGTTTCCGCTATGTGCCAGAAGTGGCCGCTCGTATCTCCCCCCCAGAGAAGACATTCACTTCCGTCCGTACTATTATGTATATGAGGAACAATTGTTAGAGCGTATTTCAATGAATCAATTGCTTATCGATAATGTGCATTCCACACTATTATCAATAGTACAGACCGGTGGGTCTGTCTAATAACTGTTAGGGCTATCATCCAAAATGAGCAGCAATTCTCACAATTCCAGCAGATCGCAACTTGCGAAACATTTTGGTAGGCGGAAGATTTTTTGGGTTAGTCTCATTTCAATTGCTGTAATTGCTGAGTGGGCATTCGTAATGAACGGCCCTGTTGGTGATCCGACAATTGTCAAAGGCAGCATCACTCAACAGTGTGTCCCCTTTGGAAAGCAGAGCATTTTTTTTCATTGCACCGCGCAGTTACAGGATGGCTCTTTTCAAGTATTCTCTACACTGGCACCAGTCGCATCTGGTGCGCCTGTTTTATTCTTGCGTTACAGCCGTCGCTTTTGGGGGAGCCACTATGAAGCCAAGTCTTACTAAGCCGTATAGCCCTAACCTAACGTTCGAGCGGGACTGCCGCGAAGCAGCCCGCGTCAGCCCCTCAACTTTACGTTAGAGAGCACACCATGATGAGCCGGTTCTTCCTCTTATTGCTGAGTTGCCTATTGGCACAAACGACTTTTGCTGGCGACACGCCTCATGTTGATAAGAAGCTTGATTCATTGCTTGTCTATGGTCAGGGGTTCATTTTTTCGGTTAAGGAGCCAGCGGGCTGGAAAGGTGACACCGTAAACGCAGCGCAATTCTCGACAAACATAATCTTTTATCCGGCATCCCAGTCACTGGATAAAGCCCAAACCATTATTCGTGTTCTTGTAGCTGACAAGACCGACGAGAACATCAATGAAGACTTGGCTCATGACATGACCGGTTATCGCGAGCAGTATCCCAACGTCGTTTTCAAGGAGCTCGCCATTTCTCACCCCAAGTACCAAGTGTTTCCAAAGCTTTTTACTGTACCGGGCAGCTTCTACGAATATGTTGCTTATGTGAATCCAGGCCCCACCAAGAAATTGATGTTCTCCGTTTCAATGAACAAACAAATGAAGGAGGCTTCTGAACTTGAGCTTGATGTTTTTCAAAATATCATTGCATCGCTACAAATGCTATGAGCTCTCTAACCCTGCGCTCAAGTTCGCTCCCTCCGGTCGCTGGGACGCGCCTGCGGCGCTCCCCTTAGCTACACGTTGGGCGTCTATGAAGCTCTTAGCTATGTGCCTTCTTTCGTTTGCCTCTTGCGCTGCGTCGGCATCTCCTTGCGATGGTGTAGATCGTTCGCTTACCAAAAACCGAAAGAGCCAACTTGCTCCGGTCATTGCCAAGCAGCTCAACATCGAGTCAACCGAAATTCTCCAGTCTTACCGCTACCGTGGTTGGTACATCATCTACGTTGGCACACAGGTGTCTGATGAAGCATTTTTATTTTTCAGCGGTGATCCAACGCAAGGCAAATACCTCACCACTTGGGGCGGTGGTGCTGCGGCAAGTGAAGAGCCCGAAATCAAGCAGTGGGTTCTCAAGAACGCAAAAGGCATCCCATCAAAACTAGCTGGTTGCTTTGCATGGCATGTTACGAAGGATCGCGACCAATGAAAACGCCCAACCCGGCAGTCGAGAGGGACTGCGCAAAAGCGCGCAGCCCCTCACTTTTACGTTGAATGTCTGCTTTCTGAAGTCCCATCTGTCTGCAACGGGTCGGGAGCAGAATCTGGTAACTCATCAAGTCGGTGCCAGCTTAAAGATAGATGCCGGCAACATTCCCTTTGCCCCCCACATCCAGCTTGAGATTTTCACCGGAATTGCGGCTCGACACTTCGGAGACGCGCATATAAATCTGAATAGAATTTACTCGGCTGATGCCCCGCAGCATTTTTTATATTTCCTGCCGCTGCCGCAAATACATGGCGCGTTGCGGCTTATTTTGAGATTTTCATTTGCCGAAGATTTTCCGTTCATGCGTTCACTTTCTGCACGTCGCTGCGGAGCCCAGTATTTGAAAATCCAGCCGACGCTCGCGGGAATTGTTTTGGACAACTCTTCCCGTTGCACGGGTGTCTGTACCAGTGTCTCTTCTTCCTCGCTCACGTCTTCCGCGCCCAGCAAGTAAATCGGACGCAACATATCCGCACCGTGTTTGGATTCAAATAATGCCTTCCAGCTATCGCGCTGGAGCTTGATAGCGGTCATGTATCCATGCGCCCACATCTCGCCGTCGACATACTCGCGTTCATCATCCTGATAGACATGCAAGTCAAACACCGGCTCGAAGGGTTCGTCTTCCTGCTGCAGATTCCAAACGATGGCATTCAGGTGGCGCGTCATCAAACCGATGATGCGTTCTTCCTGGGCTTTCGTCTCAAATGTGGGCGCATCTTCATCCTCCGGCCCCCACACACGGGGAAGCCAGTCGCCTTGAGTTAATTGCACGGGAGCGGATGCGATCGCGGTTAGATAGCCATCGAGGCAATCCAGTAACATGACCTCGTTCGAGGTGGCATCGGACATCAGAAAGTTGTCGAGTTCATCCATCTCCACATCGGATAGTGCTGGCTCAATTTCCATCGGTTCAAAATCTTGATTGGGCATGATGACGTTACTTTCTTTCCTGAACGATTGGGTGTCGTGCTGTGCGCGATGATTGTGGGTGGCTCGGGATATTTCTCTGAGACGGATCTGAAAAAGGTGAAGCCAGCCGGTAAGCCGGGTTCTGTCGTGGACAGTCATTCCTCTAGGCGTTTCGTTACCTGACGCTCAAGCAACCTACCCGCAGGCGACGCGAGCAACGTCATAGCCTGCTTATTTGGTCTTGCTCCGGATGGGGTTTACCCTGCCACTGGTGTTGCCATCAGCGCGGTGAGCTCTTACCTCGCCATTTCAACCTTACCGTTTCCCGAAGGAACTTAGGCGGTGTATTTTCTGTGGCACTTTCCATCGCCTCACGGCGTCCGGTCGTTAACCGGCATCCTGCTCTATGGAGCCCGGACTTTCCTCCCCGTCCTTGCGGACGCGGCGACTGTCTAGCCAGCTTCGGCGCGGAGTTTAACCCAGATCAAGTAAGGCAGTAGCGCGGATTTGCGGAGAAACTCAATCCCTAAGCTTCGAGCACCTGCAAGCTCACGCCCCATTCGCGCCATTGCTTTGCTTCTTCCTGCAAGGCGGTCTCGGTGAGCGGATTTTGCGCGAGCCATCCGGCGGTGAGCGTGAGGTGGAATTTGCTGCCGCTGAAACGCCCTTGCATCACGGGCAGCTGCACATCACCGCGGTTGCGATAGAAGATGGTGGCCAAACGCAAAGCCATTACCAGCGACAGATCTTCGGCAGTAAAGGCCGTGAACAGCTGTCCGCGCAATTTGTCCAAACCGCCGCGCTGGGCGAGCGTCAACAGACTCAGCCTATCCTGTTCCTTTTTAGAGAAACCGGGCATATCGGCATTTTTCAATATATACGCGGTGTGTTTGTGAAAGCCGCTGTGCGCCACACTGATGCCGATCTCATGCAAACGCGCGGCCCAATCCAGCTGGCGCAATGCGGTCTCGTTCGACTCTCCGGCAAAAAACTGCTGCGCCAAAGCCGCCGACAAACGCGCGACGCGCTCGGCCTGACGAACATCCACATGATAGCGGCGCATAAATTGCTGCACGGTGAGGTCGCGCATATCGTGATTGTGGAAGCGCCCGAACAGGTCATACAACACACCTTCGCGCAACGCGCCCAAGGCGGGAAGCATCTGCTCGATACCGAGTTCGCTGAGTGCGGCATACATGATGGCAAGGCCACCCGGCAGCACCGGAATGCGGTCCGCCTTCAAACCCTGCAATTCGAGACGCCGCACATCGCCGACCCGGATCAGCTCCGCGCGCAGACTCTCCAGCCCGGTGCGCGTGATACCGCCCGCGCTGTAACCGTTCTGTTCAAGGATGTCGCACAACACGCGCGCACTGCCCGATGAACCCAGCGCAACAGTCCAGCCCGTCTGACGGTAATCGCTCACGATGGTTTGCAACTCGGCGCGGGCAGCCAACTCCGCTTGCTTGAGACTGTTCTTGGTGACTTTGCCATCGGGGAAGAAACGCAGGCTGTAACTCACGCACCCCATGTACAGACTTTCCAAGCGGATGGGATCGAGTCCGTCGCCGATGATGAATTCGGTCGAGCCGCCGCCGATGTCCATCACCAGCCGCTTCCCACCCGCTTGCGGCAGGCCGTGCGCCACACCGAGATAAATGAGGCGCGCCTCTTCTCGGCCCGCGATGACTTCGATGGGAAAGCCCAGCGCGGCTTCCGCCTGGGGCAGAAATTCGGCGGCATTCTTGGCTACGCGCAGCGAATTGGTGCCGACCGCACGTACTGCCTCGCGCGGCAGGCCGCGCAAACGTTCGCCGAAACGCTGCAAACAGACGAGCGCGCGCTGCTGGGATTCTTTATCGAGATGTTTGTTTTCGGTGAGGCCGGCGGCGAGACGCACCGGTTCGCGCAAGCCATCCAAGAGATAAATCTGCTCGTTTTCTACACGCGCAACTTGCAAGCGAAAACTGTTTGAACCGAGGTCGACCGCGGCGAGTATTGATTGCTGCTGCGGCACGTATCCTCCCTATTCGCGAACTTCGCGTTCAAACTCTTCCACGCTCACATGACGCACATCGCGCCCTTTAACCATATACACGACGTACTCGCACATATTCTTGGCGTGGTCGCCGATGCGCTCGATGGCCTTGGCCACGAACAAGATCTCCAGCGAGGTGGAAATCGTGCGCGGGTCTTCCATCATGAAGGTGATGAGGTAACGCATGATGGAGCGGAACTCCTCATCCACCTGCTCGTCCTGGCGCACCACTTGAGCGGCCGAACTCAGATCCAGACGCGCAAACGCATCCAGCGATTTGCGCAGCATGTCTAGGGCGATGTCGGAAGCATGTTCGATCTGGTGATAACGCGGATGGCGCAGACGCTCTTTTTGCGACAGCAATTTCGCCATGCGCGCGATTTTTTCGGCTTCGTCGCCGATGCGTTCCAGATCGGTGATGGTCTTGATGACCGTCATGATCATGCGCAAATCACCCGCGGTGGGCTGGCGGCGCACCAGAATATGGTTGCAGCTTTCGTCGATCTCGACTTCCATTGCATTGACGCGATGGTCGTCTTCAATAACCCGGTTCATCAGCTCCACATCACCGGAGATGAGCGATTCAATCGCCAAACGGATCTGGCTCTCCACCAGCCCACCCATCTGCAATACACGAGCACGCACCGCTTCAAGCTCGGTGTCGAACTGTTTGGAGGTATGTTCGTTGCTGACCATGTCCGTTCCTTATTAAGTGTGTGGTAATCGGACTATGCTACCGATACGTCATGAATTATTTATTACAGGGCGAAAGAGGGAGGATAAATCCTGTCGCCCCCGTTGCCCTTCCCCGTGTTACAACGTCATCGTCTGCACGCCGTCCGGTGTGGCCAGTAGCAGCACGTCCGCACCGCGACGCGCAAACAGACCGTTCGTCACGACCCCGGGCAAATGATCAAGCGCAGCTTCCAGCTCGACAGGATTCAATATCTGCAAGCCATGCACATCCAGAATGAGATTGCCGTTGTCGGTGACAAATCCCTCGCGCAATTTCGGATGCCCGCCCAGCTTGACGATTTCGCGCGCGATATAGCTGCGCGCCATGGGAATCACTTCGATAGGCAGGGGGAATTTTCCCAGCACATCCACCAGCTTGCTGGAGTCGCACACACAAACAAATTTCTTGCTGGCTGCCGCCACAATCTTTTCGCGCGTCAACGCGCCGCCGCCGCCCTTCAGCATATGCAGATGGCGCGTGATCTCATCCGCGCCGTCCACATACACTGGCAATTCACCTGCATCGTTCAGCGACACCACTTCGATACCATGTCCCTGCAAACGTTTGGCGGAAGCTTCCGAGCTTGCCACCGCGGCACGCAATCTATGTTTGATTTTTCCCAATTCGTCGATAAAAAAATTGGCGGTCGATCCCGTACCCACACCCACGATACAGTCCTCGGGCACATAGGCGATTGCCGCCTGGGCCACTGCGCGCTTCAAATCATCTTGTGTCATTGCCATCTTAAAATCCACATTCCGTAATATCGTTTTCGTGCTTCGATTATTGCAGGATTTTATGAATTAAGAAACATTAATCCCGCAAATCACCCGCGCACCGCGCTTGATGTGGGGCGTACGCAAGAGTAGCCTAGCCAGCGGTAAACACAAAAACGGGGATTCAAGATGTATCGATGGGGATTGCTACTTGCCGCACTGTTGCTTACGGGATGCGGCAAGCAGGAAGAAACTTATCAGGCGCAATTGAGCCAGACCCCCGCGGACAACGCGAAAGAATATGTCGTCGGCATTCACCCCCTGCACAACCCCAAACGTCTGTTCGAGATCTACCAGCCCATCATCTCCCATATAGAACAGAACATTCCGGGGGCGCACTTCAAGCTGGAAGCCTCGCGCAACTACGAAGAGTTCGACAAAAAACTCTACAGCGGCCACTTTGATTTCGCCATGCCCAACCCCTACCAGACCGTGCTCTCGCTCAAACACGGTTATCGCGTGTTCGGCAAAATGGGGGACGATAAGAATTTTCGCGGCATCATCCTCGTGCGCAAGGACAGCGGCATCCGCACCGTGCGCGACCTCAAGGGCAAGAAGATCGCCTATCCTGCCGCCACGGCGCTCGCCGCAACGCTGATGCCGCAATATTATCTGCACACTCACGGCATCGATGTGAATCGCGACATCGAAAACCTCTACGTCGGCTCGCAGGAATCCTCCATCATGAATGTGCTGCGCGGGCACACGGCGGCAGGCGCGACCTGGCCTTTACCGTGGAATACCTTTACACAGGAGCATCCCGACCTGGCCGCCCAGCTCGAAATCAAATGGCAAACAGAAACTCTGCCCAACAACGCCTGGGTCGTGCGCGCAGATATACCGACGGAACTGACTGCCCGATTCGCGGCGCTGCTGTTCGGACTCAACGCGAGTCCAGCGGGACTGGACATGCTGGCGCATGTCCCCATTTCCAAATTCGAGCCTGCGAGCAACGAGTCCTATCAACCTGTACGCGAATATCTGAAAGTATTTTCAGCAACCGTACGCCCGATCGACTATTAGGCCCCCCCAAAATGCGAACCCTAAAAAAAATCAGTCTATTGTGGCGCGGCTCGATACGCAGACAACTGATCTTCGGTTTTGCGCTTGCCTCTCTCTCCCTCACGCTGGGATTCGGTTATCTGATGCTCCAGCAACAGCGCGATGAGTTGTTCAAACTGTCCGAAGAACGCACCACCTCGCTGGCTCATGCACTATCCATCAGTAGCACCTCGTGGGCGATGGCCAATGATCTCGCCGGACTGCAGGAGGTGGTGCAGGGTTTCGCCAAGACACCGGGGCTGCGCCGTGCCTATTTTTTAAACACGCGCGGCGAAGTGCTGGCTTCCACCAACACAGCCGACATCGGGCTATTCCTGCACGAGCAGCTGA
>JAGVIV010000314.1 GCA_020055845.1 Betaproteobacteria bacterium
TAATTAAGCCGTCCCCGTTACATTTAGGATTTTTCCAATGTCTGAACAGGGGCTGCATCAGAACCGGCGGCCTTCGATTCCATCGGTGCCGGCTTTATTGCTCCATCCGATTTCTGGGCATGAATTTTTTCATGCAAGTGACAGGGTTTACCTTCTTTTTCCACACAAGGATGTTTGTGATCCTTATGCTTGTGACCCTGATGATCCGCCATTTCACATGCCACAGCCTGACCAGCGCACAGAACAGCCAATAACGTGAGAATAATCTTCATTGCTTCCCCTTAAACTGATACAGCCCGATATTCAACAATCAGCGTATGCGTACAACCCGCCGCCACTTTCACTACATTTTCGATCGCATTCGCGGATTCCACGCAAACCATCTGACGCCAGCCGTCCGGCTGCCCCATATCACCCATCTTAGTGGCCTTTTCTACCCAAGGGGTCCAGACCACGGTAGATAAGCTGCCCGACTTGGCGATATGTATGCGACGTTTTAGCTGCTCATCATGTATCACACATTCTGCCTCGTTATTAATATATACACGATCCACTTCACCGGTAAACGTAATCTCAGCGTCCTGCTTGCGCAAATTCGAACCGCCGACCTTGTCCCAATATTCACTGCCTTCAAGTCCAGTGACACTCACTGCACCGATGTCGCCGATCTGAAAATAAGTATGCAAGGCCTCACCTATTTCAAAATCCGTAGTGCCCGTATTCTCAGTGCGCATCTCCATACGCAGGGTTGCGCCCACAATTACCGTCAGATCGACGGTACATTCATGCGGCCACTGCGCACGCGTCTTGTCGGAAGGCGTCAGCCGCAAAGTCAGTCTTGTCTCACCAGCTGGTTCAGTACCCGATTCGATCACACGCCAGGGCACCGTGCGAGCAAAACCGTGCCCCGGAAAACCGGATTCAGTCGCATGGGCACCAAACCACGGCCAGCACACCGGTGCACCGCCACGTATCGATTTACCCGCCGCCAGCTTAGCGTCCGTCGATAGCCACACCACGGGTACAGCTTGATTTTTCGGTTGCCAACTCATCAAATGCGCGCCCTGCAAACAGAGCGAGGCACTACCCAGTTCATTGTTAATTTCTGCGACGATCAGTCCACTTGCATCCATCTTAAAAACCAAATGACCATCGATGCCGAATTGCGTATTCAATACTGTAGCCATAAATTTCTCCTATTTTTCAATTTGTGTAACATCTCTAACCGCACCCTTGTCAGCGCTGGTCGTCATCGCCGCATAAGCCCGCAAAGCCACCGATACATGACGTTCACGACCAAGCGGTTTCCATGCCAGACGGCCGCGCGCTTCCATTTCCGCGCGACGGCGACTCATTTCATCATCGGAAATTACCAGAGTGATACTGCGATTCGGAATGTCAATTGAGATGGTATCACCTTCTTCGACCAAACCGATTTCACCCCCCGCCGCTGCCTCAGGCGAAACATGACCTATACTCAAACCCGATGTACCACCGGAAAAACGCCCGTCGGTAAGCAAGGCACAGACTTTACCCAAACCCTTGGATTTCAAATACGCGGTCGGATAAAGCATCTCCTGCATACCCGGCCCACCCTTGGGTCCTTCGTAACGTATCACCACCACATCGCCTGCAACAATCGTATCAGCCAGTATAGCCGCGACTGCATCATCCTGACTCTCGAATACTCGCGCCCGACCTTCAAACTTTAAAATACTGACATCCACACCCGCCGTCTTGACGATGCATCCATCCAGCGCAACATTGCCGTGCAATACCGCCAGCCCGCCATCCTGAGAATAAGCATGAGCCTGGTCTCATATGCAACCGGTCGAACGATCGGAATCTGTTGCCGGGTACAACATGGACTGGGAGAACGCGATAGTGGTCGCAATACCGCCAGGGGCTGCCCGGAAAAATTTATCTGCTGTGCCATCCGTATTCTGCAAAATATCCCACTGCTCCAACCCCTCGCGCAACGTCTTACTATGTACGGAACCAACTTCGCCGTGCAGCAACCCTGCTCTGTCCAACTCCCCCAGGATAGCCGGAATGCCGCCAGCACGATGCACATCCTCCATATGGTATTCGGAGGATGGCGCAACCTTGCACAGCGTCGGCACATGGCGAGACAGCCTGTCCATGTCTTTCATGGTGAAATCCACCTCTGCTTCGCGCGCGATAGCCAACAGATGCAGAACCGTATTGGTCGATCCGCCCATGGCAATATCCAGCGTCATGGCATTCTCGAATGCATCGAAGGTCGCAATATTACGCGGCAACACTGACTCATCATCCTGTTCGTAATAGCGTTTACACAGCTCAACGATCACGCGTCCCGCGCGCAGAAACAACTGTTTGCGTTCGGCATGTGTCGCCACCAGTGAGCCATTGCCTGGCAAGGAAAGACCCAAGGCCTCAGTCAGACAATTCATCGAGTTAGCGGTAAACATGCCGGAGCAGGAACCGCAGGTAGGACAGGCGGAACGCTCTATCGCATCCACTTCCTCATCGCTGTAAGCACTATCCGCAGCGGCCACCATGGCATCAACCAGGTCCAGCCCTCGAGTCCCGCCCTGCCAGTTCACCTTGCCGGCTTCCATCGGCCCGCCTGAGACGAAAACCACCGGAATATTGAGCCGCATCGCCGCCATCAACATGCCTGGAGTAATCTTGTCGCAATTTGAAATACACACCAGCGCATCTGCGCAATGCGCATTGACCATATACTCCACGGAATCGGCAATCAGATCACGGCTGGGTAGCGAATACAACATGCCACTGTGACCCATTGCAATGCCGTCATCTACAGCTATCGTATTAAATTCTTTGGCAATACCGCCAGCACGCTCAATCTCGCGCGCAACCAGCTGACCCATATCTTTGAGGTGA
>JAGVIV010000293.1 GCA_020055845.1 Betaproteobacteria bacterium
GCTTGGTCTCAACACCATAGAGTTCGGCCAGGTCTGCATCCAGCATGACTTTCTGCCCACGTATAAGCAGAATTTTCGTCTCGATGTTCGCCATCACAATGAGTACTTGCTTTTTAGTCATCGCCTATCTCCTTTTTGCTGCCTTGATCTCGTGTCGCTCACTTTGATGTCACAATTTGTGACCATCTTCATCAAAAAACGCCAGTAAGCAGGCGAGGGGCTAGGTTTCAGTATAGCCGAATGCTTCCTTGGTTCGCGAGTTCACAACAAGGGGCTGTTATGTGTTTTGGGAAGCCCCATTTTTCGCGTATATTGTTTAGGACAAAGTCTGATTAAGTCTTATTCGTTGTTCCCGTGAAAGCGGGAACAACGTTAAATAAAGGCACTGGATTCCCTCTTTCACGGGATAACCAGCCACTTGCCAGCTTGCTGGCGTAGTGGATAGTGGCTTCATCAATGACAACTTAATCAGAGCTTCCCTAGTCATTTTCTACCTCCGAAGCTAATGAAGTCCGCTTCGCATTCGCTGCCGCACTAGTCATGCAGAACCAAAAGGAGAACCCGCAATGATCATCACCCTCGTCAACCGCAGCAAATCACTCTCCGATGAAGATATCCTGACCGCACTTCGCGCGATCAATCGTCAGATCAAAGAAGACTTTGAGCCGTATTGGAGTTTCGGCGCGACCTTGCGTTTGGAAGGCGCGGTGGGCAAACAGGCGAACAAGGCGACACTGCCTGAGATGCGCGGCGATGCAATTATCTATCTTGCGGACAAGGCCGATGTGGAAGGTGCGCTGGGTTATCACGATGCGAACTTTCGCGGCATCCCTTACGGCTTTGTGTTCACTGAGCTATGCAAACAACTCAAAGAAAGCTGGACTGCAACGCTGTCGCACGAGGCACTGGAGTTGATTGGTGATGCGCAGGGCAATCTGCTGGTGCAGGGGCCGCACCCGACCGATTCACACAAACAGGTGTTCCACTGGTACGAGATGTGCGATGCGGTGCAGGCGGAGACTTACGAGATTGACGGCGTGGAGGTTTCCAATTTTGTGCTGCCGCTCTACTTTACCCCCGGTGAACAGCAAGGCGGGCGCAACGATTTTCTGGGGCGACTCACCAAGGGCAAAGGTCTGCGTTCTTTCGGCGTGAACCCCGGCGGTTATATCGGTTTCTACAATCCGCAGACCTGCAAACACGAGACCTATTCCGCACCGGATGATAAAAAGGCCAAGGAGCGCATCAAGATTAAGAAAGCCGCGCAGTTCGGGCGCGGTTATGTGCGCAAATACGGCGATGCCACTTCTACACGGGAAGACGAACATGCGCGTGCGCTGAGTTCCGGCAAGGAGACTCAGCCAATACATGGAAAATCCGGAGCCAAAGGTGGCCGCCTCATCAGCCCCGGTAAGAAGACTCAGCCAAGATTGGTTAAAGCCGGGGGCAAGGGCGGCTAAGCGCAATCACGCACTCCAGCCGTTTGGATGCGGCGTGCAAGTCGTCGTCGTTGCGGATCGGTCTAATACTTTGACGATCCCCACGTTGATTTTGTTGTACTGCACATGGATTCCAACGAACGTCACTCAAACGCGAAGGGATTCATGAACTGCCGTTCCCAGAGCATCTTGCGCTCTAGCTTGGGCAGCTTGGCTTCATCGCACACGGCATCCCAATTTGTTTTAATGGCTTCGAGTTGGTGGTCGATAATTTCTTGCGCTTGTTTCGCGCTCAATTTGTAGCTGGCGGCAGAGGCTATACACACTTTGAGTTGCGAAAGATTGTTGTCGCCGTGAATCTTCATGGCTTGCGAGGCTTCATTTCCCGCGCGGCTCTGCGGACAGATGTCGTAGGCGGGCGTGAGGGTCAGATGCTTGCCGTTCCAGAATGCGGCATGGTTGCGCGCATGGTCGTCTGTATTGCCGCAGAGGATGTTGAAAACGATACGCCCGAATAATTCGCACAAAGCATGATCTGGTTGGGTGAATCGTTGCCGGATGATTTCTGCCATGTCTTCATAGCTTGCGTACCTCGCCATCATTTCATCCAGCTCCAGTATCGTCAGCGCAGACACCATCATCCTGCGCTGCCATCCGTTGTCACTCTTTACGCGATCGAAACGTTCGACCAATAACACATCCCTTTTCAAGGCTGTTTTCAGTTCGACGTGCGAGACATCCAGCCCGGCGATTTTTGCCAAGCGCATGGCGATGTATTCCGCTTTGACGACGTTGTACAAATCCGTACTCAAAGAAAATTTGGCGACGTATTGTTTTTCATGAGTTTCGATGATGGCTTTGGGGCGCGCGCCACCTATCGCGGTACCATGTTGCAATACCATGGCCAACTCTGGGCTTAAAGGCAAACCCTGGGTGATTTTGTCGGTTGCTTCCTGCAATTGCACCAGTGTGACTGCTTCGCTCAACCTCGGAATATAAACTGTCGCCGATTGCTGAAAATCCAATGCGCCGATGCGATTCGATCCCGATTCCAGCATGCAGCTCAGCTCGTCCAGTTCGCCCGCATTTTTATCGAGCGCATGTTTGTGCATTAAGACGCGCCTGCCCCATGCATCGGGAGATGCATCGCGCAAACAACTGGGCATTGTCAATCCCGCCGGTAACGGTAATACACCCGATTGCAGTGGTAATTCCGGTGTGTAGATTGGCAGCTTGTTATCGCGCTCGAGATAGCTTTTACCGTAGTTGAACACGAGATTTTTTCCATCTCTCGCCAAGCGCCCTGCAACCACAGGCTCGGTCTCCCCCGGTAACCAAACCCACACGTAGGCTTCCTGATAGCGCCGTTTAGAAGTCATCTTTCACTCCCCGTTGAGATTTGCGTGCGGCCT
Source organism: Betaproteobacteria bacterium (assembly GCA_020055845.1). Lineage (GTDB taxonomy): Bacteria > Pseudomonadota > Gammaproteobacteria > Burkholderiales > Gallionellaceae > PALSA-1006. The sequence goes on from JAGVIV010000293.1 coordinate 2,852, forward strand.
TGGGCAATAGCGCAAGTTTCTCTTTGAAGTGCGCTACATTTATGGCGAGCGTTTTTGGGTCTTCGACAATGAGCGGTACACCGACGATGGCTGCCACCTCGAACGCCGCACCGATTGAGCATCCTGGGTCACCCTCTTCGATCCGTTGCAATAATGATCTGGATACATCAGCGCGAATCGCCAATTCGCTCACGGTCATTTTTTGCTCGATACGCGCCGCGCGAATCATCATCCCAAATAAAACGAGGGCTTCTGTCGCGTAGCGAGATGTTGCACGAGAAAGTGGCTTTGGCATAATTAAAGCATCATAAATAAGTCTTTAATATACTTTGCGAATCATTAATGGTCAATAATTTATTGCTCGCCCGTGCTAAATTCTGCTATCTACGCACCTAATGCCAGCTAAAACATGCACCCTATATGCCTTTTCAGGACACAACATCGTAAAACACACGAACTGCGCCCCCCTTCCCACCTTAGAAACACTGCCAATAACTGACAGCCATCCGGTTTGGGAAAGCCGTAAAAATCGCGTATATTGCCCAGTCGTTTTTCTACTCCCCGGCCTCACATGGAATACATCAAGATTCGCGGTGCCCGCACCCACAACCTGAAGAACATCAGTCTCGATCTGCCGCGCAACCAGCTGGTGGTGATCACCGGCCTGTCCGGTTCGGGTAAGTCCTCGCTTGCTTTCGATACGCTGTATGCCGAGGGGCAGCGGCGCTATGTGGAATCGCTGTCGGCGTATGCACGACAATTTTTACAGTTGATGGAAAAACCCGATGTCGATCTGATCGAGGGACTCTCTCCCGCCATCGCCATCGAGCAGAAAGCCACATCACACAATCCGCGCTCGACCGTGGGCACGGTCACCGAGATTCACGATTATCTGCGCTTGCTCTTCGCGCGCGCGGGCGACCCGTTCTGTCCGCAGCATGACATCGTGCTGCAGGCGCAGTCGGTGGGGCAGATGGTAGACCACGTGCTGGCGCTGCCGGAAGGCACCAAGGTGATGATTCTGTCGCCCATCGTGGTGGAGCGCAAAGGCGAACAGCTGGAGTTGTTCGACGAGTTGCGCGCGCAGGGCTTTGTGCGCGTGCGCGTGAACGGCAAGGTGTGCGAGATGGATGCGTTGCCCAAGCTGGCAAAAAATTCCAAACACACCATCGAGATTGTAGTGGACCGCATCAAGGTCACGGCGGATATCAAGCAGCGTTTGGCGGAGTCGTTCGAGACGGCGTTGCGCCACGCCGACGGGCGCGCGCTGGCGGTGGAGATGGATAGCGGCAAAGCGCATCTGTTCTCGGCCAAGTTCGCCTGCCCGGTGTGCAACTACTCGCTGCAGGAACTGGAGCCACGTTTATTCTCGTTCAACAGCCCGATGGGCGCGTGTCCTAAGTGCGACGGTCTGGGCGTGATTTCGTTCTTCGACCCGCTGCGTATCGTGGCCTTCCCCAATCTGTCTTTGAGCAGCGGCGCGATCAAGGGCTGGGACAGACGCAACCAGTTCTACTATCAGATGCTGGACAGTCTGGCGAAGCATTACGATTTCGATTTGGAGCAGTCATTCGAGAGTCTGCCGGAGAAAGTGCAGCGCGTGGTGCTGTACGGCAGTGGGCGCGAGGAGATCCCGTTCCAATACACCAACGAGCGCGGCAAGAAGATGCTGCGCGAACATGCCTTCGAGGGCATCGTGAATAATCTTGAGCGCCGTTACAAAGAAACGGACTCTCCCGCCGTGCGCGAAGAGCTGGCGAAGTATCTGAACAGTTGCTCGTGCCCGGAGTGCAAAGGCACGCGTCTGCGCGAGGAAGCGCGCCATGTGCGCGTGGCCGAGCACACCATCTATCAGCTCAGTGCCTTACCCTTGAAGCAGGCGCTGACTTTTTTCCAGAAGGTGAAGCTGCCCGGCAACAAGCAGGCCATCGCTGAAAAAATTGTGCTGGAAATTGCCAGCCGCCTCACCTTCCTCAACAATGTGGGACTGGATTATCTGTCGCTGGAACGCTCCGCCGAAACGCTGTCCGGCGGCGAGGCGCAGCGCATCCGTCTGGCCTCGCAAATCGGCTCCGGGCTGACCGGGGTGATGTATGTGCTGGACGAGCCTTCGATCGGCCTGCATCAGCGCGATAACGACCGTTTGCTGGACACGCTCAAGCGTCTGCGCGATATGGGCAACAGCGTGATTGTGGTGGAGCACGACGAGGATGCGATTCTCACGGCCGACTATGTGGTGGATATGGGGCCGGGTGCGGGCGAACACGGCGGCACGGTGGTGGCGCAAGGCACGCCCAAGCAGGTGATCGCCAACCCCGATTCGCTCACCGGGGATTATCTGTCGGGACGGCGCAGCATCGCCGCACCCAAGGGTGCGCGCAAGCCGGACAAGGCGCGCAAGCTCAAGATTAGCGGCGCATGCGGCAACAATCTGAAAGATGTGACGCTGGATTTGCCCGTGGGTCTGCTCACCTGCATCGCCGGGGTATCCGGTTCAGGCAAATCCACGCTCATCAATGACACGCTGTACAACGCGGTCGCCAAACATCTGTACGGTAGCAATGCCGAGCCAGCACCCTACCGTGCCATCGAGGGACTGGAGTTCTTCGACAAAGTCATCAACGTGGACCAGTCGCCCATCGGGCGCACGCCGCGCTCCAACCCCGCGACCTATACCGGTTTGTTCACGCCGATACGCGATCTGTTCTCCGGTGTGCCGACCGCGCGCGAGCGCGGCTACGGGCCGGGACGCTTCTCGTTCAACGTGAAGGGCGGACGCTGCGAGTCGTGCCAGGGCGACGGCGTGATCAAGGTGGAGATGCACTTCCTGCCGGATGTGTACGTGCCGTGCGATGTGTGCCACGGCCAGCGCTACAACCGCGAAACACTGGAGGTGTTATACAAGGGCAAGAGTATCCATCAGGTGCTGGAGATGACGGTGGAACAGGGGCACGAGTTTTTTGCCGCTGTACCGACCATCGCGCGCAAGCTGCAAACTCTGCTGGATGTGGGGCTGGGTTACATCACGCTGGGACAGAGTGCCACCACGCTGTCCGGCGGCGAAGCGCAGCGTGTGAAGCTGTCGCTGGAGCTATCCAAACGCGACACCGGACGCACGCTGTACATCCTCGACGAGCCAACCACCGGCTTGCATTTCCACGACATCGACATGCTGCTCAAGGTCATCCACAAGCTGCGCGACCAGGGCAATACAGTGGTGGTGATCGAGCACAATCTGGATGTGATCAAGACCGCAGACTGGGTAATCGACCTCGGCCCCGAGGGCGGCGACGGCGGCGGTTTGATCGTGGCGCAAGGTTCGCCCAAGGATGTGGCGGCCAATAAGAATAGCGTGACCGGACCGTATCTGAAGAAGCTGTTGCGCTAAACAC
>JAGVIV010000313.1 GCA_020055845.1 Betaproteobacteria bacterium
ATCTGAACGTCAACAATACGCCGGCCAAAGAGGTGTTCGCCGCCATTGGCTCGGGCACGCATTACAACATGCTGCCGCTTCCCGGCGTGGAGGGGAGCATTACGCTGAATCTCAAAGATGTGACGGTGTTTGAAGCGCTGGACACGATACGCGCTTTGTACGGCTATGAGTACAAGGTGGAAGGCAAGAGCGTCTACATCCAGCCGGTGACGCTGCAAATTAAACTGTTCAAAATCGACTACCTCGCGGCGATGCGCGATAGCTCGTCTTCGCTCTCGGTGAAGGCTTCGGGGCAGGCTAATGCAGCGACTGCGGGCGTGGCCACCAGTCCGGGCACGGGGGGGAACTCAAGTTCTATCTCGACCAAGCAATCCTCCAGCGAATTCAATTTCTGGCAGAACCTCCAAGAATCCCTTGACTCCATCGTCAAGTCCAAAGACAAGAGTGTGGTGATCAACCGTATGTCGGGGGTCATTGTGATCCGCGCGATGCCGGAAGAATTGCGCAATGTGGCCGAGTTTCTAAAGGCATCGCAATTGGCCGTCGAGCGTCAGGTGATTATCGAAGCCAAGTTCGTCGAGGTGACGCTAAGCGACAGTTTTCAGTCCGGGGTAAATTGGGGGGTGTTCGGCACCAGAGGCAGCGGAAGTACATCTGCCGGTATTGTGTCGCAGGGCGGTATGTTGCTGCCGAATGCGGCGGGCGGGACTGCGCAATCGCTGACCGGATCGGCTATCACCGCCATTCCGGGCTCCAATCTGGGCGGTGTCGCAACCGGGGCGTCCGGGTCGCTGTTCGGTTTGGCATTTCAGGCGAGCAACTTTTCCGCGCTGCTGAATTTCCTGGAAACACAGGGTAGTGTGCATGTGCTGTCCAGTCCGCGCATTGCGACGTTGAACAATCAAAAGGCAGTGCTGAAAGTGGGCACGGATGAACCCTATGCCACAGGCTATACCCCGGGTACGTCCACGACGATAGCCGGTGGCACCAATACCCTGCCGACGCCGATTTATACGCAAATATTCTCGGGCATCGCTTTGGATGTAACGCCGCGTATCAACGAGCAGGACGAGATTATTTTGCACGTACACCCTTCCATCAGTCAGGTGACATCCAAAGTGAAGGATGCCGGCAGCGGCCAGACACTGCAGATGGCATCGACCAGCATCGAGGAAACGGATAGCGTTGTGCGCGCCAAAGACGGACAGATCGTCGTGATCGGCGGCTTGATGAGCCAGAGTACAGTGGAGATGCAGTCCGGTTTGCCCGGCTGGATTAAAACGATTTTCGGTCAAACCAGCAAGGTGTCGGAAAAACGCGAATTGGTTATTCTGCTTAAACCCACGGTGGTGGATAGTGGTAAAAACTGGTCGGACGATATCACCCGTAGCCGGGATCGCATGAACGGAATGTCGCGCTAAAGCAAAAATCGAATATTAGCCACTGATGTACACGGATAGGCACGGATAAAACATGGTGCTACAGGAACTTTGCATTTCATCCAGATGGTATATGAAAGCGTTAATACAACTGATTGTTCATCAGTGTGAATCCGTGTTCATCCGTGGCTCAACTGCATTTTTCGGAATAACCGGAATTCACCGATGTATCTAGAGCAATTCGGTCTGCGCGAATTTCCTTTTTCGCTGACTCCCGACACCAGTTTCTTTTTCGCCTGCTCCGATTATCAGCAGGCGCTGAATACCTTGCTGGTTGCAGCCCGCAGCGGCGAAGGCTTCATCAAAATTGTGGGCGAAGTCGGCAATGGCAAGACATTGCTGTGCCGCAAGTTTCTCGCCACGCTCAACAGCGACAAGTCCTCGACCACAGACATCGGCACGCAGGATGCCGCGGTTGCCGGACGGACGGCGGAAAAATTTGTCACCGCCTATATTCCCAATCCCTATCTGGAGCCGCGCAGTATGTTGCTCGCTTTGGCGGGGGAGTTTCGGATCGAATTGGATGCCACGGTAGATCAGCATCAGCTATTAAAAGCATTAACTTTGGCGCTGCTTAAATTTGCCCGCGAGGGTAAGCGCGTGTTGGTGTGTCTGGATGAAGCCCAGGCGATGCCGCTGGAAACCTTGGAAGTGTTGCGTCTGTTGACCAACTTGGAAACCGAAAAACGCAAGTTGATGCAAGTGGTCTTGTTCGGCCAGCCGGAGTTGGATGAGCGTCTCAAGCATAATTCGGTGCGTCAGTTGCGCCAGCGCATCAGCTTTCAATACGAGTTGAAGGGGCTGCGCCATGACGAGTTGGACCGTTATTTGCGCCATCGTTTGCTGGTGGCCGGATACCGCGGTGAAACGCTTTTCCGTGCGGAGGCGGTTGCCTTGCTGCATCGCGTCACACGGGGGACACCGCGTCTGGTGAATATCATCGCGAACAAATCGTTGCTGTTGGCGTACGGCGAAGGTCGCCAGCAGGTGACAGCGCGGCATATTCGTCGTGCCA
>JAGVIV010000108.1 GCA_020055845.1 Betaproteobacteria bacterium
CTTAAATTCTCGTTGAGCATCGCCTCGTCGAGATGCGTGCGCGCGGAAGAAAAACGCTCAATATCGGTTTGCAGAAAAAATATCTTTTCGCTATCCAGCACCTTCAGATAATTGTCGAATATCTTGGCCGACAAAGCGTCATCGAGCGGAGTATGTTTGTAGTGGTGCAGACGCAGAATCTCTGCGGACAGATGCGCCGCGCGCGACTGCTGCAGGAGCGGGCTCAGCTCTGCCGTAGCCGGTCCGGCATTGAACATGGCCGCGGCAAACACCAGCGGCAAACACCATAATTTAATCTTCATAATGCAGCACCTGTACGAGTCATGATTGGGCAGAATTGTTTAGCGACGCATTTTCGCACACGGCACAGCCAATTCCAGTGGCGATAGGCATTATTTGCATATATTTTCATCAGTCCTTGGCGGAACCCCGTCCCGGACGGAAATAGGCCCGGTTCTCGTAGTAGTCCGCATGCTGATTATCGGCGCACCATCCTGGTATCCCCAGCAAAGGCACGGGCATCAGCTCGCGCGTATCCAAACACCGCGAGGGGGCATTGATGTATTCCGCCACCCGCTCGTCCAAATAGCCCATTCTGCGCGCCAGCGGCCAGCTAAAAAAATCCCTACCCACCTCCAGCAACAGCCCCTGCCCGGTCATTCCGACATACGGCCGCATGGATTTTTCATGCAAGCCATGCCCGAAGATATAAAACCCCATGGCGCTGCCGATTTCGCTGCGGCGCGCGTAAAACAGCTCTTGCCATTGAAAGTCACGCAGCAGCCCGGATAATTCCGCGTCGGCGCTCGCCACGATGACACCCGATTCATCGAACAAAGTCGCCATATCGCGCACCCGACCGCGCTGGCTCTCCAGAGGAGATTCCGCTTCCATCAGCGCGCGGTAATGCCGCGCATTGATAGCCGCTTTGCTGTGCGGAAACACCAGCCACACCAGCGCGTTGAACAAATCGTGCAGATTGTTTTCGCGCGTCTGCACTTCTCCGCTCAAATAACAGCGCGGCTCGTATTGCGACTCGAAAGCCAGCTTGCCCGCAGACTGGGCCACAAAGCGCAGCGGCTTACCGCTTTGTACCGTAATAGGCGCGCGTGTTTCCAATAAAGCGTTGAGGTCACCCAAATCGGGGAAGCGTCCCGCCTCAAGCTCGCGCAACACCGGATGCAGGGACTCGAACAGCGGCGAGTTCAACAATGCGTCCCTATCCCAAAGCAATGAATTATCCATACATACAAGTGTAACCCGTGGCGCATAAAATATTGATGCGTATCCCGCGAACCAGATTTCATCGCGCGCAAAAAAATGGCGTAAGATGCCAACGTGATACGGGCAAGGTCTTGACTCATCCATTCCAAGGAGTTCAGCATGGCAAAAAAGAATGCGTTTTATGCTCAGTCCGGCGGTGTCACCGCCGTCATCAATGCCTCGGCTGCCGGTGTCATAGAAACCGCGCGCAAACACAAAGACAAGATCGGCAAGGTCTACGCGGGACGCAACGGCATCATAGGCGCGCTGACCGAAGAGCTGATTGATACCGGCAAGGAATCCGCAAAAGATATCGCCGCCCTGCGCCACACACCTTCCGGCGCGTTCGGTTCCTGCCGTTTCAAACTCAAAGGACTGGATGAAAACAAGCTCCAATACGAGCGACTGATCGAAGTATTCAAAGCGCACAACATCGGTTATTTCTTTTACAACGGCGGCGGCGACTCTGCCGACACCTGCCTGAAAGTTTCGCAGTTGTCCGAAAAAATGGGCTATCCACTGCAAGCCATCCACGTGCCGAAAACCGTGGACAACGACTTGCCAATCACCGACTGCTGCCCCGGTTTCGGCTCGGTCGCCAAATATGTGGCAGTCTCCATGCGCGAAGCCAGCTTCGATGTCGCCTCGATGGCAAAAACCTCCACCAAAGTATTCGTCATGGAAGTAATGGGGCGTCACGCGGGCTGGATCGCCGCGGCGGGCGGATTGGCATCGGATGCAAATTGCGAGCTGCCCATCGTGATTCTGTTTCCTGAAATTGCCTTCCACAAAGCCAAGTTCCTCGCAAAAGTCGATGCGATGGTGAAAAAACACGGTTACTGTTCTATCGTGGTTTCCGAAGGTGTCAAAGGCGAAGACGGAAAATTTCTCTCCGACCAAGGCGTGCGCGATGCCTTCGGCCATGCCCAATTGGGCGGTGCCGCCCCGGTGATCGCCAACATGGTCAAAGACGCACTGGGCTACAAATTCCACTGGGCCGTGGCCGACTACCTGCAACGCGCGGCGCGCCACATCGCCTCCAAGACCGACGTTGAGCAAGCTTATGCCCTGGGCAAGAAAGCGGTTCAGCTGGCACTGAAAGGCGAAAATGCCGTGATGCCCACCGTGGATCGCATTTCCGACCTGCCCTACAAATGGAAGATTGGCGTGGCGCAACTGAGCGAAGTCGCCAACGTGGAAAAAATGATGCCGCGCAATTTCATCACCAAAGACGGCTTCGGCATCACCGAAAAATGCCGCAGCTACCTTGCACCGCTCATCAAAGGCGAAGACTATCCGCCTTTCAAAGATGGTTTACCGCAATACGTGCGCCTCAAGAACGTAGCCGTAACGAAGAAGCTCGCCGCGTTCAAGGTCTAGCAAGCAGTTCGGGTTTTTGCGTCGTCTCTTTGACAGTAGAAGGGGGAACGAATCATGTCCAACGGTCTGCTCTTTGCATTGCTCTGCGCCCTGATCGCCATCGCCTATGGCATCTTATCCACTCGCTGGATTGTCTCCCTCCCGTCCGGCAACGACAAAATGCGCGGCATCGCGGCCGCGATACAGGAAGGTGCGACAGCCTATCTGAACCGCCAGTACAGCACCATCGCGCAGGTCGGCGCGGTGTTGTTTGTGCTGATCGGTTTTGCGCTCTCGTGGAAAACCGCATGCGGATTTTTGATTGGTGCAGTGCTCTCTGGAGCCGCCGGCTACATCGGCATGAACGTATCGGTACGCGCCAATGTGCGCACCGCGCAGGCGGCGCATAACGGGCTGAACGCCGCGCTCAATGTGGCCTTCAAGGGCGGCACTATCACCGGCATGCTGGTGGTTGGTTTGGGACTGTTCGGCGTGGCGGGCTACTACGCTTTCCTTGCCGCCAGCGCACCTGCCGGTGCCAGCACCACCGCAATCCTCGAACCGCTGGTGGGTCTTGCTTTCGGCGGCTCGCTGATCTCCATCTTCGCGCGGCTGGGCGGCGGTATTTTCACCAAAGGTGCAGATGTCGGTGCCGATCTTGTGGGCAAGGTCGAGGCGGGAATCCCCGAAGACGACCCGCGCAACCCCGCGGTGATTGCCGACAATGTGGGCGACAATGTGGGCGACTGCGCGGGTATGGCGGCTGATCTGTTCGAAACTTACGCGGTAACCATCATCGCCACCATGCTGCTCGGGGGCATGCTGATGTCCAACGCGGGAGCCAACGCGGTGATCTACCCGCTGGCGCTGGGCGGATTTTCCATCATCGCCTCCATCGTCGGCAGCTTCTTTGTCAGCGTCCGTCCCGGCGGCAGGATTATGAACGCACTGTATCGCGGTCTGGCGGTAGCAGGCGGACTGTCGCTCATTGCCTTCTATCCAATCACCGCCTGGCTGATGGACGACAACGGCAGCTACAGTGTGAACGCGCTATACGGCTCGGCGCTCATCGGGCTGGCGCTCACGGCCGCGATGGTGCTCATCACCGAGTATTACACCGCCACCGAATATGCTCCGGTGCGCCATATCGCACAGGCATCGAGCACCGGCCACGGCACCAACATCATCGCCGGACTGGGCATCTCCATGAAATCCACCGCTGCTCCCGTGCTGGCAGTCTGCGCCAGCATCTATGCAGCCTATGCCATGGCCGGACTGTACGGCATCGCCATCGCTGCCACCGCCATGCTTTCCATGACCGGCATTATCGTGGCGCTCGATGCCTACGGACCGATTACCGACAACGCCGGCGGCATTGCCGAAATGTCCGGCCTGCCCGTGGAAATCCGCAATATCACCGACCCGCTTGATGCCGTGGGCAACACCACCAAAGCCGTTACCAAAGGCTATGCCATCGGCTCCGCCGGGCTGGCGGCACTGGTGCTGTTCGCTGACTATACACATGCGCTGGAAGCGCATCTGGGGCATGCCACACTGTTCGATTTATCCGACCATACCGTGATCATCGGCCTGTTCATCGGTGGGCTTGTACCCTACTTGTTCGCGGCCATGAGCATGGAGGCAGTGGGGCGCGCGGCAGCTAGCGTGGTAATCGAAGTGCGCCGCCAGTTCAAAGAAATTCCCGGCATCATGGCGGGCACGGGCAAGCCGGACTATTCCAAGGCGGTCGACATGCTGACCAAAGCCGCCATCAAAGAAATGCTACTCCCCTCGCTGCTGCCCGTGGCCGTGCCCGTCATCGTCGGACTCACGCTGGGCCCGAAAGCGCTGGGCGGTGTACTGGTCGGGGCGATCATCACCGGCATCTTCGTTGCCATCTCGATGACCACTGGCGGCGGCGCGTGGGACAATGCAAAAAAATATATCGAGGAAGGGAACCACGGCGGCAAAGGCAGCGAGGCGCACAGGGCCGCGGTCACAGGCGACACCGTGGGCGACCCGTACAAAGACACCGCCGGGCCTGCGGTAAACCCGCTCATTAAAATCATCAACATCGTCGCGCTGCTCATCGTGCCGCTGTTGTAAAGAGTTCTGGCACAGGGGAAAACCATGAAAAAACTACTGCTGGTAGACGACGAACAGAATGTACTCCATGCCCTGCAGCGCGAACTGCGCGAGCATTACGAGACCGAGGCCTACACCAGTCCCGCAGCGGCGCTCACACGCAGCCGCACGACCCGCTTCGATCTGGTCATTTCAGACTACAAAATGGCGGAAATGAACGGTATCGAGTTTCTCAAACAGTTCGGCGAGCTACAGGAGGATGCGGCGCGATTGCTGTTGAGCGGCGAAGCCGATATGGAAACGCTGATGCGCACAGTCAATGAAACCCACATCTATCGCTTCATCCCCAAACCGTGGGACAGCATTGAGCTGTTATCCGGCATCCGCCAGGCGCTGGCTTACCGCGAAGCGGTTCTGAGCAGCCGTCTGCACGAGGAGTCCGCACGCGCCTGCAACGCCGCCGAGGCAAGCATACTCGTCTATCGTATCGTACTGGTCGAGAGCGACGCGCACCTGCTGGCTCTGATGGCACGCGGCTTGAGCGACGAGAGTGCCCATAACAACTTGTATGACGCAATACAGTACGAGAGCAAACTGAAGGACTGCGGCAAGACGCGATGTGTGGTCAATGCATTTTCCTCGGCCCTAAACGCGCTTAACCATATTGAAAAAAACCCTTGCGATTTAGTCATCGCGGCGCAGTCTTTATCCGACATGGAAGGTATCGCTTTGCTCAGTAAAGTGCGCCAGATAGCACCCGATGCGGCACGTATCCTCATCAGCCAAGAGCCCGACAAGAACTTGCTCGCGCAAGCCATCAACGAGGCAGAGATTCACCGCCTGTTGCCGCTGAACTGGAATAGCCACGAGCCGCGCACCGATGCGCGCAGGCAAGCCTGGAATCTCTATCAATTACGCACAGCGGCTCTCCAAGACCTTGCGTCCCGCGAACTACGACTGCAGCGCGCGCATCAACAAGCGCGTGAACCCATCTAAGCCTACAAGGAGAACATAATGCTGATTGAACAACGTTATTGGACAGCCACCGGCGGATGGAAAAACGAGGGCGCGCTGTGCCTTGACGGCAAAGCATCGCTGCTTCTGGTCTTTGCTTCCACGTCAATTCTCGACAACCGATCCCTCATGGATGAAGTGCGCAGACAATATCCCGGGACACCGCTTGTCGGCTGCTCCACTGCCGGCGAAATCTGCGGTATCAGCGTACGCGACAACTCAATGGTGGTGACCGCCATACGCTTTGAACACACCACACTCAAACTGGTGAAAACCTCTATTGCCGAAGCCGGAGATAGCCTGAAAGCGGGCACCCAACTGGCGCAAACACTGGCACACGGGCAGCTGCAACATGTTCTGGTATTGTCCGATGGACTACAGGTGAATGGTACGGAACTGGCGCAAGGTTTACGCACGAATCTTCCCGACACTGTGGCCGTAACCGGCGGACTGGCGGGGGACGGGGCAAACTTTAAACGCACGCTGGTATGCGCCGATGCAGAGACCGGCGAAGGTGTGATTGCCGCCGTGGGCTTCTACGGCACGCGCCTCAAAGTCGCTTACGGTTCGCTGGGCGGCTGGGATAGCTTTGGCGCGCAGCGACTGATCACACGTTCGCACGGCAATATTCTGTATGAACTGGACGGGCGTTCCGCACTGGCACTGTATAAAGAATATCTGGGCGAACACGCGGAGGGCTTGCCCGCCACTGGGCTGCTATTTCCGCTGGCGTTACGCGTCGGTGAAAACGACGACGACTTGGTGCGCACCGTGTTGAGTGTCAACGAAAACGACCAGAGCATGACCTTTGCCGGAGACATGCCTGAAGGTAGCTATGCACGCTTAATGAAAGCCAACTTTGACCGCCTGATCGACGGTGCGGCAGGCGCGGCACACAGCATATCCGCCGCCATTCCCAATCCCCAGCTCGCCCTGCTCATCAGCTGCGTAGGGCGCAAGCTGGTTCTGAAACAGCGCGTCGAAGAAGAAGTGGAAAGCGTGCGCGATGTGCTGGGGAAGGACACGGTGCTCGCTGGATTCTATTCCTACGGCGAGATTTGCCCGCAAAACGCCACGACCCAATGCGAACTGCACAATCAAACCATGACCATCACCACTTTTACGGAATCCTAAAATATGCACCGTCTGTTGCAGCGCCAGATCAAACGTTTTTTTGACAATACCGCCCCGCAGGAACTGGCCGAGTTTTTTGAAGCGGTGGATGCAGCCTACACCGACAACGACACCGATCGCCTGATGATAGAACGCTCGCTCGATTTGATGTCGAAAGAGCTGACCGAAGCCAATGCCGGACTACGCAAGGAGTTAACAGAACACC
>JAGVIV010000331.1 GCA_020055845.1 Betaproteobacteria bacterium
CTCTTTACCCGCTAACATAACCGTAACATGACAAACTATCCCGCCTCCCTCCCGCCGCTGTTGATCCACTTGCTCAAGGGCGTGCTTTACCGCGACCAGATGCCAAACCGCTGGCAAGAGTTGTTGCAAATGGAAAGCCAAGTCCGCGATTATTTATCGGTGATCGGGCTGGAGCTCGACGTGGACGATGCCGAGGGCTACGCCTTTTTGCGCCAGCGCGAAGCGGTGGATGATGAAGCGCTGCCGCGACTCGTCAGCCGCCGCCCGTTGAGTTATGCGGTCAGTTTGCTGTGCGTGTTGCTGCGCAAACGTTTGCTGGAGGCCGATGCGGGCAACGGCGAGTTGCGCACCATGATTACCCGCACCGAGATCATCGACCGGGTGCGCACCTTTCTGCCGAAAAGTAGCAACGAAGCCAAGATTGAAGAGCAAATCGACACGCATATTCGCAAGGTGGCGGATATGGGCTTTTTGCGCGAATTGACCGAACAAAAGGAAACCTACGAGATTCGCCGCGTGCTGAGAGCCTTTGTCGACGCCGAATGGCTGGGCGAGTTCAATGAGCGTTTGGAGGAGTACCGCAACCATGCCCTCGACTGAGCTTGATATTTCCCAATCGACCGACCTGATTAAATCGCCGGGATTTCGCCTTGATCACTTCGAGGTATTGAACTGGGGCACGTTTGACAAGCGCATCTGGCGCATCGGAACAAAAGGCGAAAATGCGCTGCTGACCGGCGACATTGGTTCGGGAAAATCCACGCTGGTGGACGCGCTCACGACGCTGCTGGTTCCCTCAAACCGGGTGACTTTCAACAAAGCCGCAGGTGCGGAAACGCGCGAACGCAGCCTCGCCTCTTATGTGCGAGGCTACTACAAGAGCGAGAAGGATGATGAACGCCTGGCCGCAAAATCCGTGGCGCTACGCGGCATGGGCAGCTATTCGGTGATTCTGGGGCGTTTTCGCAACGAGCATTTCGACGAAACCGTAACTCTGGCGCAAGTGTTCTGGATGAAGGACGACAAAGGGCAACCGGAACGTTTCCACGTGGTATCCGAACGCGAACTGTCCATCGCGCGGGATTTTTCCGGCTTCGGCGAAGACATTCAGGAACTCAAAAAACGCCTGCGCAAAATGGAGGCGGTCACGCTGCATGACAGCTTCGCTTCTTACGGTCAGGATTTCCGCCGCCGCATGGGCTTGGCGGGTGAACAGGCTCTGGATTTGTTCTATCAAACCGTGTCGATGAAGGCTGTATCCAACATCACCGAATTCGTGCGCAATCACATGCTGGAAGACCCTGACATCGAGCCGCGCATCATCGAGCTGTGCCGCCTGTTCGACAATCTCAACGCCGCGCACGAGGCCGTAATCAAAGCCGAAGCGCAAATCGCCAGACTCACGCCATTGGTCGGCAACTGCCGCAGCCACGAGGTACTGCTCGCCAGCGTGACCGAATCGGAGCGCCTGCGGGAAGCCCTCGCGGCATGGATTGCACAGCGTAAACTTGGACTCTTGGCAGAAATGATTGCCCGCTTTAATCTCGACATTCTCAGAATGGAAGATGAAGCGCGACAACAGCAAGCGGCGATAGGCCTGCATCACGACCAACAGAGCAAGCTCAAGCAAGCCATTGCCGACAACGGTGGACGGCGTATTGAGGAGATCGCCACACTGATTTTGCAACTGGAAAAAGAACGTGATCGCCGCAAGAGCGCCTACGACGAATACGCCAATGCCTGCCAGCAACTTGAACTGCCGCGCGCGCAAAGTCTGGATACTTTCCACGACAATCGCCGCAAAGCTGCCGAGTTCAAGAACAGCATCGAACTGGATAAAGCGAAGCATTCAAATGAGCGCGACCGACTTAAAATCTCCATCCACGCTGTGGATGAGATATGCAAAGTGCTGGTTGCTGAAATTGCTTCGCTGAAGCAACGCAAATCCAACATTGACAGCCGGATGCTGCTCCTGCGGGCGTCGCTGTGCGAGGCGCTGGACATCCCAGAAAGCGAGCTGCCTTTCGCGGGCGAACTGATTCAGGTACGCAAGGAAGAAAGCGCGTGGGAAGGCGCAATCGAGCGGGTGCTGCACGGTTTCGGTTTGTCGCTACTGGTGACGGATGCGCACTATTCCGCCGTCTCGGCTTATGTCGACCGCACCCATCTGGCGGGGCGACTGGTGTACTTCCGCACTTCTGCAGAGGCGCGTCCGCCGGTATCGCTGGCGTCGCAAAGTTTGGCAAACAAGATTGAGATCAAGGCAGACAGCGCATCCTATCAATGGCTGATGAGTGAGTTGGCGCGCGGCTACGATTATGTGTGCAGCGACAACATGGATGAATTTCGCCGCCATCCCAAAGCATTGACCCGTCAGGGGCAGGTCAAATCCGGCGGTGTGCGCCACGAGAAAGACGACCGCAGCCGCATTGATGATCGCAGCCGCTACGTGCTGGGCTGGAGCAACAAAGGAAAAATTTGCGCGCTGGAAACGCAGCTTGAACATCATCAGGCAGAAGGTGAGGCACTGCTCGGGCGACTCGTAAAAACAGAGGCCGCCTTGAAAGACTTGGACAAACATCAGGCAGCCCTGCTCGAACTGTTGCGCCCTGCGGAGTTTTCAGTGATCGACTGGGCACAAACGGTGGCGCAGATTCACAGGCTGCAAGAAGAGCGGCGAGAACTCGAACAAAGTTCGGACGTGCTGCGTTCGCTTAATGCGCAGCTTGCGGAAACCGCAAAGCAACTGGAGATGGCAAACAAGCAACTGGGCGAACTGCAGAGCGGCATCGGCAGCCAAAGAACCGATCTGGGCAATGCGCAATCCGACCTGCTCGAAGCCAAAAATATTCTGGCGCAATTGCCCGACAATGAGCGCGCCATTTGCTTTTCCGATCTGGATAAACAAGCGGTGGAAGCCTTGAACGGCAAGCTGCCGAACACGCCCAAGCAATGCGCCGAGGCGGAAACACAAGTGCGCAAATGGCTGCAATATCGCATCGACAGTACACGCAAAAAAGCCGGGGATATTTCCAACCTCATCATCGCCGCGATGCAGCAATACATTGCCGCTTACCCTGCGGATTGCCGCGAAGTGAATGCCAGCCTGGACTCTTCCACCGCATTCCGGCTCATGCTCGATCACCTGATGGCGGAAGACCTGCCGCGCTTCAAAAGCAAATTCAAAGAGCTGCTCAATAAAAATACCATCAACGAAGTCGCGCTGCTGCAAAACAAGCTGGATCAGGAATCGCGCACCATCCAGAACAAAATCGACATCATCAACCGCTCGCTCGACCAGATTGAATACGGTTCAGGAACGTATATCCAGCTGGTGCCCGATCCCGACCCGGACATGGAAATCCGCCAGTTCAAGGAAGACCTGAAAGGCTGTCTGGCCAATACGCTCACGGGTGCGGAAGACGAGCTTTATACCGAGCACCGCTTTGCGCTGGTCAAGAAAATCATCGACCGTTTAAATGGCCGACAAGACACCACCGAGGCGGACCGGCGCTGGATGCGCAAGGTGACGGATGTGCGCAATTGGTATCGTTTTTCGGCCAGCGAACGCTGGCGTGAGGACGCCACAGAGAAAGAGTTTTACTCGGACTCGGCGGGCAAGTCGGGCGGCCAAAAAGAAAAGTTAGCGTACACCATACTGGCCTCCGCGCTGGCCTACCAATACGGCATAGACCGGCAGAGCCGCTCCACGCGCACCTTCCGCTTTGTGATGATAGACGAGGCATTCGGGCGCGGCTCGGACGAGTCCGCCCGCTACGGTCTGGAACTGTTTGCCAAGCTGGGATTGCAATTGCTCATCGTCACGCCGCTGCAAAAAATTCACGTCATCGAAAACTATGTGCGCTCGGTGCATCTCGTCCACAACAATAACGGCAACGATTCCGTGATCCGTTCCCTCACCATCGCCGAGTTCCGCGAAGAAAAAGCGCGCAGCCGGACAGTCTCCCCGTGATTACGCCGCAAGATATTCGAGCCAAGGCGCTGCGACATTGGGACAGTTACACCTACCATCGCAACTGCCTGTCCGGTGCGCCCTGGCAAGCTCTTGATATTCCATTCGGCAAACCGGGCGGGCGTGAACTGCTGGGCGATTTCGCCAATATCGGCAAGTCGTTGAATGACTTGCAAGCCTCAGCCAAAGCCGCGCTGGGATACGGCTACCAGCTTGATTTGGCACCTGTCGCCCATCGCCAATTGGGCGAACAGCATTTGCCCAGCCGGATTTATTTTTCTTCCGAACAGGATTTCTTGCGCTTCATCGGTAAGCTACGCGAGGCATCCCAATTCAAACAACTCGCGCAGCAAACCGTTGAGCGACATCCCGCTCTTGCCGAACCATTACACAGCAAGCCACGCTGGCTGCTCGACAATCTTGAGGTCTGGAACAAGCTGCTCGATGTTGCCGCATGGTTCATCGCCCACCCGCGCCCGGATATTTTTATCCGCCAGATTGACCTGCCCGGCATCGACAGCAAATTCATCGAACAGCATAAAACCCAACTAACCGTGCTGCTGGATGCCCTGCTACCCGCATCCTCCATCGGGCGCGAAGCGAAAACATTCGAGCGGCGCTACGGCCTGCGCTTCGACCAACACCTGATCCGCTTCCGCCTGCTTGACCCCGCTCTTGCCCTCACCGGCCTCGCTGACATCACGCTGCCATTGGAGGATTTTTGTCATCTATCGTTGCCTCTGGATTGTGTGTTTGTCACTGAAAACAAGGTGAACGGCCTGATGTTCCCGGCAG
>JAGVIV010000216.1 GCA_020055845.1 Betaproteobacteria bacterium
CATACACGCCCAAGCCGAAGCCGATTTGCGCGAGTTGATGGGCATTCCCGCCAATTACAAGGTGCTGTTCCTGCAAGGCGGCGCGCATTTGCAATTTTCGATGATCCCGTTCAATTTGTTGCGCGGCAAAACTTCCGCCGACTATGTGAACACCGGCGAATGGTCGAAGAAGGCCATCGGCGAAGCGAAGAAATTTTGCAACGTAAACGTGGTGGCGAACAATGCCGACAAGAACTGCACTTACGTTCCGGCTTTTAATACCTGGAAGCTGGATAAGAATGCGGCTTACGTGCATTACACACCGAACGAAACCATCGGCGGCGTCGAGTTCAACTGGATCCCCAATACGGGCGAGGTGCCGCTGGTGGCGGACATGTCTTCCAACATCCTGTCGCGTCCGGTCGATGTGTGGAAATACGGCATGATCTACGCGGGCGCGCAGAAGAACATCGGCCCCGCAGGCCTGACGCTGGTGATCGTGCGCGAAGACTTGATCGGTCATGCCGACCCGCGTTTGCCAACCATGCTGGACTACAAGACGCATTCCGAAAGCGATTCGATGTACAACACGCCGCCTACTTTCGCCATTTACATGGCGGGACTGGTGTTCCAGTGGCTGAAGAAAAACGGCGGCATCGGCGCGATGGAGCAGGCCAATATCAAAAAGGCGAACCTGCTGTATGCGGCGATTGACGCCAGCAACGGTTTCTACAATTGCCCTGTGAACAAGGCCGACCGTTCTCGCATGAATGTGCCGTTCACGTTGAAAGATGCAAATCTGGATGGCGAATTTCTCAAGCAGGCCGATGCGCGCGGCTTGCTGCAATTGAAGGGACACCGTTCCGTTGGCGGCATGCGCGCTTCAATCTACAACGCTATGCCGCTGGAAGGCGTGCAGGCGCTGGTCGATTTCATGAACGAGTTTGCCCGGAAAAATGGCTAAGATATTTAAAGTCGTCACGCTGAATAAAATCTCGTCGGTCGGCCTGAAGCGTCTGCCTGCCGCGCGTTATCAAGTCGGCGACAAACTGGCGCAGCCCGATGCGATCTTGGTGCGTTCGCACAACATGCTGGAGATGGATATCCCAGCCAGCGTGCTGGCCATCGCGCGTGCCGGTGCGGGGACCAACAATGTGCCGGTGAAGAAGATGAGCGCGCGCGGCGTACCGGTGTTCAATGCGCCGGGTGCCAATGCGAATGCGGTGAAGGAGCTGGTCATCACCGGCATGCTGCTGGCCTCGCGCAATATCGTTCCGGCGTTGCGCTTCACTGTGGATTTGCAGGGTGACGACGCGACCATGCACAAGCTGGTCGAGGACGGCAAGAAAGACTATGCCGGAACCGAGTTGTACGGCCGCACGCTGGGCATCGTTGGTCTTGGGGCAATCGGCCGTCTGGTGGCGGATACCGCTATCGGTCTTGGCATGAAAGTGATCGGTTTCGATCCGGAGATTACGGTGGAGGCGGCGTGGAGTTTGTCGTCGCAGGTAAAAAAAGCGCACAGCATCGACGACCTGCTCAAACACAGCGATTTTGTCACGCTGCATGTGCCCTTGCTGGATGCGACGCGCAATCTCATCGACGACAAGCGTGTGCCCATGATGAAGTCCGGAGCGGTGCTGCTGAACTTTTCCCGCGATGCCATCGTCAACGAAGAGGCAGTCATTGCCGGTCTGGCGAGCAAACATCTGCGCTGCTATGTGTGTGACTTTCCGAGCAACAAGACCCTCGGCAACGACAAGATCATCGCGTTGCCGCATCTGGGAGCGTCCACCGAAGAAGCGGAAGAGAACTGTGCGGTGATGGTGGCGGAGCAGCTGCGCGAATATCTGGAGCACGGCAATATCACCAACACGGTGAACTTCCCCAATGTGGTCATGCCGCGCGAATCGACATTCCGTTTGGCGATCGCGAATGCCAACGTGCCGAACATGCTGGGGCAAATCTCCACCACGCTGGCGGGTGCGGGCATCAATATTCATAACATGATGAACAAGTCGCGCGGCGAGATGGCTTATACCTTGGTGGATACCGACACGGTGCTGTCGGACATTTTGCTCGCGCAGATCGCGGCCATTCCCGGCGTGCTGATGGTGCGCGCATTGCCGCTGGAGGCGGATGCATGAGCAAGGAGTTGATAAAATTCCGCGAGCAGATCGACTGTATCGATGATGAGTTGTTGCGCTTGTTTAATGAGCGTGCCAAGTTGGCGCAGCAGATCGGTCATGCCAAAGGCGGGGGCGCCGTGTTGCGTCCGGAGCGCGAGGCGCAAGTGTTGCAGCGTATGGCACAGGCGAATCTCGGCCCGTTGTCCGCGCAGGGGGTGACCCAGTTGTTCACCGAAATCATGTCGCAGTGCCGTGCGCTGGAAGCGCCGTTGCGGGTGGCTTATCTGGGGCCGCACGGTACGTTCAGCGAGGCGGCGATGTTCCAGCGTTTCGGTCAGGCGAGCGCAGGATTGCCCGCTGATTCCATCGACGGTGTGTTTGCTGCGGTGGAGAGCGGTGCGGCGAATTACGGTCTGGTGCCGGTGGAAAATTCCACCGAAGGCGCGGTGGGGCGCACGCTCGATC
>JAGVIV010000074.1 GCA_020055845.1 Betaproteobacteria bacterium
GGGGAAGTACCGGTCGGCGCGGTGGTGGTGAAAGACGGCGAGATTGTCGGGCGCGGCAGCAATGCGCCGATTTCGCGCCACGACCCGACCGCGCATGCCGAGATTGCGGCTTTGCGTGATGCGGCGCAGCGGCTGGGTAACTACCGGCTGGTGGGCTGCGAGTTGTTTGTCACGCTGGAGCCGTGCGTGATGTGTGTCGGGGCAATGTTTCATGCGCGGATTGTTCGCGTGGTGTACGGCGCAAGCGATCCCAAGACCGGCGCGGCGGGCAGTGTGCTTAATTTGTTCGACGAGACGCGCATCAACCACCATGCGCGCATCGAGGGCGGGGTGCTCGCGGCGGAATGCGGTAAAGTGCTCAGCGATTTTTTTGCGGCACGTCGCGCGCAACAGAAGGCATCATGAAAATCACTATCCATATTCCGACGCAAACCTTGGCGCTGTTTGATGACAGCGGTATGTTGTTGCGCAGCTATTCCGTTTCCACCGGAGCCCAAGGCGTGGGCGAGGAGAGCGGTAGCTTGTGCACGCCGCGCGGTAAACATGTCATCCGCGCCAAGATCGGTGCGGGGCAGCCGGAGAACACGGTGTTCGTAAAGCGCCGTCCCACGGGGGAAATATATACGCCGGAGTTGGGCGAGCAGCACCCCAAACGCGACTGGATATTGACGCGCGTTCTGTGGTTATGCGGCCAAGAGCCGGGCTATAACCGTTGGGGCTCGTGCGACACCATGCGCCGCTACATCTACATTCACGGCACACCGGATGCAACGCCGATGGGCACGCCCGGTTCACATGGCTGTGTGCGTATGCGCAACGCCGATCTGCTGGAGTTGTTCGAGCTTGTGCCTGCGGGGACAGCGGTAGATATTCTGGCCTGAGTTGTTCCGCATTGCTGCAATTATCTGGGAATAAATATGGATTTCACGATACATCAAGTGACCTGGCATGACGCAGAGCCCTTGTTGCGCTTGGTGCGCGAGGCGGTGTTCATGCGCGAGCAGGGCGTTCCCGCCGAGCTGGAATGGGATGGTTTGGATGAGAGTGCGCATCATGTGCTTGCTGTGAGTGCCACGGGACAGGCCATCGGCTGCGGACGTATTCTGCCGAATGGACATGATACTGTGGAGATACATGATGAAACTAGTCATGTCCATTTCCCTCACCTCAATCCTCTCCCGCAAGCGGGCGAGGAGGCAAACGAATCGCTACGCGAATCTAAGAATAGCGCTCATATCGGGCGTATCGCGGTGTTGCCAGAATGGCGCGGGAAAAAGGTGGGCACGGCCTTATTGCAGGGGCTCATCGAATATGCAAAAGCCCGGCATCATTCGGAAGTCGATCTCGATGCTCAAGTGCAGGCTTTACCGTTTTACCGGAATCACGACTTTGTGGAAGAAGGCGAGGTGTTCATGGATGCCGGTATCCCGCACCGCAAAATGCGTTTGAAATTGAATTAATATCGTAGCAGCGGCTTTGATGAAACCACTGGTGAAACTACTAGCCATCTCACTAAGGCAGCAAGCTGCCAAGTGATTGGTTATAGCCAATCCACTCAGCACGATAAAGCTGTGCAAGTGGCTGGTTATCGCCGCGAATGGTACGTGTTTTACTTCCCCGTCAAATATTCATCCACATCAAAGTTGAGTACCGCTTCCGGTTTAGAGACGGTGAAGGCGGTGATGAGTGCGCCGGTGGTGAATGCTTCGGCGAAGATGATGATGGGCGCCGCGATCAGATAGTTTTGTTGCACACTGACCCAGGTGTTGGGGCCGATTCCCGCGAGCAGCAGGCAGGCAAAAGCCACGACCAGTATCATGGCCAGGCCGCCGCACAGGAAGCCGTTGCACAACACGAAGATGAAGAAGTTTTTGGGCAGGTGGCGGCGTGTGAAGCGCAGCATCATTTCGCTGAAATAGATTGGGAGCGCGATCATCAGCAGACCGTTCAATCCGAGCGTGAGCAGCGGCATTCCGCTGCGTATCCAGGTGGCGAGCATGATGCAGGAGAGTGCGGTGAAGGCGGCTTGCCAACCAAACAACAGTACGAACAGCGTGGCACCGAGCAGGTGATGGTTGTAGCCGGGACGGAAGCCCGCATTCAGTTGCCAGAACAGGAAGATGCCCAGACTCAGCCCGATCAGGGCATTGCTGCGTACCTCGTTAGCGAGAATCGTGCGCCAAGGGGCGGAGAAAATCGCGCGCGCCAGCAGCAGAGCGAAGACAACTAGCGTCAGCCATAACAGATCGTTGGGAAAAAATTGTGCGGGAAGATTCAACCGCCGCTTTCGGCAGGGAAGCGGTAGGGCAGTTCGCGGAAGCCGAGTGTCGCGCCGTCCGCTGTTTGCCAGTGAACGCTGCGGCCTTCCTTCACGCTGCTGATGTGCAGCGTCGCCAATACGTCGTAGCCGCCTTCGGGAGCCGGGGCCGCGTTGAGGATGTTGCCGCTGCTTTGTCCGGCGTAGTCGTCGCTGTACAACGCGTCATTGGCTTGCGGCGCAACGGTGCCGCCGATATGCGCGAGGTAGGTGCGTTGTTTCAGTTTTCCCTGATGGTGCACGCGCGCCACAATCTCTTGTCCGGGATAGCAGCCTTTCTTGAAACTCACCCCGCCGAGTATGTCCAGATTCAGCATGAGCAGAACGGATTGTTCCTGTGTCGCGGGGAGCACCACGGGAATACCGGCGCGAATGTTGAGCCAATCCCAGCAGCTTGAGCCGACCGGGCGCGCGTGCGGGCTGAGTTTCGCCCACAAAATTGCCGCGTGTTCGGGCGTGGTATGGATCTGGAAACGATCATCGGCAAGGCGCAGGATGTCCGCATCCCCGTGGCGGGTGAGCGTCAGCGCGCCCGGTGTCGCGGCACCGAGGTGGGTTTGCAGCAATGCTGCGGCCTCTTTGCCGGCAATGCCGATGCAGACTTGTTGCGCGCTGGCATCCTCGATCTTCACTTTGGAGCGCAGCACATACATGCCCAGTTTTTTTTGCAGTGGTGCGAGCAGGGCCGCGGGCAGATGCAGGAAATATTCGTCGCCGACCCGATACACGAGGAAGCTCGCGAGCACGCGACCTTTGGCCGTGCTGAAGCTGCTGAATTGGGCAAGCTGGGGGGTAAGTGCTTTGATGTCGCTGCTGAGCAAGCTTTGCAGGAAAGTCTGCGCGTCCTCGCCGCTGACCTTGAGTGTGCCGAACTGGCTCAGTGCGCAGAGTATGGTGTTGTCGCGCGTGGCGATGCGTTCAGTCGATGCATCGCCGAAGTCTTGTATGTCTCCGTTCTGTATGTGTGCGCCGTGTTGTTCGAGGAAGGCCTGCCAAGTAGGATTAAGCATAAGTGTTGATGCGCTTTCTTTCGGTGTTTTCTTGTTGACGGGTGACAGGGGCTTCGGCGGCTTCGCGTGCGCTGGTTTCGACTTTGGCTACGGTGACTTTGTCCGCCTGTACGCTGGCGCGGGTCTGTGTCTCGCGGGTCTGTATCTGCGGGCTGGCTTCGGTCTGGATGGCGCGTGTCTGCATCTGTGTGCGCGGTTCGGGTTCGCGGCTCAGTTTTTGCGCACGCGCGGACAGGGTCACGATGGCCGCAGGTTGTTGTTCCTCATAGGAGCGCGTGGCGTTCGCGGCGGAGGCCGGATTGCTGGCGGCGACGGGTTTAACAGCGCTCGGCTGACTCAGTGTGTTGACGTTGGAAATGGCCATGATGTTCTCCGCAGGTCACAATGGGCTGCACCGTACTAGTTTTTAAGGGGCTTGGCAATCACGAACGGACTTTTGTGCCGCGACGGCTCTGGCAATTAATCCGGTTTGCGGCGACAATGCCGCACCATTTTTTTAAGGAAACCGCCGTGTCTCTGACCGAACTCAACCAGCGTTTTGCCATCAGCAACCATGTCCAATTCAAAGAGATCGCCGATGGTATCGTCATCGCCGAAATCTCCAATCAGCACGCCAACAGCAATATCACCTTGCAGGGCGCGCATGTCGCGACCTGGCAGCCGCGCGGACAGGAGCCGGTGATTTGGTTGTCGCCGCTGGCCAAGTTTGTGCCCGGGAAATCTATACGCGGCGGTGTGCCCATCTGTTGGCCGTGGTTCGGCCCGCACGCCACGGACAGCAAGTTACCGGGACACGGTTATGCGCGCACCGTCATGTGGGAAGTGCTGGAGACCAAGGCGCTGCCTGACGGTTCCACTTTCCTGCGTTTTGCGCTGGTCGAGACGGAGGCCACGCGGGCACAGTGGTCCAAGCCTTCTTCCGCGCAACTTGAAGTGACCGTGGGCAAGGTTTTGCGCGTGGAACTGGTAACGCACAATAGCGGCCGAGATGCTTTTATCTTGGGCGAAGCTTTGCACACGTATTTCCACATTAGCGATGTGGCGCAAATGACCATACGCGGTCTGGAAGGATGCGATTATCTGGACAAGGTGGGCGAGCCCGCACGCCGCACACAGCAGGGCGGTATTGTCATCGAGAGCGAAGTGGACCGAGTGTATGTGGACACGGAAGCGGATTGTGTAATCGAGGACAAAGGACTTAAGCGCGCCATTCGTATCGCCAAGAAAGGCAGCCGTTCCACCGTGGTGTGGAATCCGTGGACAGAGAAGGCCGATAAGATGGGCGACTTTGGCGATAAGGGCTTCCGCGGTATGGTGTGTGTGGAAAGCGCCAATGCGTTCGACAATCTCGTTACCCTGCAAGCGGATGAGACCCATCGTCTCGCGGTGGAGTACAGCGTCGAAGCACTTTGATTCTGTGCGGCGGATAATTTAGTCCGATTCCGGGCGGGCGTTCTGCCCGCTTTTTCTTGTATTGCGATAACGTTTTAACAGACGCGCGCTGCCGCTGTATCCGGCTGCGCGCGCCCATTCAAACAAACGTAGTAAATCGTATAAGCCATAAGTATTCATACCGGCAACCTTAATCGCACCACGAATAAATCCGGGCTTCCTTGGATTGTTGCGATGGGGTGATCTCGCAAATTAGTGGCGCGGAGGCATAGGGGGTATTGTTTGCGGTTCGTGTTCTGCCAAACGCTGGCGTTGTTCCGGGCTGAGGAGGGCGCGTATCTTGGCCTGAGTCTGCGCGTGTAGAAAAGCCAATTCAGCACTGGCTTTACCGTGTGCTTCGGCTAATGTCTGGGCTTTTGCGGTGTCGAACGAATCGGCCTCGACCAAGGCTTGCAGTGCTTGGCGCGTTTCGTGTACGGTTTTTTGTTTGGCCTGTAGGGCTTTGTGTTGGATTTGCATCAGCGCGGCGATTTCTTTCTGTTGTTTTTCGTTCAGCTCCAAGTCGGCGAAGGGCGGGGGCATGTCCATTGCTTCGTGAGCGCCCGGCATCCCGGGCATGAAACCTTTTCCTTGTCGGCCACACTCGGGGGCATCGCCGGCCCGCGCGTTTTGCGCGAAGGATAATGCCGCGAACAGGAGGCCGGCCAAAAGATAGGGGATGGCGGATAAAGCGAGGCGTTTTTTCATGGTGTTTCTCCTTGTAAAGTTGATCGTCGTCATGCGCAGATTCGTGCCGCAGCGACGGAGGGCATTGTGCGAGCGGCGGATGTAATGCGCGTTTAAGCAAGGTAAATATGGGTAAAGGCGCGGTGTTTGCAGAGAGGCTTGGCTAAAATTCGGATTGTGTGATTCGCGCGGGAGTTTGAACGATGACTGAAAAAATATTGCTGGTCGACGACGATGTAGAGCTCGTCGAGATGATCCGGGATTATCTGGTGCAGGAAGGTTTTGATGTGACGATGGTGCACGACGGTGAATCCGGCGTGCTTCAGGCATTGGGCGGGACTCACGCCATCGCGGTGGTGGATGTGATGATGCCCGGCATCAGTGGCATCGAGGTGTTGCGCCGCATCCGTCAATCGAGCGCCATGCCCGTCATCATGCTTACCGCACGCGGTGACGATACCGACCGCATCGTGGGACTGGAGTTGGGTGCGGACGATTACGTTCCCAAGCCCTGTACCGCACGCGAACTCACCGCGCGTATCCGCGCCATTCTGAAACGGGTTGGCGGTACATACAGTGATACGCCGCATCAAATCAAAGCGGGCGCTTTGTCGCTGTGGCCGGAGCGGCGCGCAGTGGCATGGGAGGGTTTGCCGGTCGAACTGACCAGTACCGAATTCGGTTTGCTCGAAGTGTTGGCGCGCAATGCCGGACAGGTGGTAAGCAAGAACGACTTGTCCGAGCAGGCGTTGGGACGTCCACTCACTCGCTTTGACCGTGTCATCGATGTGCATATGAGCAGCATCCGCCAGAAACTGGGCGGATCGGCGGATGGGCGCTCGTGTATACAAACCGTTATCCGCAAGGGTTATATGCTGATCAAGGAGTAGGGTATGGGCAGACTGTTCTGGAAATTCTTTTTCGTTTTTTGGATGGCGCAAGTGCTGACCTCTTTCGGGGTCGGCGTTGCGATATGGACGTTGCGTCCCGAGCCGCAAGCGGTGCAGATGCAAGATGTTCCGCCGCCTCTGCCGGGAGAGGCGCAGGAGATGATGCCGTCGAATGCGGGTATGCCGGACAATCCGCCGCACAGGCATCACCATCATAGAGGGATACTGCCCCCTCCCTTGCCGATTATCGCGGGCAGCATTGTGAGTCTCATTTTCGCCGCTTTGCTGGCCTGGTATTTTGCGCGACCGATTCGCAATTTGCGCTCTGCTTTTGAAGCAGTGGCGAACGGTAAGCTGGAGACGCGTATCGGAATGGCGATGGACGGGCGCAAGGATGAACTTGCCGACTTGGGGCACGACTTCGACCGCATGGCATCGCGCTTACAAAGCTTGATGGAAGCGCAGCGCCGCCTGCTGCACGATGTCTCGCACGAACTGCGCTCACCGCTGGCGAGATTACAGGCTGCAACCGACCTGATGCAGCAGCAGCCTGAACGCGCGCCGGAACTCATCGCGCGTTTGCAGCGCGATACCGGGCGTATAGATAGTCTGGTGGGGGAGTTGCTTACCCTTGCGCGTCTTGATTCGGGTATGGCCGAGCGTATGAATGAATCGGTTGATATGCTGGAGATCATCGATTACATCGCGCAGGACGCGCGCTTTGAGGCGGATGCCAAACAATGCGCGGTGGATGTCACGCTGCCCGACTATATCGACATCCGGGGAAATCATGAACTGCTGTTCCGCGCCATCGAGAATGTCGTGCGCAATGCCGTTCTGCATTCCCCGCCGGGAGGACGTGTGGGGATCGCGGTGAGCCGGGATGCGAATGCCCGCTGGGCGATTGCCGTGACCGATTCGGGTAGTGGTGTTGCGCCCGCCGAGATTGAAAAAATATTCGAGCCATTCTTTCGTAGTCAAAGCGGTGCTGAGCATTCGGGTTATGGTTTAGGGCTAGCGATCACGCGGCGCGTGGTGCAGGCGCACGGCGGGACGGTGAGTGCGACTAACCGGTCCGAGGGCGGGCTGTCTGTGATTATTTCACTGCCGGCTGCGGATTGAATTTGCACTCACAGCGCGTTTTAGTGAGGATGGTAGGTGCAGACCCGGTTGCGGCCTTCGCTCTTGGCGCGATACAGCGCCTCGTCTGCCTGATTCAGCAGCATGTCGATATTCGCATCTTTGCTGTTCAGCGTGGTTACGCCGAATGAGGCGGTAAAGTGCAGCGGCAATCCGCCGCTCAGGGGGACCTGTGCTGCTGCAAGCGCGGCACGCAAGCGTTCCGCAGCTTCTTCAGCCTGCTGAGGTTCGGTTTCGGGCAGGAGGACAGCGAATTCCTCGCCACCGATACGTCCGACGATGTCGATATTGCGCAGCGTGGCGCGGCAGACATCAGCCAATTTTTGCAGCACGAGATCGCCGACCTTGTGGCCGTGGGTATCGTTGAACAGTTTGAAATGGTCGACATCTAGCATGAGGATGGACAGCTTGCCGTTATAGCGCAGGGCACGCGCCAGTTCGGTTTCCGCCTGTTCAAGGAAGTAGCGGCGATTAGCGAGGCCGGTCAGATAGTCTGAGTAGGCCCGCTGTTCCAGTTCGTCGCGGGTGTGGCGGTTCTCGATGGCGACGGCAGCTACATTGGCGGCGAAGTTGATGCGTTCGATGTCTTTTGGCAGAGGGCTTTTTGCCGTTGCATGATAGATGGCGAACGTCCCTAGTACTTTGCCGCGCGAGGAAAGAATAGGTTCGGACCAGCAAGCTTGTAGCCCCGCTTTTGCTGCCAGCTCGACATAGGGTTTCCAATAGTCGTGCGTTCGGATGTCCTCTACGATGACACGCTGCCCGAGATAGGCGGCCGTGCCGCAGGAGCCGACACCCATGCCGATTTCGATGCCGTGAATGGCCTCGTTGTAGAATTTTGGTAGGCTCGGTGCCACCGCCGTGAGCAGGTGTTTTCCGTCTTTATCCAGCAATAGGATGCTGCAGCGTGCGCTTTTATCCTCGGATTCTATTTGCCGCACGATAGCAGCCAAGATTTCAATCAGAGGGCTACCTCTGGCCACCATTTCCAGCATGATGTCATGTGCCTGTTGGCGCTGCTCGCTGAGCCAGCGGTCGGTAATATCGGTGAAGCTGACCAGTCGACGCTTGCCCACCCAGGAGGGGCGAATCACGATGCGGCGCAGCAAACCGTCTTTGCAGGCGACGTTGGCTTCAAGCTCGGGAGCTTGCGTATGCGTCTGCTTGGCCAATGCAACTGCTTTGCGCCATGGCGCAATGACACTTTCCCGGTAGTCTGGATCGGGATAGGCGAGGCGATACCAGGTTTCCATATCCGGCAGGTCGTTGAGGGTATAGCCGAATAGAAGGGTGAATTGACGGTTGATGTATTCGATGTGTTTGTCGCCATCAGACCAGCCGATTGCGACGGGAGAAGATTCCAGCAGATCTTCGAGTTGGATGCGTCTTTCGGCATGCTCGTTGAGATCGTGCTCCAGCGCCATCTGACGCAGTCTGGACAAGCCGCTGGCAGCCAGCATATGCGCCATCTCCACCATGACCGTCATGAGCGATTCCGCGCGTTCTTTGTTGATGACGGGAATGGCCGCAATCGATTCCAGATACGCGTGCTCGTCGAAGCCAAGTTGTTTTGCCTGTGCGCGGAAGAATGCCATGTCCGGCGGCGAGTGCAGTATCTGTCCCAAAAATAGCGTCGCCAGCTGTCTGTCTTCGATCACCACCGGTGTGGCGTAATCCATCAAGCCGTTCTTGCAGAGTCCGCCCGCCACGTGTCCGGCGCGCAAGTCGTGCATGATGGCCAGATTGCTCTCGCGGCAACGCTCGGCGGCTTGTGGCTGGGTGCGGTGAAATATCGCGCAGGCATTTTCTCCACCGGACATGGACAAGAGATTTCCTTCTGCGTCCACTACGCCATTGGGAATGCCGGTCGCCTGGAAAAAACTCTCCAGCATGCGCGCGAACGCAGGCGCATCGACCAAATCGATAAAGCGGTATGGGGTATTGTTGGTGACAGCAGTAGGGGAGGAGGGCATGCGTCAGTTTCAGATAACAGAGCTTTATGGCGGAATTGTAGCATGTGTGCACTTTGCTTCCTTTTGCGATGGCACTGCTCTGTGGAGGGTATACATCCGCGGCAAGGTTGTTTGTTCTGTAAATTATTGCCATTGGCATGACAGATTTCCAGATGTATGATGATTGATGTTTGATGCAATTTTATGAGGGGCAATTATGAGAACAACACTATCTATAGATGACGATGTGCTGGCAGCGGCAAAAGGCCTGGCAGCCTTGCAGCACAAAAGTGTCGGTGAAGTGATTTCGGAACTGACGCGGCAGGCATTGCGACCCGGTGCGCAGAAAGCCAAAGCGCGTAACGGCGTGCCCCTGCTTGCAGTGGGTGCCAAGGCAAAGGCAGTCACACCGGAACTGGTGAATCAGTTGCGCGACGAGTTGCAGTGATGACTTATCTGCTCGATGTAAACGTGCTCATCGCGCTGATTGATCCGGCGCATGTTCAGCATGAC
The DNA here is from genome assembly GCA_020055845.1 of Betaproteobacteria bacterium. Lineage (GTDB taxonomy): Bacteria > Pseudomonadota > Gammaproteobacteria > Burkholderiales > Gallionellaceae > PALSA-1006. Next base: position 9,941 of record JAGVIV010000074.1, read on the forward strand.
GCGGCGCACGATTGGTTCGCGGCACACGGAAAGAAATCGTGGGCAAGCTGCCCGTTGACCGAGAACGGTGTGGTGCGCATCATCGGCCATGCCCGCTATCCCAATTCTCCGGGCACACCGGCGGCAGTGGTGCAATTGATGGCAGGCTTGTGTGCGTTGCCGGGGCATGTTTACTGGCCGGACGACATCAGCCTGCTGGATGCCAAGAAAATAGACGCATCGCGCATATTGAGTTCAGCCCAAGTGACAGATAGTTATCTGCTGGCATTGGCCTGCACCCACGGCGGCAAGCTGGCGACCTTTGACCGCCGCTTGGTTGTGGATGCAGTGCGCGGTGGTGCCAAGGCGTTGCACGTGATTGCCTGACTTGATCTACGGATTTCAGAATAATGCGCGAAAGTGAATGGGGTAGTAAAATACCTCGGCAATTAAAGAGCCGCATCGCTTAATCAGGACAAAAAAATGATCTCCGAACAAACCATACAGCAAGCGGCGCAGTTATTAGGCGAAGCTGCTAATCCAGCCAAAGTAATACTGTTTGGCTCATATGCGCGCGGCGATGCGGGGGAGGACTCTGATTTGGATTTTTTGGTCATTGAGTCGGATATGCACGATAAATTCAATGAGATGGTGCGCTTGCGGCAAGTGCTGCGTCCCTTAAAAGTGGCGGCGGACGTGTTGGTCTATTCGCAAGCAGAGATTGACCAACAGCAAGATGCTTGTTCCTCGGCTGTCTACTGGGCATTGCGCGAAGGCCGCGTGTTGTATGACACAGCGCGTTGAGCGGGCGCACAGGCTGTTGATGCTTGCCGAGCGAGACATTACATCGTTTCGCGCGTTGACCATACATCCAGAAGTAGAGGTTTCCGCAACAGGATTTTTTGCTCAGCAAGTTGTGGAAAAATGCCTCAAGGCTGTCGCCGAGTATCACGGCATCGTGTTTCGCAGAACGCAGATGTGGATGAACTCGTTGATCTGCTGTTGCAACACAAAGTCTTAATGCCATTCCCTTCAGATCAATTCAGTTCGCTTAATCCGTTCGCGGTGATTTTGCGCTATGAAGAAACGCCCTATGTCAGCATGTCGGTGGAAGATATGCGGCAACTGGTTGATCTTGCCTATCAATGGGCGCGTGGCGTGATTGCCGCTTGAGGTGCAAGGCTGCTTCTTTGTAATAGGTGGAGATGCTGACCCCATTGCCCCGTATTGACCTGGAAATAATTTATTTGCCATGAAAACCATCACTTTCCCCGACAGTCCGTACCTCCTGCACCTGCCGTTCGATCCGGCGGGTGATCAGCCCACGGCTATTGCGCAACTGGTGGAAGGCATAGAGGATGGTCTCGCGTATCAGACGCTGCTCGGTGTGACCGGCTCTGGTAAGACCTTCACCATGGCCAACGTCATTGCGCGCACCGGGCGACCCGCCATCATCATGGCACCGAACAAAACGCTGGCGGCACAGTTGTATTCGGAGATGCGCGAATTCTTTCCCGACAATGCGGTGGAGTATTTCGTTTCCTATTACGATTACTACCAGCCCGAGGCTTATGTGCCGTCGCGCGATGTGTATATCGAGAAGGATTCCAGCATCAACGAGCAGATCGAGCAGATGCGGCTGTCGGCCACCAAGTCCATGCTGGAGCGCCAAGATTGCATCATCGTCGCGACGGTCTCGGCCATTTACGGCATCGGCGATCCGGTGGATTATCACGGCATGATTTTGCATCTGCGCCAGAACGAAAAAATGGCGCAGCGCGATGTGATCCAGCGTCTGGTGGCGATGCAGTACGATCGCAACGATGTGGATTTCAGCCGTGGCAATTTCCGTGTGCGCGGCGATGTGATTGATATCTTCCCTGCGGAAAGCAGCGAGAACGCGCTGCGCGTGACACTGTTCGATGATGAGGTGGAATCGCTGGCTTTGTTCGATCCACTCACCGGACACATCACGACGCGTGTGCCGCGCTACACCGTGTATCCGTCCAGCCATTATGTGACACCGCGCGAGACGACGCTGCGCGCCATCGAGACCATCAAGGTGGAGCTGGCCGAGCGCATCGCTTTTTTTGTGCAAGAGAACAAGCTGGTGGAAGCGCAGCGCATCGAGCAGCGCACGCGCCATGACTTGGAGATGCTGGCCGAGATCGGCTTCACCAAGGGCATCGAGAATTATTCGCGCCATCTTTCCGGGCGTGGCCCCGATGAAGCGCCGCCCACGCTGATGGATTATTTGCCGCCCAACGCGCTGATGATCATCGACGAGAGCCATGTCACCATTCCGCAGATTGGCGGCATGTACAAAGGCGACCGCGCGCGCAAAGAGAATCTGGTCAACTACGGTTTCCGTCTGCCGTCCGCGCTGGATAACCGCCCGCTGCGTTTTGACGAGTTCGAGAAGATCATGCGCCAGAGCATCTTCGTTTCCGCCACGCCTTCCGTATACGAAGCCACGCATCAGGGGCAGGTAGTGGAGCAGGTGGTGCGTCCCACGGGACTGATAGACCCGACCATTGAAGTGCGTCCGGCCACCCATCAGGTGGACGATTTGATGTCGGAGGTGACGCTGCGGGTAAAAGCCGGTGAGCGTGTGCTGGTCACCACGTTGACCAAGCGCATGGCGGAAGATCTCACCGATTATTTTTCCGAGCACGGCATCAAGGTGCGTTATCTGCACTCGGATATCGAGACCGTGGAGCGCGTGGAAATCATCCGCGATTTGCGTCTGGGTATGTTCGACGTGCTGGTCGGCATCAACTTGCTGCGCGAGGGATTGGATATTCCCGAAGTGTCGCTGGTCGCTATCCTTGATGCCGACAAGGAAGGTTTCCTGCGCTCCGAACGTTCACTTATTCAAACTATAGGGCGCGCCGCGCGCCACTTGCACGGCACGGCCATCCTCTACGCAGACCGCATCACCGAGTCCATGCGCAAAGCTATCGACGAGACCGACCGCCGCCGTGCCAAACAGGTCGCGCACAACACGGCGCACGGCATCACGCCTCAGTCCGTGGTCAAGCGTATCCGCGACATCATCGATAGCGCCTACGATGTGGAGGATGAGCGCAAGACACTGAAAGCCGCGCAGACGCAGGCGAAATATATGGCGATGAGCGAGAAGGAAGTCTCCAAAGAAATCTCGCGCATCGAAAAAGAGATGTTAAAAGCGGCCAAGGATCTGGAGTTCGAGAAAGCCGCACAACTGCGCGACCAGTTGAAGAAACTGCGCGAGA
>JAGVIV010000062.1 GCA_020055845.1 Betaproteobacteria bacterium
AGACTTTCATCGCCGTATATGGCACCGCCGTCTACGAACAGACTCAAACGCACTGACTTTTCTTTCTCAAAACCGGGCATGGGAAACAACAACTCGGCATTCCCAATCACGCGTTTGTCACCACCCAAAGAGTAATTGCTGCTGTCGCGCGGCCCCAAAGAATAGGTGTCATAACCGCGCACCGACCCCACCCCGCCGGCATAGAAGTTTTTGAAGAATGGCAATACCTGTCCGTCATACCCGCTGGCAGCCCCCGCCTCGCCGTTCATCATGAAGGTGATGTCGCGTGTTAACGGGTGGAACCATTGGTGCTGGTAAGTCAGCTTGAAATAGTGCTGGCTGGACACCGGCAGACTGATTTCGGCGGAACCGCGTTGCATGGTTCCTTCTGTCGGGTACATGGCGCTGTCGCGGTTATCCCGGCTCCAGCCTATCGTGCCCAGCAAATTGTCCGTGCGCGCACCGAAGGTATCGATATAGGTGGAAAAACGCGCGGGACTCAAAGAGGTCAAACCGATGGTCGTATCTTCCACGGCCAAGCCGTAATGGATCATCTGATCTTCGCTCAAAGGCACGGCGAAACGCACACCGCCCCCCAGACTTTCCGAGGTGTACTGACTGATACTGGCCTGTGTGGCACTGGTCTTGCGGTTGTAAATATCAAAGCCGCGGCTCACACCGTCATCGGTGTAATAGGGATTCGTGTACGAGACCGAATATATTTTGTTGTACTGGCTGGTGTTGACCTGTGTGGACAGTGTGCTGCCGGTACCGAATATATTGCTTTGGCTCACACTGCCCATGAAGGTCAGCCCCTCGACGCTGCTAATACCGGCACCGACCGATAACGTGCCGGTGGACTTTTCTTCCACCGATACATTCAAATCCATCTGGTCTTTTGTGCCTTGAACAGGCAAAGTCTCGACGTTGACATTGCCGAAGATACCCAATCGGTCCACGCGCTTCTTGGATTTTTTGATCTTCTCGGTCGCAAACCAGCCGCTTTCCATCTGGCGGAATTCGCGCCTAACCACTTCGTCGCGGGTCTTGGTATTGCCGGAAATATTGATGCGCCGGATATAAACACGCTGAAATGGATCGGTCATGAAAGTAAAACCAACCTGGTGTTTTTCTTTGTCGATCTCCGGCGCCGCATTCACATTCGCGAAAGCATAACCCTCGTCACCGAAACGCTCGGTGATGCTCTGCGTCGAAGCCGTAATCGCTTTGCGCGAAAACACATCGCCGGGCTGCAGCGTGATGAGTTTGCGTATCTCCTCATGCGAGAAGACGGCCTGGGTGCCGGCGACCTGCACCGAAGAGATGGTGTATTTCGGGCCTTCCGAGATATTCAGGGTGATAAAGATGTCTTTTTTGTCCGGCGAAATCGACACCTGAGTGGAATCGATGGAAAACTCCATATACCCGGAATCCAGATAGAAAGTACGTATTGTCTCCATATCGGCAGACAGTTTCTGTTTGGAATACTGGTCGTTCTTGCTCATCCAGCTCCAAAATCCCGGCGTACTGAGCTTCATCATGTCGAGCAGCTCTGCTTCACTGTAGGTGTTGTTGCCTACGATGTTGATCTGACGAATTTTGGAGACTTCACCTTCCACCACATTGAAGCTGACGCCCACACGGTTACGCTCCAACTCTTTAACGGTGGTCTTGACCGACACACCGTACTTGCCCCGTGCCACATACTGGCGCTTGAGCTCCTGCTCGGATTTCTCCAATGCGGATTTATCGAAGATGCGGCCCTCGGCCAAACCGACTTGTTTGAGATTGTCACGCAACTGGTCTTTGGGAAAGTCCTTCACGCCGTCGATATCGACACTGGCGATGGACGGACGCTCGCGTACCGACACTATCAGCACGCCCTGCTCATTCTTCAAGCTGACATCTTTGAAAAAACCCGTCGAGAACAAAGCGTGGATGGCAACGGTCGCCCTGTCGTCATTCAGGGTATCGCCCACTTTCACCGGTAGATAGCTAAATACCGTCCCGGGCTCGGTGCGCTGTATCCCCTCGACGCGGATATCTTTGATGACAAAAGGTTCTATAGCCCATACCGATGCGGCATACAGCAGCGGAACGAGTCCCGCCAATTTCTTAAAATCCATTAGTTTTTCAACCTAAAATCAGGCGACTGATGTCGTTATATAACGCAAAAGCCATCATGGTAAGCAACAATGCAATGCCAACTTTCTGTCCGGCCTCCCACAGGGAGTCTGGCACCGGGCTGCCCTTAATCAACTCGACCGTATAATACAGCAAATGCCCCCCATCCAATAAGGGGACAGGGAGTAAATTCAATACACCCAAACTGATACTGATGAGTGCCAAAAATGCCAAATAAGCCGCCAGGCCGATTTGCGCGGACTGCCCTGCATAATCGGCGATGGTAATCGGACCGCTCAAGTTCTTGAGCGATACGTCCCCCATCAGCATCTTTCCCATCATTTTCAAGCTGACCGCTGCTGTCTCCCAGGTCTTGCGCACGGCTTCGCCCAGTGCGCCCAACGGCGGATAATGCACTTCGACGATAAGGGCATCGTAGGCAGCGCGATCGAGTTGCGGCGCAGCACCGATGCGCCCGATCTGTTTTCCATCTTCATTGACGGCCTCAGGGGTGACACTCAGCAGAACTGTCGTTTCGCCGCGTGCAACTTCGATTTCGAGTACGCGCTCGGGATGGCTGCGCACCACGTCCACAAACACATCCCATTGCGGGATACTTTCGCCATTCACACGCAAAATCTTGTCGTTTATATGCAGCCCACCGCGTTGTGCCGCACCGCCATCGGTAAGTTTATCGATGACAGGGGGCGTAGGTGGTTGATAGGCCTGCAAACCCAGCTTGCGCAAAAAATCCCCGTCCAGATCGGCGGGAGTTAAGCTGGAAGTATCCAGCACACGCGAACTCGAAACACCTCCGGCTGTGCGCAACACGATCTGCGCCGGACGTTTTTGCAATACCAGATCGAGCTGTATCCAGCGCACCTCCTGCCAACTCGGCGTTTCCTGACCGTTGATACTCAGGATGACATCCTGTGCATACAGTTGCGCCGCTGCTGCGGGTGTCGAGACCGGAACCTCTCCCAATACGGGCTTTATTCCGGGGACACCGTAAATAAACAAAGCCCAGTACAACAAAATAGCCAGCAACAGATTGGCAATCGGCCCGGCAATGACGATGGCCATACGCCGCAAGACCGGCTGGCGATTGAAGGCACGGGGCAGCTCATGGGCGGGCACATCGGCTTCGCGCTCATCCAGCATCTTCACGTAGCCGCCCAAAGGAATCGCCGAAATCACCCATTCCGTCTCACCTCCGGCAAAACGCTTGCTGTATAAGACCTTGCCAAAACCCAGCGAAAAACGCAAAACCTTCACATTGCACAAACGCGCAACCCAGTAATGCCCCAGTTCGTGGAACACCACCAGCACCGCGATAGCAACGACGAAAGCCAATATGGTCATTTGCGCTCCACCCATGCCAGCGCCGCGCTACGTGCCTGAGCATCCGCCTCCAGTACATCTTCCAACACCGTCACCGCCAACGCCGGCAGTTCATCCAACACATCCGCAATCAAACGCGGAATATCGAGGAAAGCGATACGCTGATTGAGGAAAGCATCGACGGCAATTTCATTGGCTGCGTTCATTAGGGCCGGCGCGGTTCCGCCCGTGCGCAAAGCGCGATAGGCCAAGGCTAAACAGGGGAAACGCTCAAAGTCCGGTGCCACAAAATCAAGCCGCGCAATCTTGAATAAATCCAGCGGCGCGACACCTGCCTCGATACGCTCCGGATAAGCCAGACCGTAAGCGATGGGGGTGCGCATGTCGGGATTGCCTAGCTGGGCAAGTACCGAACCGTCCACGTATTGCACCATGGAGTGAATCACGCTTTGCGGATGCACCACCACTTGAATGGCATCCGCTGGCGCGTTGAATAACCAGTGAGCCTCGATGACCTCCAGTCCTTTGTTCATCATCGTAGCGGAATCGACGGAAATTTTGCGTCCCATGCTCCAATTCGGATGGGCACAGGCTTGGTCGGGTGTGACTTGCTGCAAATCGCTCAAGGGGGTATTGCGGAACGGGCCACCGGAAGCGGTGAGCAAAATTTTGCTGATGCCGCCCGCGTGCAAATCGCCGGAATATTGATGCGGCAAAGCTTGGAAAATCGCGTTGTGTTCGCTGTCGATGGGCAGCAGCGGCGAACCGCTCTGTTTGACCGCATCCATGAAGATACGCCCCGCCATAACCAGCGTTTCTTTGTTCGCCAGCAGGATGCGTTTACCCGCGCGTGCCGCGGCCAGAGTCGGACGCAAACCTGCCGCACCAACAATGGCTGCCATCACCGCATCCACTTCCGGCGCGGATGAAACCTGTTCCAATGCCGCAACCCCGCACAGGACTTCGGTCTGCAATCCGGCGGTCGCAATACTTGCGGCGAGACGTTTGCTCGCATGTTCATCCAGCATCACGGCAAAGCGCGGTTTGAAAAGCAGACATTGCTCGAACAGCAATTTGTCCTGCTGATTGGCAGTCAGCGCATAAACCTGATAACGATCGGGGTGACGCGCGACCACGTCCAGCGTGCTTTTGCCTATGCTGCCGGTTGACCCAAGTACCGTGAGACCTTGCAATTTATTCATGGCGGGCTGTCCGGGACGGGGTTAATAACTGACGGCCACTGTCAAATGGCTCAATTGCTCAAACACCAGCGCAATAGCCGCGAACGGTAGCGTCGAAGTCAGCGCGTCAATGCGATCCAACAAACCGCCGTGGCCGGGCAGCAACGCCCCGCTGTCTTTTACGCCCGCTTGGCGTTTAACCGCGGATTCAAACAAATCGCCGATCACCGCCAAGCCCACCCACCACCATGCGGCGATGATGATGCCGGGAAATACCGGATAAATTTTGAACAGGCCATTGGAAAAACCGACGACCAGCACGTAGATTGTCACAACGAGCAATGCACCGAATACACCTTCCCAAGTTTTTCCAGGACTGATGCTGGGTGCCAACTTGTTTTTGCCGAAACGCTTACCCGCGAAATAGGCGGAGATGTCCGCCACCCACACGACCGACATGGTGCCCAGTAACAACCAGGGACTTACGTCGCGCAGGTCAACCATTGCCAGCCCGGTAGGCAACAACACAGCCCAGCCGATCAACCCCATGAACCAGCGGTTTTGCGGCTTCCAACCCGCAATCATCCATGCCGGAACGACAAGAACCCACAGCACGACCGCGATTGAATAACAGAATAAATGCAGCCACAGTACGCGCTCGGCAGAGAGTGCGGTATCCAGCCAGAATATGCCCAGCATCAGCAGCAGCGAGGCCGCGCAATAAAGCATCGCCATGCGGCCTTCCATTTTGGACAGTTTTGCCCACTCCACCGCGCCCTGCCAAATCATGACGGCGATCAACGCAGCCCAACCCGCTGCGGGCAATGCAAATACGGCAGCCAACAGCACCACAAATAAAATAGAGGCGGTAATAACGCGCTGTTTAAGCATCTGATTTATTTTCGGTTAGTTGTTCGCTCGTGCGGCCAAAGCGCCGTTCACGCTTTTGATAAGACAGGATGGCGGCATCCAGTGCCTCGCGGTCAAATGCGGGCCAGAGCATGTCGGTGAAATACAATTCGGTATAAGCCAACTGCCAGAGCAGGAAGTTGCTGATGCGCTGTTCGCC
>JAGVIV010000303.1 GCA_020055845.1 Betaproteobacteria bacterium
TCAAAGAGACAGCGCCGCCAATATCTCGCCCGCACCTTGTTTTAGCAGGGCCGCGGCGACCGCATCACCCAGCACTTCCGGCGCGGAGGCACTGCCAGTCTGCTCGGCGCGCAACATCTTCTTGCCATCCGGGCTGGCCACGAAACCGCGCATACGCAGTGTGCCGCCCTGCACCTCGGCGAATCCGCCCAAAGGCACCTGGCAGCTACCGGCCAACGCACGGCTCATGGCACGTTCGGCCAGCACACAGGCAGCCGTATCGGCATGATGCAGCGGCGCGAGCAAGGCTTTCAAATCGGGACGATCAGCGCGTGTTTCAATACCCAATGCGCCTTGCCCCACGGCGGGCAGACTGTCTTCGCTGGAAATAACGGCGCGGATGCGCTCACCCAAGCCCAGACGTTTTAATCCGGCGGCAGCGAGGATGATGGCGGCATATTGGCCCTCGTCCAGCTTGCGCAAACGCGTCTGCACATTGCCGCGCAAGGGCTGAATATCGAGATGCGGGAAACGCGCGCGCAACTGGCTTTCGCGACGCAAGCTGGAAGTGCCGACCACGCTACCCGCGGGCAGCGCTGCCAGATTGTCAAACTTATTGGAGACAAAAGCATCGCGCGGATCTTCACGCTCGCCGATACACGCCAGCACAAACCCTTCGGGCAGATGCATCGGCACATCTTTCAGGGAATGCACCGCAATATCCGCACTGCCGTTTTCCAGAGCCGTCTCCAACTCCTTGACGAACAAGCCTTTGCCGCCGATCTTAGAGAGCGTCACGTCGAGTATCTGGTCGCCCTGTGTCGTCATGCCCAATATACTTACCTCGGTTTGCGGATATAATGCGCGCAGTCGATCCCGGATGTGTTCTGCTTGCCACATCGCCAGCGCACTTTCGCGCGATGCGATAACCAGTTTTTTCGGGGCGGAAGTCGTCTGGAATGCCTGAGTCATTGCTTTATCCTGAATATTTATTTGATTATTTTGCGGCGCATTCTAACATGAGCCTTGGCGGGTATGGCGGCAATGCCATCCCCTCTTACCCTCGCCCCCGTCCTCTCCCGCAAGCGGGTGAAGAAGCGAACAAATCGCTATGCGAGTTTCACGTTAGGCTGCGCGCGTTGACCCTATGCTGAAGAAAAACGCCATGAACCTGCTTGCTGCCCCCGCCGACATATCCAGTAAAGATGTGCCTTTGCGTGACGACATCCGTCTGCTCGGCCGCATTCTGGGCGACACCTTGCGCGAACAGGAAGGCGAAGAAAGATACGCGCTCATCGAAAACGTGCGCCGCACCGCCGTGCGCTTCCGCAAATCTCAGGATGACCGTGACCGCGCCCAACTCGAAGAGGTACTGGATGCGCTCTCGCCCGACGAAACGCTGGCCGTGGTGCGCGCCTTCAGCTACTTCTCGCAACTCTCCAACATCGCCGAAGATTTGCACCACAATCGCCGCCGCCGTGCCCATCTGAAAGCAGGTTCGCCGCCGCAGGAAGGCAGCGTGCAACTGGCGCTGGACCGCGCAAAAGACAAGAACATGGATGCCGCGACACTGCAGGAATTCTTTGACAAGGCGCTCATCTCCCCCGTGCTCACCGCGCATCCCACCGAAGTGCAGCGCAAGAGCATATTGAATTGCCAGCTCATCATTTCCAGCTTGCTGTCCGAGCGCGACCGCATGGACATGACACCGGAAGAACTTGCCGAAAACGAAGAGACACTGCGCCGCTTCGTGCTCATCTTGTGGCAGACGCGCATGTTGCGCACGTCCAAGTTGACCGTACAGGACGAAGTCAAGAACGGCCTGTCGTTCTACGACTACACCTTCCTCAGAGAAATTCCCAAGCTGTATGCCGGGCTGGATAAACAAGTCGAGGCCTGCTTCGGTCAACGCCTGCACATCCCGCCCTTTTTGCGCGTGGGCAGCTGGATAGGCGGCGACCGCGACGGCAATCCCTTTGTCACCCACAAAGTGATGCTGGACGCAGCCGAACGGCATTCCGCCACCGCGCTGGAATACTATCTGTCCGAGACCGAGTTGCTAAGCTCGCGCCTAAGCCTGTCGATACGGCTAGTGGAGGTGAGCGCGGAACTGCAGGCACTGTCGGAAAGCTCTCCCGACAAAGCCGTGAGCCGCGAAGACGAACCGTATCGGCGCGTGCTCATTGCCATCTATGCGCGCCTGGTCGCCACCTCCGAAAGACTCGGCCATCATGTGGCGCACCTGCATCCAGTGACACGCGCCGTGCAGCCCTACGCCAATGTTGAAGAGTTCATCGCCGAACTTGATATTGTCATCAACTCGCTGGAACACCACCACGCGACCTATCTGTCGCGCGGGCGCATGGCGGATCTGCGCCGTGCCGCCGAAGTGTTCGGCTTCCATTTGGCTCCTATCGACATGCGCCAGCACAGCGGCATCCACGAACAGGTGGTGAGCGAGCTACTCGCCGATAGCGGCACGACCTACGCCGCACTGGACGAAGCCGCGCGCCGCAAGACACTGCTGCTAGCGCTTCAGGAAAACAAGGTACTCGCCGCTGATTTAGACAAATTCTCCGACACCGCGCGCGGAGAACTGCAGCTGATGCGGGCTGCTGCCGAGATACACCAGCGCTTCGGCCACGCCGCGCTGCCCAACTACATCATTTCCAAAGCCGATGCCGTGAGCGACCTGCTGGAAGTGGCGCTCATGGTGCAACAGACCGGGCTACTGGAAAGCGGCGGCAAAACACCGACCCTGCATCTCAACATCATCCCGCTATTCGAAACCATCGCCGACTTGCAGGGCTGCGGCCCCATCATGGATGAGCTGTTCGCCATCCCGTTCTACCGCGAACTGTTGCAAAGCCGCGGCAACACGCAAGAAGTGATGCTGGGTTATTCCGACAGCAACAAAGACGGCGGCTATATCACCGCAAACTGGGAACTGTATAAAGCCGAAGTCGAACTGGTGAAAGTATTCGAGAAACACGGCATCGAACTGCGCTTGTTCCACGGGCGCGGCGGCACTGTCGGACGCGGCGGCGGCCCCAGCTACCAAGCCATTCTCGCGCAACCGCCGGGCAGCGTGAACGCACAGATACGCATCACCGAACAAGGCGAAGTCATCTCCAGCAAATACTCAAACCCGGAGATTGGCCGGCGCAATCTGGAGATTCTTATTGCGGCGACATTGGAAGCCACACTGGTGCACCACCACGGCGACGATTCCACCATGCCGGAATTCCACCGCATCGTAGAAGCATTGAGTGCCGATGCGTTTTCCGCATACCGCAAACTGGTCTATGAGACTCCCGGCTTCACCGAATATTTCTTTGCCACCACGCCAATCCGCGAGATTGCCGAACTCAACATCGGCAGCCGCCCATCGGCGCGGCGCGCCACCGACAGCATCGAAGATCTGCGCGCCATTCCGTGGGTATTCAGCTGGAGCCTGAATCGCGCCATTCTGCCGGGCTGGTACGGATTCGGCAGTGCGGCACAGCAATTCATCGCACGCGAAGGCGAAGCCGGATTAAAACAGCTGCAGTCGATGAATGAAAACTGGGCGTTCTTCCGCGGCCTGTTGTCCAACATGGACATGGTGCTGTCCAAGACCGATATGGGCATCGCCTCGCGTTATGCGGAACTGGTGGCAGACGAAGATTTGCGCAACAAGATATTCGGCGAGATCGAAGCCGAGTGGCAGCGTACCGTGGACATGCTGTTCGCGATCACCGGTGCCTCGACACTACTGGAAGACAACCCGACACTTGCGCGCAGCCTCACCACACGCACGCCCTACATCGACCCGCTCAACCATCTGCAGGTGGCCTTGCTGCACCGCCACCGCGCAGGGGACGACAACGAAAAAGTGAAACGCGCGATTCACCTCACCATCAACGGTATCGCGGCGGGATTAAGGAACAGCGGTTAA
>JAGVIV010000284.1 GCA_020055845.1 Betaproteobacteria bacterium
ATCAAACCTTGTTATCCATTGTTCCGTCAGGACGAATACAAGGAATCAATCGGCAATAAACAGGACCAGTTCGAAGAGCGTCACGAAGCCGGCAAGGTTCAAGACACTTTCACCTGGACAACAACGGCTGAATATCGTGAACTGAACTTCAAGCGCGAAGCATTGACCGTTAATCCGGCCAAGGCCTGCCAACCTCTGGGCGCGGTGTTGTGCGCACTGGGTTTCGAAAAGACCATGCCGTATGTGCACGGTTCTCAAGGCTGCGTGGCTTACTTCCGTACCTACTTCAACCGTCATTTCCGCGAGCCAATTTCTTGCGTGTCCGATTCCATGACTGAAGACGCAGCCGTGTTCGGCGGTCAGAAGAACATGATCGACGGTCTGGAGAACTGCAAAGCGATCTACAAGCCGGACGTCATCGCTGTGTCCACAACTTGTATGGCCGAAGTTATCGGTGACGACTTGAACGCCTTCATCCGTAACACCAAAAAAGCCGGCAACATCCCTGACGACTACCCTGTTCCGTTCGCGCACACCCCGTCTTTCGTGGGTTCGCACGTTACCGGTTGGGACAATATGTTCGAAGGTATCATCGGTTACTTCACGCGTAACAGCATGGATGACAAGGTGGTTGGCAAGAACGGCAAGATCAATCTGGTTCCCGGCTTCGAGACTTACCTGGGCAACTATCGTGTGATGCACCGCATGCTGGACGAGATGGGCGTTGCGCACACCATGTTGAGCGACCCGACCGAAGTGCTGGATACACCGGCTGACGGCGAGTTCCGCATGTATGCGGGTGGTACGACTCAGGACGAGATCAAAGATTCTCCGAACGCGATCACCACTTTCCTGCTGCAACCGATGCAGCTCGAGAAGACCAAGAAGTATGTCGACCAGACTTGGAAACACGAAGTGCCAAAGCTGAACATTCCGATGGGCTTGGAGTGGACCGACGAATGGCTGATGAAGGTTTCCGAAGTCACCGGCAAGGCGATCCCCGCTTCCCTGCTTAAAGAGCGCGGTCGTTTCGTCGACATGATGACCGACAGCCACACTTGGTTGCACGGCAAGAAGATCAGCCTGTACGGCGATCCAGACTTCACGCTGGGTATGACCAAGTTCCTCACCGAACTCGGCATCGAGCCGCTGCACGTGTTGTGCAACAACGGCAGCAAGAAGTGGACGAAAGCGATTCAAGCAGTGCTGGATTCGACACCTTACGGCAAGAACACCCAAGTGTTTGCGGGCGCCGACTTGTGGCACTTCCGTTCGCTGGTTCTGACCGAGAAGCCAGACTTCATGATCGGCAACAGCTACGGCAAGTTCATTCAACGCGATACCTTGCACAAGGGTAAAGAGTTTGAAGTTCCGCTGATCCGTATCGGCTTCCCGATCTTCGATCGTCACCACCTCCATCGCGCCACGACTCTGGGCTATGAGGGTGCCATGCAGATGCTCACCACACTGACTAACGCAGTGCTGGAACGTCTGGATGATGACACTCGCGGCATGGGAACCACCGACTACAACCACGATCTGGTTCGTTAAGCGGGATCGAGGATTGAGGAGCGAGGATTGAGTGGGCTTGCAGCTGCGCCAACTCAATCCTCAATCCTAATCACTCAATCCTGCAACTCAAGGAGTTGCAATGGCAAACATCATGATCCAGCGTGGCAGCAAGACAGAATATGTGTTCTATCTGCCCAAGCGCGACCTCGAGGACGACATCGTTTCGATGGAGTTCAATACCCCGGAAAAATGGGGTGGCGAGATCAAGCTTAACAACGGCGGGTGTTATTACATCGAGCCTCAAGCTGCGCCGGCCAAGTTGCCCATTTCCTTGCGTGCCAAGCGCTTGGATGCGGCGGAATAAAGAACTAGGAGAGAACTATCATGGCAATGAAAATCAATACGGATTTGTGCACTTCCTGTGGCGATTGCGAACCCGAATGCCCCACGGCTTCCATCAGCGTGAAGAAGGGTTTGTATATCATCAGCGCAAGCGGTTGCACCGAGTGCGAAGGTGATTTTGACAAGCCGCAATGTGTAAAGGTGTGCCCGATCAAGGGTTGCATCACGCAAGTGGCAGCATAAGTAATTCCGTTCACCCGCAAGGGTGAACGCCCCATTTAAAGGTTTGGAATATTTTTTCTCCGAACCTGACAGACTGGCCAAACCAGAGGTAACTATGACTACCACCAGCGTCATTACCAAAATCGCCGCACTGCGCATCGCGCAAGCTGCGCGAGCGCTTGCCGATGTGAACGCAGGTGCTTTCGCGGCCAAGCTGGGAGACCAGATTGGCCTGCCTATCACCGAAGAGAAACTTGCCAAAGTAACCGTGGCGGACATCAAACTCATCCTGTCCGGCGAAGAGACCGTTGATCCCGACGTGGATAACGCGTCCATCAAATTGGCGGTACGTTATCTGTGGGGCGAGGCCGCGAACTCTGGAAATCTGCCGCTGAGTGCAACGTATGCCGAGGGCGATATGCCGGGCAGTTTGCGTGTCGCGGTGGCTTCCAATACGGAAGAGAATCTCGACGGACACTTTGGTTCTTGCCCGCATTTTCTGGTGTATCAGGTTGGCCCAGCTGAGATTCGCCTCATCGATGTGCGTTCAGCGAGCAGCGCCGATGATGCCGAAGATAAAAATGCGGCCCGCGCCGAACTTCTCAAAGACTGTCAGATTGTCTACGTGCAATCCATCGGCGGCCCTGCGGCTGCCAAGGCAGTGCGTGCCAACATCCATCCTATCAAAGCGCCGGAAGGTGGCAAGGCGAGTATCGCCCTGCAGCGTCTGCAAGCCGTACTCGATGCGCCGCCGCCCTGGCTGGCCAAGATACTCGGTGTAAAAGCGCAGTCGCTGAGCCGTTTTTCAGGATATGAAGAAGAGCAGGGCTAAATCATGATCGTTGCCGAGACACTGGAAAATATTGCCAATACAGCTGCCAGAATGGCTACGCTGGACGAGGCCGCCTTGGCGACTTTGAAGCAGACCTGGCCGGATCTGCGTTTTACCCTGTGCAATGACGACGACATGCCCGCGCGTTTGCCAGCCGCACTTAAGCGGGAACGGTTCAATCTGTATCTGGTCGGCGGCAGTGAACACTGCCTGAGCCTCACCGATGATCCCATGCAGGCCATCGGTGTCGTGTTGGCCGAGGTGGATGAGGAATAATTATTTCTGCGACTTCTTCCAGTCGTCCGTCAGCATCCCCGCATAACCCCAGTCTGCCTCTTCGATTTCCTGGATCACAATATGCGTGTGCTCGGGCTTCTTGCCCAGCACTCGCACCAGCGAGTCGGTGAACTCTTTCACCAGTTGCGCTTTTTGTTCCCGTGTTGCACCTTTGGTGATTTGCAGATTGACGTAGGGCATGGCTTCAAACTCCGTATTGGTAACACATAAAATTTAATTCTGCGGCTGCGGCAGGAGCAGCCAGTCCGGGTTGTAGGTGAAGTGAACCGCGCCCCGGCACATCTCGGCACGGCTGTCGACAGGACACGCACGGCTGTCGATCTGCTGCATCCATTCGCGGAAACGCAGCATGCTCACCGGGTTCATCACGCAGCTGTTCTGCCCGAAGGGGTGGCCGAACTGAAACAGCATATGGCCGATCTCATGCGCCAGATAAGCGCCGGACAATTCCGCGGCCTCGCGTGCCGTATATTTTTCGCCGTTGCGCAGCTGCAGGGTATAGGCGGAATCGTCCTGAAATGGAAATGTGCTCCAGAAGATATACGAGCCAAACTTGCTCTGCCGGCTGTAAGTCGTGGTGCCCACCGATACACCGCCGCGAATGGCGGAGTGAATATCCACATCAATATATTCCGCGCTGGCGATGAGCTGATTGCTGATCACCAATTCGAACGGCAGAACGCCGTAACCCAGCGAGTCCCAATAAATCCATTCGTTATAGGGTGAGGCATCGAGCACGGGCGCGCCGTCTGCGGCGCTGACATGACGCCAAGTCTCCAGTCTTTCCAACATCACCCCGGCCAATATAGTGGAGAGTGCGCGCAGGTCTTTGGCCTGAACTGCGGGAAGATAGGCCGAGCTGAACGCCAGCGCCGCTTCCAGCGTGGTGCCGCTTTGTGTGAGCGTGGTGTAGATGCCTTGCGCGAGTTTAAGTTTGTCGCCCGATTTGAAATCGTAGATCAGTCCTTTGCGCAAACGCCGGATGTCCGGCGGGATGAGCGCAAACAGACGCGCCATGTTCATTTCCGTATTGCCGGTGAACTCGATGTCCACATCGAAATTCTGTTTCACGGTTTGTTGTGCGGAGGTCAGCATGATGCGCATCTGCTCCGGCGAGAAACGCGCGAGACGCGGATTGATCGCGAGCACGGTGCGGATCTGGATCTTCGCACCGCGCGGGACAAAGGGAACATGTGCGTTGCGCCAAGTCTCCGCCAATGTCTGCGCGCTGAAAAACAGCAGCAGTAGGGTGGGGCACAATATTCTTAAATGCATGGCTGCCTGCCGCGCGGAATATGCGGATAGTGTTGTATGGCATCGTGTATGAATCGCTGCCACACGGGATTGGGTGTCCAGACTTCGCGCATCGGAAAGGCGGAAAGTTCTTCGTCTTCGCCCAGACACAGTCGGCGGTAGAGATAGATGAATGCCGACGCGCGCATATTCATGGCGCAGTGCAGCCAGATTTTGCAGCCTGAAAAAGTTTCGAGCGCGCCAAAGAACTGCATCAGTTGATGCAGCTCGGGGCGCTCCCAGCTCACCGGAATCTGGAGGTAAACCATGTTGCCCAAGGTTACGAGTTCGGCCTCTCCGGGCAGGGCTACCGACGAGGTGGGCGGTGCCAGATTGATGACGACCTCGATGCCGAGTCGCGGGAGTGTCGTGATGTCGTTTGCGGACAACTGGCCGGAAGACCAGAGCCAGTCGAAGACCCGGTGGATGTTCTCTGCATCGGAGGGAAGAGGTGTTGGCATGGGTATCTTTGGCTTATGGACGCAGGGCTATATCAGACAGTGTGCAATTAATCGCAGCTCGCGAGTGCATTGTCGTTATCGCAGGGAACGAGGCTTTCAAGTTTAAACAATTCGGAACGGATTTTTCCCGCGCACAGTAGCGCGGTTTCTGACTGTCCGCATCGTGAGCAGAGACCCGAATCCCGTGTCCCGATTGGGTGCAGGGTTCGGCAGCGGGTGCTTAAAGGCTGCGGCCATCAAAATGCCCCACCTTGATGGGTGACAAATCGACACCATCCAGACAGCGGGCGTTGATTGCAACCATGTAGTTGCCGGAAGGTGCAAGCCCTTCACTATAGGGTGCACATCCGCACTTAGGGCAAAAGCGATGTTTAATGGTGTGCTTGTCGAATGTATATGTGCCCATGTCGTCTTCGGGGGTGAGCAAACGAAAACTCTCGCGGGGAATAAACCAATGGAGCGAACCGTGCTTGCTACAAATTGAGCAATTGCACTCCATGATTTTTTCAATATTTCCTTCGGCTTCGAACGCGACCTGCCCGCAGTGGCAGCTACCTTTGTATATCATTGGATTGTGACTTTCGAGATTTCGTTTAGGGATAGGCATCCTAAGGTTTGGCACCAGGAAACCATTCAGTGTGATTGTCACCGCCGCGCGCCCAATAAGTAACGCGCTTGCCGCGTAGAAATGCGATGTAACCTTGAACTCCTGCATTCATGGCACGTTTGCTAAAGTCCCTGTAGTGCTGCCCATTTTGTTGGCTATCGAGAATTGCCGCCTTAAGTGCATCAAGATCAAAGTCGGCCGCAACAGAAGGTAAACCCTCGTAATTGATGGGTGTTTTGATCAATTCACCAGAGGCACTGTAGTACGTTATTTGCAGTGCAACATAATCAACATGGTAATACTCAACGCCTGTTTCAATGAGCCTTCCGACAACCTCTGGAAAGGGAATACTGCCGTCCAGAGTGGCACGGGCAGCTTCGGCAACAACTTCAGATTTCATAGCAATCCTTCAATGTTAAGAGTATCCAAGCTCAACGTGCAGCCAGTGGGCGCATCGAAGGCGCGTCCCGCTTGAGCGCAGGATTTAGGCTTGTGGCCATGCAATCAGCCACCAAATCGCTCAAGCCAAATACCCGGCTCACGATGTTGATGAAAGAACGAAACTACCAGCAACTCTTCAGAACTTGGGAGATAGATAAGCGTGACGCAAATTCCCAAATGGATTACGAAGCGCCGACGCTACTGCCGCGTCAGCGGCACGGGCAAACTCAAAGCCAAGCCCCATTGCTTTTGACTCATACCAAGCCTGAGCCTCCAGAAGTTCGTGCTCAGCTTCTGGACGGAGCACAACCAACATCAGGGTTTACTCGGAAATAGCTTGGAGCGAACCTGCTCCCACGGGACCGCAGTGGAAGGGTCGGCACGGTGTGCTGCAACGCGACGATGCAACTCGGCCTTTTGATCTTGTGACAACTCAACGGTATTTGATCCTTCGGCGGCGATACTATCCCAGATGTCCTCGACGAGTTGAATGCGCTCGGAGACAGAGAGATTCAAGTATTCAGTAGTGGCGGTAGGAGTCGGCATGGATGCAGTATAAATCAAGACCGATGTTATGGTAATGGGTGTGACTAACGTTGAAGTGAAGAACTGTGCGAGGGGTTTTCGTAGCCGCCCCGCCCAAACGTAATGGAATGAATGGTGTCAATTATTTTGGGGGAAGAATACTGTCCCGCTTGAGCGCAGGGTTAGAGCTGAGCACACAAACTCGAACGTTACTGCGCAAGGATTTTTTTCTTTTTAGCATCGAACTCTTCTTGCGTAATAATCTTGCTATCTTTTAATTCCTGAAGCTTTTTTAATTCCGCGTACATATCAGTGGTGCCTCTTACGTTAACATCCGCCTTTATGTTGCTGTTCTTTGTAATGACCTTTGAGCTATCAAAATCGCCCTTAATTCCGAATGCCTCGTTGTTGCCATATGAATCAACACGTCCGTCTATGAGACGGACGTAGTACCAATTTCTACCTCTGTTTTCCATGATTAGAGCTGCGCAATTAGAATAACAAAGGTAATAGCTCAAAACCTCAGTTGAACCCTGTGCACTGGCGCTATCTGGATCTCCGATGGCGTTGATGAGTTCAGGCTTTGTCATTCCGACTTGTACCTTCGCAGTTTTACCTGAACTTGCGCAAGCAACAATGGTTACAAGTAAAAGCACTGCTAAGGATAAACGCGAAAATAACACCATGAGACATTTCCTTTCTTAAGTTGAAATTAACAACCTCCAAAATTGGTGAGGAGGTTGCAGAAGCATACTGAAAGCTCTAACGTTGAATTGAGGGGCTGGCGTAGCCAGTCCCTCTCTAATGTAAGATTAGACTGGCTGTGAGACTGTAAATACAACTCAATATTTTATTTCTGTGGGCAAGTATTGATACATACCTCGTATGATTCTCTGCATGCCCTCAATGTTTCTGTTTTAAATCCCACTGCCGGCCCAGTCGAGGCACATTGCGAATAGGATTTTGAACACTCTCTAACGCAAGTAGGTTCACTTTTACTAACGTCAATGTCTTTAATACTGTATGCGCAACCGGATAAAGCAACTAGAGCCAACAATAATATTAGTTTCATTTGATACCCCTAGATTAATGGCGAGACTGCCTTTGATTACATAGGTCTAACGTAAAGTAGACACCCTAAAATCAGCCGAGAAATACACCGTTGCGGTGTATAAACTGGCGCGGATTTTGTGATGCCTTGATTCTATCAAGGGTGAAAGTTATGGCGCACCCTAAAACACCGGACAAATACACCTCGATCTTTCAGGCGCTCATCCAAAAATAACGTTGCACCGTACCCGCTTGCAGGAGGCTATTCAATTTAGTTTAGCTTTGCTTTCAATATTGGCAGGCTTTGCGCCATTGAGCTTTGCCAGTCGCAGGAACATCGCCATTTCTTCCACCCCTTTTAATTTCTGTTCCGGTGTGAGCTGCTTGAATGCCTTCAGTCGTTCATCGCTGACGTAGTAGGTGCGATCACTGGAGTTCATGGCGCTAGTCTATCCAATGTTCGCAGCGATGGAAACAATCTCCCCTGGTTTTGTCTTGCTTGTTATCATGGCTGCAATTAACACGAGGAGTTGAAGATGCTTATTCCCTTGCGCATGCAAGCCGCCGCGATGGCAATGTTGTGCGGCGTGATGAGTTCGTCTGCGCAGGCCGCCGAGGTGAGTGTGGCGACGGCTTCAAATTTTGTCGCGCCGCTGGCGCAGATCGCGGTGTTGTTTCAAAAAGAAAGCGGACACACATTGAAGGTGAGTTCCGCCGCCAGCGGCAAGCTGTATGCGCAGATCAAGGGTGGCGCGCGCTTCGATGTTTTTCTCTCTGCCGATGAAGAGCTGCCGAAACAATTGTTGCAGGAAGGGCTGGCTGTTGGTGGTTCGCGTTTCGTCTATGCGACAGGACGCTTGGTGTTGTGGAGTGCACAGCCCGGTTTGGTGGATGAAAAAGCGTCGGTGTTGAACAAGGGCAATTTCAACACGCTGGCCATCGCCAATCCCGTCAATTCTCCTTACGGTGTGGCGGCGAAAGAGACGTTGACCAAGCTCACGATGTGGAACTCGATACAGCGGAAACTGGACAAGGGCGACGATCTTGCGCAGACCTACCAATTGGCGGCGAGCGAACGTGACGATCTGGCCTTCATCGCGCTGTCGCAGGTGATGCGCGACGGCAAAATAAGCCAGGGTTCATGGTGGCTGGTTCCGCCGGAGATGCATAAACCCATCCGCCAGAGTGCGGTCTTGCTAAGCGCAGCAAAAGACAAAGAGGCTGCAAAAGCCTTTCTGGTATTTTTGAAGGGTGAAAAAGCGCGCGCGGTGATGCGCGGCTTTGGTTACGACTTGCCCTAGAAACGCAGATATTTGGGAATGAAAAACGGGCACTGTTGTGCCCGTTTTGTTTTGGATGCGCCGAATTAAAACACTTGCTTTATGCCTAATGAAAACGCAGACGGGGCAGCACCTGCACCAATGGATGTGAACGCCGCACTGGAGAAGGCCGCGTTGCCCAAACCGTAGTTGGCCTTGGTCTCGTTCGTGAGTTTGGTATAGACAGCGAACACTGTGCTGCGTTTGCTCAGACGGTGGTCGTAACCGAGCGAGGCCTGATCTGCGCCGGTGTTGACGGCGGAAGCGAGTGCGCCTACTTTGGTGTAAGCCACTTTGATGGCATCGCTGCCAAAGTTGTATTTGGCGGTGAGATACGATGCGCTGTGCCCGAAGCAATCTGCCCCGGTAGCCAATGCCGAGCAGGTGGTGAGGGAGGTTGCTTTGCCCAGTGTGTCGCTGGTTTTTTCATACGCCGCAGCAATCGAAAAATCGTCCAGTGTGTAACCCAGCCCGGCTCTGTAAGCCGCCTCTGTGCCGCCCACGCGTATGGTGTCCAACATGTGTGTTTCATAGGCGACTGAGGCAGTGAGGGTGGGCGAGTCGTACATGGCGGCGAACGAGGTGGCCGTGGCTTTTGCCGCCGCGTTCGTGGTGGCGGTCTCGGCCAGATTTACCTGCGCGATGGCGGCGCTGAAGCCCGCCATGAGCGGAGAGGTATAGGCGATCACATCGGGTTGGCGGCCATCGAAAGCGGTATACGCTGAGGCGGATGCAACGGTGCCGAACAGGCTGCGGTTATCACCGATGCTGTCCGAGAAGTTGTCCAGTTTGCGTGTCGATATTTTGTAGGGTGTGTCATAACGCCCCACCAGTACCGAGCCGTAGTCTTTGCTGCTCAATCCGGCAAAGCTGTTGCGTGTGGCGAAAGTCCCGCCCGCATTGTCCAGCGCGATCAAGGATTCAATCTGCCAATTGGCCGCCAGTCCGTCGCCCAGATCTTCCGATCCTTTTAAGCCGATACGTGAAGCATTGCTCGATGCTTTGTTGAGAGTTGTTCCTTGGACACCGGCAGCACTGGTGCCAGTGTTGATGGAGTCGTAAGAGACGTTTGCTACACCGTAGACACTGACGTTGGCGGTGTCGGCCAAGACGGGTAGAGGGGTGATGAGAGAGAGGACGATTATATTTTTGAGTGCTGTGTGCTTAGACATTTCTGGCTCCTGTATTGAGTGGGAATCGGTTATGTAAATTAGTGCATAACGCAAAGGCCATTCAGCAAAGGGCGTGCCAGCATCTGTGACATCAACCCTGATAAGCATTGAGATTAGATTGATGGAAAGCGTTGTAGCTTTAAGGTTGTAACGAATGCGCCAAATTGTTTAAGAACCGACAAGCTGTGGGCTTCGTGGTGCATGTTGGCGAGTCAATGGATTTCCTCGGATGCATATATTGGCGGGCTTTGAGTGTGTTGCGGTATCAAGTGGCATTGCTTTTGCTCAGCGTTAGGTCGTGAATGGTTATAACGAGCGGGGACATCATGGTGCTATCAGCGACAGAGAAAAAGACGGCGAAGAAAACGGAGTCGGGTGTCGTATCCAAACTGAAGATTGCCAAAGGCCGGCGTTGGGATCATTTGGAATTGTTGGAGCGTATCGACGCGACGGGTTCCATTTCGGCGGCGGCGAGTGCGATGGGCATGAGCTACAAGGCGGCATGGGAGGCGGTGGAGGGTATCAACAATCTTTCCGAGCAGCCTTTGGTCGAGCGCAAGACCGGCGGACAAAAGGGCGGCGGCACAACGCTTACCACTTATGGTCGCCGCGTGGCGGGTGCGTACCGTCGCTTGGAACAGGAGCGCGAGCAGGTGCTTAAGAAACTGGCCGAGGTGATGGACGACTTCGATGAGTATTACCATTTGATAAGGAGATTCGATATGAAGACGAGTGCGCGCAATCAGTTTTTGGGCAAGATCAAAAGTATCAAGAGCGGCGCGGTCAACGCCGAGGTGGTAATGGATATTGGCGGCGGTGATGCGTTGGCCGCCGTGATTACCAATGAGAGTGTTGAGCATCTTGGATTAAAGGTGGGTTCGGAAGCGTATGCCATGGTGAAAGCGCCGTGGGTGATCGTGACGACATCCGAGGGTTTCAAGACCAGTGCGCGCAACGAGTTGCACGGCACCGTGGTGCGTTGTCAGGAAGGCGCAATCAACGGCGAGGTGATTATCGAGCTGGCGGGCGGCAAGAGTGTCGCGGCTATTGTGACCAACGACAGTGTCAAAACGCTGGGGCTAAAAGAGGGCGTGAAAGCGTGTGCGCTGATTAAAGCTTCGCACGTTATTTTGGCTGTGAATGCGTAAGAGCGGATTGTTCATGTGGGAGCGGCTTTAGCCGCGAAAGAGGCCAGCGGGATTCATGGTATTCGCGGCTGAAGCCGCTCCCACAAGTAAGCATGGGTCTCGAATTATTATGGTTATCAAAAGGAGTTTGAAATGAAATTGATCCAGTTGAGTTTTTTGAGTGCGTTGTTGTCGCTGCTGGCGCAGGTCGCGAATGCGGGCGAAGTGAATGCGGCGGTGGCGGCGAACTTCACCGAGCCGGTTAAACAGATCGTCGAGTTGTTCCAGAAAGACACGGGCCATACGGTGAAACTCAGTTTCGGGTCGAGTGGAAAATTCACTTCTCAGATCAAAGAAGGCGCGCCCTTCGATGTGTTCCTTGCGGCGGATGAAAAGAATCCCAAGCTGTTGGAGAAAGAAGGGCTGGCTGTTGAAGGTTCGCGTTTTGTGTACGCGCTGGGTAAGTTGGTGTTGTGGAGCGCGCAGCCCGGATATGTGGATGACAAAGGGTATGTGTTGCGCAAGGGTTCATACAACAAGATTGCTTATGCCGATCCCAAACTTGCGCCTTATGGTCTCGCCGCCAAAGAGACCTTGGAAGACATGGGGCTGTGGTCTTTGGTGCAGGGCAAGATGGTGACCGGTGAGAGCATCACCCAGACTTACCAGTTCGCCGCGACCGGCAATGCCGAGATGGCTTTTATCGCGTTGTCGCAGATCACCAAAGACGGCAAGGTGACGGAGGGTTCATGGTGGATTGTTCCGGCGCATCTGTACAATCCCATCAAGCAGGCAGCGGTGCAGCTATCCGCGGCGAAAGACAAAGATGCAGCAAAAGCTTTCCTCGCGTATTTGAAGAGCGAGAAGTCCGTGGCAATCATCCGTAGTTTTGGTTACGAACTGCCCTGATCGATTATGGCAACGATAGACGCAGCCGATCTTCACGCCGTTTGGCTCACGCTCAAGCTGGCGAGCGTCACCACCTGCCTGCTGCTGCTCATCGCCACACCGCTGGCGTGGTGGTTGGCGCATAGCCGTCGCTGGTACAAAGGGCCGGTGGCTGCAGTGGTGGCGCTGCCGCTGGTGTTGCCGCCTACTGTGCTGGGTTTTTATCTGCTGCTGTTGATGGGGCCGCATGGCGTAGTGGGTGAGTTGACTACCGCGCTGGGTCTCGGAAGATTGCCGTTCACCTTTTACGGACTGGTGGTCGGTTCGGTATTTTTTTCCATGCCTTTCGCGGTGCAGCCGATCCAGAATGCGTTCGAGGCCATCGGTAAACGTCCGCTGGAAGTGGCGGCGACTTTGCGCGCGGGTGCGCTGGACCGCTTTCTGAGTGTGGCACTGCCGCTTGCGCGTCCGGGTTTTCTCACCGCGATCATTCTGGCATTCGCGCACACGGTCGGCGAATTCGGTGTGGTGCTGATGCTGGGCGGCAACATCGACGGCGAGACGCGGGTGTTATCGGTGGCGATTTACAGCCATGTCGAGGCCATGGAGTATGGCGCGGCACATGTGCTGGCGGGAGGTATGGTGCTGTTCTCTTTTGTGGTGTTGCTGCTGCTTTATCTGTCGGGTGGAAAGTCTTGGAAGGTGACGCGATGAGCGAGATCCGCGCGCACTTCAAGATGCAGTTGGATAGTTTTGTGCTGGATGCCGCCTTTGACGCGCCTGCGACCGGTGTCACTGCACTGTTCGGCCCGTCGGGTTCGGGCAAGACTACGCTGCTGCGCTGCATCGCGGGGCTGGAGCGCGCTCAAGGTTCGCTACAAGTGAACAGTGTGACGTGGCAGGACGACAAATTTTTTATGCCGGTACACAAACGTCCGCTGGGTTATGTGTTTCAGGAAGCCAGCCTGTTTCCGCATCTGTCGGTGCGCGCGAATCTGGAGTACGGCTACAAGCGAATCAAGTCCTCCGAACGTAAAGTGCAATTGGAGCAAGTGGTGGAGTGGCTGGGTTTGAGTCGTCTCATTACGCGCGGCGATCCGGCACAGCTCTCCGGCGGCGAGCGCCAGCGCGTGGCTATCGGGCGTGCTTTGCTTACCAGTCCCCGTATCTTGTTAATGGACGAGCCCTTGTCCGCGCTAGACACCAACAGCAAGCAGGAGATATTGCCGTATCTGGAGCGTCTGCACCGCGAGCTGGAGATCCCGGTGTTTTATGTGAGCCATGCGCTGGACGAGGTGGCGCGGCTGGCCGACCATCTGGTGTTGCTGGAAAAAGGCCGGGTGATTGCCAGTGCCGCGTTGCACGAAGCACTGGCGCGGCTTGATTTGCCGATTGCGCGTTTTGACGATGCGGGTGCGGTGATCAGCGCGGACGTGGCCGAACATGACACAAGTTATCATCTCTCGCGTATTGATCTTGGCGGAGCCAGTCTGTGGGTCGGTACGGTGGATCAGTCCTGCGGTACTAAGGTGCGCGCCCGTGTGTTGGCGCGTGATGTGAGTATTGCCACCGAAATGCCGCGCGGTTCCAGCATCAGCAATATTCTGGGCGGGGTTATCGGCGAGATAATTGATGAGGGTGTGGATAAGGTGATGTTGCGCATCAAAGTGGGCGAGTCGCAGATATTGCTGTCGCGCATCACGCGCCGCTCCCGCGACCAGCTCGGTTTGACGGTTGGGAAACGCGTGTTCGTGCAGGTGAAGAGTGTGGCGTTGATGGCATGATGGGGATGAGATGAGTTATCTGGCTTTGACGGACGAGGAATTGGCACGTTTGCTGAATGACGATGTGCCCTGCGGCGATCTCACGACCGAGACTGCGAATATCGGCGCAAGTGTCGCGCGTCTGGAATTTCGCGCGCGCCAGGATATGGTGGTGTGTGCCGTCGAAGAAGCCGCGCGGCTGTTTATCATGTGCGGCGCGCAAGTCGTGCTGCATACGCAGTCGGGCCAGCAAGTAGGCAAAGATACTTTGTTGCTGGAAGCGCAAGGCTCGGCACAAGCGCTGCACCGCGCGTGGAAGACGGCGCAGGTGTTGGTGGAGTGGGCGAGCGGTATCAGTTCCGCCGCCGCTGTGATTGTGCAGGCTGCGGCTCCCGTGGCGGTGGCGTGCACGCGCAAAAATGTGCCGGGAACAAAAGCGATGTCGGTCAAAGCGGTGCGCGCCGGAGGAGCAACCATGCACAGGCTGGGGCTGTCGGAATCGCTGTTGTTGTTTCCCGAACATCGTGTGTATCTGGATGAAGCGGCGGCGGATACGGTGGCGCGATTTCGCCGCGCCGAACCCGAAAGAAAACTGGTGGTGGAAGTGGTCGATGTCAAAGTGGCGCTGGTCTGGGCCAATGCCGGAGCGGATGTGCTGCAGCTGGAAAAATTCACGCCCGAGGCTGTGGCCGAGTGCCGCAGGGCGCTAAATAAAGCTGGTTTGTTGCCGGTGTTGGCGGTGGCAGGCGGGGTTCGTGCCGACAATGCGACCGACTATGTGGCGGCCGGGGCGGATCTGCTGGTGACTTCCGCGCCTTATACCGCGCCGCCCAAGGATGTGCAGGTGAACTTTTACTGACGCAAGGCCGCGTGTGCGCCTAGCGCGCGGATTTTTGATTCAGCTCTTTTGCGATCTCCAGTGTTTACGACATCGTTCCACTATGCGCCACAGCATCATGATTCCGTTTTGACTGGATCTTGAGGGGAGCTGATTCTGCTTTGTCGCTATTGCGGGGGTAAGCGATATTGTCCGGGAAGCTGGCACGAC
>JAGVIV010000205.1 GCA_020055845.1 Betaproteobacteria bacterium
CGCGCAGGATTTCACCGAAGCCTACAAACATTGCGATGTCATCATGGGACCGACCTCGCCTTCCACCGCCTTCAAGCTGGGCGAAAAAGGCGACGATCCGGTGCAAATGTATTTGTCCGACATCTACACCATCGCAGTGAATCTGGCCGGATTACCCGGCATGTCCATTCCCTGCGGTTTCGGCGACAACAATATGCCGGTGGGTTTGCAAATCATCGGCAACTATTTCGACGAGGCGCGCATGCTGAACGTGGCGCACCAATATCAACTGGCAACTGATTGGCATACTAAGCAGCCAAATGGAATTTAAAAAACAATTAGCCACAGAGACACAGAGTTCACAGAGAATTTCTCTGCGCCTCCTCTGTGCCTCTGTGTCTCTGTGGTGAAAAGGTTTTATTTATGACTTGGGAAATCGTCATCGGGCTGGAAGTACACACCCAGCTCTCGACCAACACAAAAATATTCTCCGGCGCATCGACCGCGTTCGGCGCGGAACCGAACACACAGGCTGATGCGGTGAGCATCGCCTTGCCCGGGGTGTTGCCGGTGCTGAACAAAGGTGCGGTGGAACGCGCGATTAAATTCGGTCTCGCCACAGGTTCGCACATCGCGCCGCGCTCGGTGTTCGCGCGCAAAAACTATTTCTACCCCGATCTGCCCAAGGGCTATCAGATCAGCCAGTTCGATCTGCCCGTGGTGGGGCAGGGCGCGCTGACCATTCAAGTCGAGCCGCTTTCGGGCAACGCGAAACCGTATGAAAAAACAGTGCGCATCACGCGTGCCCATCTGGAAGAAGACGCGGGCAAATCGGTACACGGCGTTAGCCGCTCTGCTATTTACGGAATGAGTGGATATGGCATGACCCCATACGGCCAAACCGAAAGCATAACTGGCATTGACCTTAACCGTGCCGGCACACCGCTGCTGGAAATCGTGTCCGAGCCGGATATGTGTTCTGCAGCCGAGGCCGTGGCCTATGCCAAAGCCTTGCACTCGCTGGTGCGCTGGATCGGCATCTGCGACGGGAACATGCAAGAAGGTTCGTTCCGCTGCGACGTGAACGTGTCGGTGCGCAAGCCCGGCCAGCCGCTGGGCACGCGCCGCGAGATCAAGAACCTCAACTCGTTCAAGTTTATGCAGCAGGCCATCGACTACGAAGTGCAATGGCAGATCGACACGATTGAAAATGGCGGCAAGATTCAGCAAGCCACCATCCTGTTCAACCCCGACACCGGCGAAACCCGCGCGATGCGCAGCAAAGAAGACGCGCACGACTACCGCTACTTCCCCGATCCCGATTTGTTGCCACTGGAGATTTCCAGCGAGTGGATAGAACAAGTGCGCGCCACTTTGCCGGAATTGCCGCAGGCAAAACAATCTCGCTACGTAAGTGAACTCGGACTCTCCGCTTACGATGCCAGCCTGCTCACCGCATCGCGCGAGACGGCAGATTTCTTTGAGGCGGCGCTGCAAATCAGCATGCCCTCTCCTCAATCCTCTCCCGCAAGCGGGCGAGGAAGCGAAGGAAAAAATCCATCTTCGATTCCTGCAAAAATCTGCGCCAACTGGGTGATTGGAGAAGTGAGCGCGCAACTGAACCGCGACGGCCTCGACATGACCCAATGCCCGATCACTGCGCAACAGCTCGGCGGCATGCTGCAACGTATCGCCGACGGCACCATATCCAACTCCGGCGCAAAGGAAGTGTTCCGCGCGCTGTGGTCGGAAGGCGGCGATGCTGATGCCATCATTGAAGCAAAGGGGCTCAAGCAAGTTTCCGACAGCGGTGCCATCGAAGCACTGGTGGATGAAATCATCGCGGGCAATGCGGAGAAGGTCGCGGAATACCGCAGCGGCAAAGACAAGCTGTTCGGTTTCTTCGTCGGCCTCGCCATGAAGGCCAGCAAAGGCAAAGCCAATCCGGCGCAGTTGAACGATATTTTGAAGAAGAAGCTGGAAGGCTAGCAGGTAGGCTGGGGTGAGCTTGCGAACCCCAGCATTTGAACAGACCACACTTTGCTGGGGTTCGTACCTCACCCCAGCCTACAATTAGAAGTTGCGCGGCTTGTGCTGCGCTTTACTGAACGCCCAGTCATACAGCCAGTTCGGCAGCAGCTTCAACACCCGCCCCGCCAAACCCATCTGCCAAGGCAGCACCGCAAACGAGCTGCCGCTGGCAATCACTCGCGCCATGCGTTGCGCCGCATCGGCGGGTTGCAAAATAAACGGCATAGGATAGGGATTCACATCCGTCATCGGGGTTTTGATATAGCCGGGACAGAGGGTCACCACCCGCACACCGCTGCCGCGCAACTCGACGCGCAAGCTTTCCAGATAGGAAATCGCCGCCGCCTTGGAGGCGGAGTAAGCGCCCGAACCCGGCAGCCCGCGAAAGCCCGCCACGCTGGCGATACCCACCAGCGTGAAGTGCCCCCCTCGCCCTCTGGGAGAGGGGCTGGGGGTGAGGGCTGCCGCGCGCATCGCCGCGACAAAAGGCTGAAAAGTTTTCACCATGCCTTGCACGTTGATGTCCATGACCTGCTGAAAGGCATCAAGGTCTTCGGCATATTCGGTGAGTGTGCCGATACTCACACCGGCATTGGCGATGACGATGTCCGGCACACCGGCGCGCGCCATGAAATCATCCGCAGCAACGCGGATGGCCGCAGCATCGCGCACATCAAGTGCGTAGCAAAAAACTTTACCGGGAAATTCTGCCGAGAGCGTTTGCAACGGTTCCGCGCGGCGGGCGACGACGGCGACAATTGCACCGCACTCAAGATAATGGCGCGCGAGGGCCAAACCAAGACCGCTCGACGCGCCAGTGATGACCACGGATTTAGGATCTAGGATTGGGGATTGAGGCAACCCGGTGGCACTGTTCTTCACTCGGCTCAATCCCAAATCCTCAGTCCTAAATCCTAGCTAGCGTTTGCTGCGTTCCTTGCGTGCCTTGGCAATCACTTCATTCAGCACCTGAATAGTGACTTCCGGGGTCAGCCCGGTAATGGCATATTTCCCGTCCACCACCAATGTGGGCGTACCGCGGATGCCGTAATCCTGCAGCATCTGCTTGCTGCGGGTGATCTTGCTGCTCAGCGCAAAAGAATTATAAGCTGCCGAAAATTTAGCTCCGTCCACACCGCGTTGCGCAACGAAACCCTGAATCTGCTTCTCTTCGTCCAGCACCATGCTGTTGACGTTCCATGCCGTAAACAGATCATCGTGCAAACGACGCAGTTGGCCGAGAGATTCCAAAGCATAGAAGGTGCGCGCCATCGGTTCCCAGGAATCACGGAAGATCACCGGAACGTACTGCAACTCGACATCTTTTGGCATCTTCTTTTCCCAGGAAACAAGCTGCGGATGCAGGTGGAAGCAATGCGAACAACCGTAAAAGAAAAACTCCAACACTTCAATTTTTTCGCCGGTATGCGTAGGCTGCGACGGACTGAGTTCTTTATAGTCGCGGCCCAACTGCGCCTCCGCAAAAGCCTGGCTGGCCAACAACAAAAGAGTCACTGCGAATAGCTGTTTGAAAAGTTTCATGTCGTCTCCTTATCGTTACTGTGCTTTGCTTGATGTCGCGTTTGTCACGCCGTTCTGTTTCAATAATACCAATGCCTTGTTCAATTCGTCGCTGCCCCGGAACGGCCCCAGACGCACGCGATGATACGTACCTTTGTCGGGAATCTCCGCCGAATGCACACTTGCCTCCAGTCCCAACAGAGCGAGCTTGGCCTTCAACTTCTCGGCATCATCCTGCTTGGGGAACGAACCGGCTTGCACATAGAATGTCTCCTTGGAGGCCACCGAAGTTTGTGCAGGCTTTTGCACCGGTGCAGCAGGCGCTTTTTCCGCACTCTTCTGCGAAGCGGCCACATCCTTGTCGGTCAGCACCTTATAAAACTCGAAATGCTGTTTGGGCTGTTCGCCCACGGCGGATGCCGCCAGCGGCGCACTTGCGGAAACCGCCGACTTAACCGGCAGCGGCTCGCTCTTCACCTCCGCCTTGCTTGCTTCGTGGCGCTCTTTATTCTCAAACGAGGAAGGATTCTTCTTCAGAATAAACCAGGCTACGCCACCGGCAACGGCAAGCCCCAACACCATGCCCAGCACGATGCCTGCAAACAACGAGCCGCCCTTACCCGAACCTCCGCCACCACCACCGCCGCTCTTAGCACCTCTACTCATCTTGATTCCTTCGTTTGTTCACATTTTCTCGGGTGCCGAGACTCCCAACAACGCCAGACCGTTTTTCAATACCTGCGCCACCGCCGCAATCAATGCCAGGCGCGCCAGCTTGAGTTTCTCGTCCTCGACCAGAAAGCGCGAGGCATTATAGTAGCTGTGAAAATCGGCTGCCAATTCTTTGAGATAAAACGCCACCAGATGCGGCGCGAGGTCTTCCGCCGCCGTCTCAATCACTTGCGGATAGTCGATCATGCGTTGCAACACGGCAGTTTCGTATTCGCTATCCAGCACGCTGAAATCCGCATTCAGCAAAGCTGAGCGCTCGCCGCCCCATTGTGCCAGCACCGTGCTGATGCGGGCATGGGCGTACTGAATGTAGTACACGGGATTATCGTTGCTCTGCGATTTGGCGAGGTCAATGTCGAACACCAGTTGCGAATCGGGATGGCGCGCGGCGAGGAAGTAACGCGTCGCATCGCAACCCACTTCGTCGATCAGATCGCGTAGCGTGACGTAACTGCCCGCGCGCTTGGAAATTTTCACCTCTTCGCCGTTCTTCAACACCGTCACCATCTGGTGCAACACGTAGTCGGGCCAGCCCTTGGGGATGCCCGCATCCAGTGCCTGCAAGCCGGCACGCACGCGCGTGATGGTCGAGTGGTGATCGGAACCCTGCTCGTTGATGACGCGCACAAAACCGCGCTTCCATTTTTCCAAATGGTAGGCCACGTCCGGCACGAAGTACGTGTAGCCACCGTCGGTCTTACGCATCACGCGGTCTTTGTCGTCGCCGAAATCGGTGGTGCGCAACCACAGCGCACCTTCCTGTTCGTAGGTGTGCCCGCTGGCGATGAGCTTCTGCACCGTCGCCTCGACCTTGCCTTCGGTATACAGCGCGGACTCCAGCGAGAACACATCGAACTCAACTTGAAACGCGCGCAGATCCAAATCCTGCTCGCGGCGCAGATAGGCCACGGCAAAATGGCGGATAGCTTCGGCATCGTCCGCGTCGCCCTTGCCGATGGTGTGCTGATCATCGGCAGTAATACTTTCTTTATTCAGATAAGCCTGCGCCACATCCATGATGTAATCGCCGCGATAGCCGGACTCGGGCCAGGACGGATCGTCCGGTGTGACGCCTTTGCAGCGCAACTGCACCGACAGCGTGAGGTTGTCGATCTGCGCACCCGCATCGTTGTAATAGAACTCGCGCGTCACATTCCAGCCCGCCGCATGCAGCACGTTGCACAGGCAATCGCCCACCGCCGCACCGCGCCCGTGGCCGACATGCAATGGCCCAGTCGGATTGGCGGAAACAAACTCCACCCCTACCTTGCGTCCGCTGCCGACATGCACATGACCGTAACCCGCACCCGCCTGCAACACACCATGCACCACGTCCTGCTTGGCAGCCGTAGTGATAAACACATTGATAAAGCCCGCGCCCGCGATTTCAACTTTCTCGATCACCTCGGATTTCGGCAGCGCCGCAATCAGCGCATTGGCAATATCGCGCGGCGATTTGCGCAGCGGCTTGGCCAACTGCATCGCCAGATTGCAGGCGTAATCACCATGCGAGGCTTGTTTGGGACGTTCAATAAGAACCGTCGCGCCAACATGATCGGGCGCAACCTCGCGCAAAGCCTGCGCGAATAAATCGGATAAGTGTGATTTGAAATTCAATACAGCGGACATGAAACGGCACCTTTTAAGAGGCGCGGATTATAGCATTTGAGGACTTTCAAGTTGTTTCAGATCGTCATCAAAGCGCCATACCTCGTATCTTGGCAGATCGAAGTGTTAGCGCAATTTTATGATTTGGGAAATTTTCTAGGACTGTCACCACTTCACCGACCATATGGAATTGCTCATTGGAGGAAGAAATACGTCCTACAGTTTCAAAAAGAATGGACTCCGACGTACGATCCAAAAGCCACACGTCCAGCGCCAAAGTATCACACCCAAGCAACAGGGATTCATCCAGCAAAATGATTGTTTCAGTCTTTTCGTCCCCATAATATTCACTTGCTGAATTAAACCAATTATTGGTCATTGATAGACTGAAATGGTAAATCTGCTTAAGCCCTATGTGTAATGAAATCGGAAAATCACTGAAGCGATGATGGCACTCTGAATCCAGCTTATCGTGACGCATACCGTCAGTATGATATGAATGATGGAATTCATTTTGCCCACCAAGTAATCCGACATAGAAGCCAGCCTTGCTCTCACTTAGCCACACGAGCCTATAAATCAGATTGTTCCGCCGAAAGCAAAGACATATACGCATAAAATTGAGAGTGCTACAGAATGTTCATTCTTATCTAAGCAACCGCACCAACGAAAGAGGCTTCGCCTCACTCAACAGACTCAGCCAATCATCTGGTGGGTTTCCGCTTTTCAGCATGCGCTGAAATATTCGGTAGGCATCGGTATCGCTGCCGTATGCGCGCTTTGTGTTTTCGTCATTGACCCATGCATAAACGATGATTTTGCTCTCTTGATGGTAGCGAAAGAACAATCGGTATTGCTGGAAAAATTTGGCACGGAACCAGTGCTTGCGATCATCGCCCAGCGTTGCACCCTGACGATATTCTGGTCGTGCCGGATCCTGCGGGATGATTTCAAAGGCGAGTTTATTGATAGCGGCGAGGCGTTTAGTGGCGTTCTTGTTGATATAGCCGCTCGGATCTTTTTGCTGTAAGGCAGCGACTTGGGCAGTCAGGGCTTCAAGGGTACTGCTAAAAAGCGGATGCGCGAAAATCGTCCAACCATTTATTACCAATGCAGGGGCTTTCATTTCATACCTTTCTAGCGCCTCACGGCGTTAAGAGTTTGTAAACCATAACACATGGAAGTGTCATGAATTCAGGCGTTCATTGTACCGCCTATTAATTGTACTTCCTTCCAATATTTTCATAAGCCATGTATGAATAAAACGTTATGGCTCTTCCATTCATTGCATGTCATTCGTCTTCAGCCGCCAAAGGCGCATCAAGATCAACTTCGACTTTCTTGACCAGCAACTTGATGCGCTTGCGCAATCCGGCATCAATACTTTTCAAGTGTTCGGGATGGGTGGATATGTCGCGCGCCAGAAAATTTAGAAACTGTCCCAGCACCGGATCACCCTCGGTCTCGCTGCTTGCACGTGCCAATAACACGCCTCCATCCGGCTGGATGAGATAGCTGATTTTGTCGCGCTTACCCAACTTGAGCGCATGGCGCACTGCATTTGGAACCGTGGTTTGGTAGCGGTCGGTCAGGGTGGATTCAAGTTTATGTGTGTGAGCCATGACGGGCTTCCTTAGTGATACATCCGGCGATCATGGTAATGCAAGTGCATTACCTAGTCAACCATCTATGTTAATCCGCCGCAGGTAACCGGATCGTGTACTGCCCTGATTTCTCATCCTTCACCAGCACGACCAGTTTGTGCTTCTGCGCATCCTCGATCAGCTCTTTGAATGAGCGGTAGCCGTAGTAGGTTTCATTAAAACCGGGACGGCGGCGTTGCATGGTGGGTTTGACCATGGAACCCCAGAGTTTTTCATCCGAGCCACGCTCGGAGATGAGGCCGTCGACGGTCTCGACCAAAAAATCCATTGCCTCTTGTTTCTTGTCTTCGTCGCCTTTGGCTTCTGCTGGCTTCGCGGTTTCTGCTTTCACTTTGGCAGGCGCTTTCTTGGAAGCCTGCTTTTTCTTCGCTTCCTGCACACGCACCAGATCATCGTAAAAAATAAACTCGTCGCAGTTGGCGCTCAGCAAATCTGAAGTTGAATCTTTCACGCCGATACCGATCACATATTTATTGTTCTCGCGCAGCTTGGAAACCAGCGGTGAAAAATCGGAATCGCCGCTGATGATGACGAAGGTATCGACGTGGGCTTTGGTGTAGCAGAGGTCGAGCGCATCCACGACCAGGCGGATGTCGGCGGAGTTTTTGCCGCTTTGTCGCACATGCGGAATCTCGATCAGCTCGAAGGACGCTTCGTGCATGGTGGCCTTGAACTCTTTGTAGCGATCCCAGTCGCAGTAGGCTTTTTTGACTACGATACTGCCTTTGAGCAGCAGGCGTTCCAGCACTTTTTTGATTTCAAACGGCGCGTATTTGGCATCGCGCACGCCCAGCGCCACGTTTTCAAAATCGCAGAACAAGGCCATGTTGGTGATTTCGGGTTGACCTGCCATGACGCACCTCCTCACAGAAGATTGAACTGCGAATATATCGACTACGCGAGCCGCCATCGCCCATCACATAAAAAATCCGCGGAATAAAATCAAAAACTGGTGCAGTTATAGAAGCCGCGATGGCCAATACAATTCGTTGTCATCGGGCGGCTGAGGTAGCGCGCATCATCACGGGCATTGAGGCGCAAAATACATTCGCGCCAAGGGTCGGTGTCTTTGTTGAAGCCGAGTTTGTCGCAGCCGGGACCATAAACCTCGATCATCCGCTCCACATCTTTTTGCACATTTGCGGCACGTTCGGCAGGTGTTGCGCACGCCGACAGCGATAACAAAATCATCCACACATAACGCATCATGATTTCTCCTTGCCAGCGCAATGCGCGCCGATTATTGAGCCAGACGCTTCAACAGTTTCTCGTGTATGCCGCCGAAACCACCGTTGCTCATCACCAGAATCTGGTCGCCCGACTTCGCCACTGCGGCGATGGCTTCGATGAGTTCATTGAGATCGTCTTTCACCACCGCCTTGTCACCCAGTGGAGCCAGTGCGCCGCGCGCATCCCAGCCCAAGTTTCCGGCATAACAGAAAGTCAGATCTGCATCTTTCAAACTACCGGGTAACGCGTCTTTCATCACGCCCAGCTTCATGGTATTGGAGCGCGGCTCCAGCACGGCGAGGATACGCGCTTTACCGACTTTGCGGCGCAATCCGGCGACCGTGGTGTCAATCGCAGTGGGGTGATGCGCGAAGTCGTCATACACGGTGATGCCATTGACCGTGCCGCGCACTTCCATACGCCGCTTCACATTCTTGAATTCTGCCAAGGCTTCCAAGCCCAGCGCGACAGGAACTCCCGCATGGCGCGCGGCGGACAAGGCCGCCAGCGCGTTCATGCGATTATGTTCGCCCATCAAGTCCCATTGCAGCTTGCCCTGCGCTTTGCCGTTAAATGTCACTTGCTCATTGTCATCGATGTTCCAGCCGTCATTGCTACCGAACTTCTCCACCGGCGACCAGCAGCCGCGCTGAATGACACGCGCCAACGAATCCTCGCGTCCGTTGCACACCACCAGCCCGTTGCCCGGCACCGTGCGCACCAAATGGTGAAACTGTGTCTCGATAGCGGCGAGGTCGGGAAAGATGTCGGCGTGGTCGAATTCGAGGTTGTTCAGGATTGCGGTGCGCGGGTGGTAATGCACGAACTTGGAACGTTTGTCGAAAAACGCGGTGTCGTATTC
>JAGVIV010000156.1 GCA_020055845.1 Betaproteobacteria bacterium
AACATGATTTTGATCGCGGCATTGTCTTCGGTGCTGTTCCTCGGCGGCTGGCTGCCACCTGTGGACATCGCGCCGTTTAATCAGATACCGGGCATATTTTGGATGTTGGGCAAGATGTCGTTCATCCTGTTCCTGTTCCTGTGGTTGCGCGCGACGTTCCCGCGCTACCGCTACGACCAACTGATGCGCTTGGGCTGGAAAGTATTCATTCCGCTTACGCTGGTTTGGGTGGTGGTGGTTGCCACTTGGATGCAAACACCCTATTGGATGTGGTGAGAGAGAAAATGGAAAAGATCGCGCATTTCTTTAAAAGTTTCCTGTTGATCGAATTGCTCAAGGGCATGGCCGTAACCGGCAAGCACTTGTTCTCGCATAAGATCACGGTGCATTACCCGGAAGAGAAGACCCCGCAAAGTTTTCGTTTCCGCGGCCTGCATGCGCAACGCCGTTATGCCAATGGCGAAGAGCGCTGCATCGGCTGCAAACTGTGCGAAGCTGTTTGCCCCGCGCTGGCGATCAAGATCGAAGTGGCGGAGCGCAGCGATGGTTCGCGACGTACCACCCAATACGACATTGATTTGACCAAGTGTATTTTCTGCGGATTCTGCGAGGAATCCTGCCCGGTGGATGCCATCGTGGAAACACGGGTGCTGGAATACCACGGTGAAAAACGCGGGGACTTGTACTACACCAAACCGATGCTGTTGGCGGTGGGTGAAAAGCACGAAGCGCAGATCGCCAAGGATCGCGCGGCGGACGCAAAATACCGTTAAGGACTAGGACATGATAGGTTTTGAGACAATTGTTTTCTTTATGTTTGCCGCGCTGTCGGTGTTTGCCGCCTTGCGTGTCATTACGGCGCGCAATCCGGTGCATGCGGCATTATTTTTGGTGCTGGCATTTTTCAGCATGGCCGGAATATGGATGCTGCTGGAAGCCGAGTTCCTTGCCATTACCCTGGTGCTGGTTTATGTCGGTGCGGTGATGGTGTTGTTCCTGTTTGTGGTGATGATGCTGGACATCAATCTGGAGGAGCTGAAGGAAGGTTTTTGGCGCTGGTTCCCGGTCGGTGCAGTGCTGGCCGCGTTTATGGTGTTTGAAATGGTGTGGGTACTGGGCAGTCGTCAGACGGCGGAGACCGGTGCGCAATTGGCCAAACACGCAGCGGATTACAGCAATACCAAAGAACTGGGGCGTTTGATCTATACCGACTATGTGTATCCGTTTGAATTGGCCGCAGTGATTTTGTTGGTCGCCATCGTGGCGGCAATCGCGCTGACCCTGCGTGCCGGCCGTGCTAAAAAGAAACAAGATCCAAGCAAGCAAGTGTTGGTGAAAAGTAAAGATCGCGTGCGCTTGATTTCGATGCCAGCTTCGAAAAAAGTTTCTGCGCAGCCCGGCGCGGCTAAAGCCGAATAAGTAAAAGATAAATTGTCAGGGGGAAGTATGTTGAGCTTAAGTCTGTCTCATTACTTGGTGTTAAGTGCGGTGTTGTTTGCCATCAGTGTGGTGGGAATTTTCTTGAACCGTAAAAACATCATCGTGTTGCTGATGGCGATTGAGTTGATGCTGTTGGCAGTGAACACCAATTTTGTCGCTTTTTCCCATTATTTGAACGATGTATCGGGTCAGATATTCGTGTTTTTCATCCTAACCGTCGCTGCTGCAGAAGCTGCGATCGGCTTGGCTATTTTGGTGGTGCTGTTCCGCAATTTGAACACCATCAACGTTGACGATCTCGGCAGCCTGAAAGGTTAAGCGTACCCATGAGCAATATGCAAAATCTCTACCTGCTGGTTCCCTTGGCTCCGCTTGTCGGCGCAATTGCAGCCGGTCTGTTCGGTAAAGTGTTGGGACGCACCTGGTCGCATCGCGTCACCATTTCTTTGGTGGCGGTCTCCTTCCTGGCGTCATTGGCGATCTTCCAGGACGTGCTGGCGGGACATCAATACAACGGCACGGTGTACAAGTGGATGACTTCCGGCGACACTAGTTTTGAGGTCGGTTTCCTTATCGACCGCCTGACTGTGATGATGATGCTGGTGGTAACCTTTGTTTCGTTGATGGTGCATATCTACACCATCGGTTACATGTCGGAAGATCCCGGCTATCAGCGTTTCTTCAGCTACATTTCGTTGTTCACTTTCTCCATGCTGATGCTGGTGATGGCCAACAACTTCATGCAATTGTTCTTCGGCTGGGAAGCAGTGGGCTTGGTGTCCTATCTGTTGATCGGCTTCTGGTACACGCGCCCCACGGCGATCTACGCCAACCTGAAAGCGTTCCTGGTTAACCGCGTGGGCGACTTTGGTTTCCTGTTGGGTATCGGCTTGGTGTTGATGGTGTTCGGTACCTTGGATTACGCAACCGTATTCGCCAATGTGCATCGTTATGTGAACGATATGGCGCCGATCCCCGGTGTGTCGTGGAATCTGATCACGGCGATTTGTATTCTGTTGTTCATCGGTGCGATGGGCAAGAGCGCGCAATTCCCGCTGCATGTATGGCTGCCCGATTCGATGGAAGGCCCGACTCCGATCTCCGCCCTGATCCACGCGGCGACCATGGTGACTGCCGGTATTTTTATGGTGGCGCACATGTCGCCGATGTTTGAACTGTCGGAAACCGCACTGTCTTTCGTGATGGTGATCG
>JAGVIV010000040.1 GCA_020055845.1 Betaproteobacteria bacterium
AAATCCTGTTCCGGTTTTGCATTCTTGGCACCGACCACGGTGACCAGCACCACGGTATCGTCCAGACTGACCATCACGGCACCGCTTGCTTGGCGGGCGATTTCGCCAGTTTCCAATGTCAGTTGATGTTTGCCGTAGCTAATCGTTTTCTTATAGTGACTCAAGGTAGACCTCTCTCGGAATGACATGGCGCGACTACGCCGGATGTAGATAACAACGACAAAAACGACACGGGCCGCATATGCGACCCGCTGTCTGTATTACTTGCGCAGCTCTAAGCGCTTGATGAGCTCGCGGTAGCCCGCTTCATTCTTGCTCTTCAGATAGTCGAGCAACTTGCGGCGGCGGCTTACCAGACGCAGCAGACCACGACGAGAGTGGTGATCCTTGCTGTGTTCTTTAAAGTGATCGGTCAGGTAATTGATACGTGCGGTGACCAATGCTACTTGGACTTCAGGGGATCCTGTGTCGCCCTTTGCGCGTTGATAATCGGCCACGATTTGCGATTTTTGTGCCGTGGTAATAGACATTTACTTCCTCTCCAATAAAAAAGTGCGGCATTTTACCCTTTTATGGGCCGCTTGCTCAAGTTAATTCAACAGTTTGAATGCAATGGTGTGGCGGCACTTTTCGCCACACTCGCCAAAAGACGGCTGGGAGCCAAGCGTGTTCCGAGCAACTCCCCTACTCCGGCGAAACTCCCGGACGAATACAAGCATACTTTGCCGTCGGGCAAGCCCCAGTCCCGGCCCAGACGCTGCCCTTGCGCCATACGGTGCAGCTCCGTGGCATCCAGCTCGATGCGCGGAAGGTTTTGCAGCATGCAATCAAGTGGCAACAGGCAGCCCAGGCGTTGTGTGTCGTCCATGGCTTCGAGTTGATTCAGGCTGTAGGCGCTTTCCAGATTGAAATGTGCAATGGCAGTACGGCGCAACGCGACAAGGTGTCCGCCGCAGCCCAATGCCTCACCAATATCCTCACCCAGCGTGCGCACATAAGTGCCTTTGCTGCACCGCACGACGATATCCAACTCATTGCCCTCCAAGCGTTCCATGCGCAAGTCATGGATGAAGACATCGCGCAATGTCCGCTCCACGGTCTCACCTTGGCGGATGTACTCATATAAAGGCTTGCCCTGATGTTTGAGGGCGCTATACATGGGGGGCAGTTGCTGAATCGCACCGTGAAAGCGCTGCAGCACCTCGGCGACACCGACTTTATCCACCTCGACAATGCGGGTCTCGATAATCTCGCCCTCGGCATCACCTGTCGTCGTGGTTTGGCCAAGACGGATGGTTGCACGGTAGGTTTTATCCGCTTCCAGCAAACCCATGGAAAATTTCGTGGCCTCGCCGAAACAGACAGGCAACAAGCCGCTGGCCAGCGGATCGAGCGTGCCGGTATGTCCGGCCTTTTCCGCCTGATACAAGCGGCGGACTTTTTGTAATGCCGTGTTGGAGCTTAACTCCAGAGGTTTATCGAACAGAAGCACGCCGTCGAGCGGACGCCAGGTACGCTGCATGACACTACTCTTTCAGCAATTTTGCGTCGCTGGCAACCGCTTTGTCGATGAGTTGGGAAAGATGGGAGCCGCGTTCGATGGACACGTCGTAGACAAAATGAAGTTGCGGGATAATACGCAGCTTCATGGCATGAGCCAGTTGACTGCGCAAGAAACCCGCCGCCCGCTCCAGCCCGTCTTGCAGCTGCTTGCTGGAGCCGTCCAGCGTGGTATAGAAAACCTTGGCATGGGAATAGTCATTGGTGACTTCCACGCCGGTGACCGTCACCTTTTGCACCCGCGGGTCTTTGACTTCCAGACGAATCAATCCGGCCAATTCACGTTGAATCTGCTCGGCAATGCGATCCGTTCTGGCGTAGTCTTTAGCCATTACAACGCGCGTGCGACCTCAACGATCTCGAACACCTCGAGTTGATCGCCCACTTCCAGATCGTTGAATCCGCGCAGAGACAAACCGCACTCGAAGTTCGACTTCACTTCCTTCACATCGTCCTTGAAGCGCTTGAGCGAATCCAGCTCGCCGGTGTGGATGACCACGTTGTTGCGCAACACGCGGACTTGCGAGCCGCGTTTGACCATACCTTCGGTGACATAACATCCGGCAATCGTACCCACCTTGGAGATGGTGAACACTTGACGAATCTCCACCATACCGATGACGCTTTCCTTTTTTTCCGGTGCCAACATGCCGGACAAAGCGGCTTTAATCTCATCCACCATGGCATAGATGATGTTGTAGTAACGCACATCAACACCCGACGATTCGGCCAAACGACGCGCAGCCACATCGGCTCTGGAGTTAAAGCCGATCACAATCGCTTTGGAAGCCAGTGCCAAGTTGATGTCGGATTCGGTAATGCCGCCGACCGCGCTGTGAATCAAATTCACCTTAACTTCGGCGGTAGACAGTTTTTGCAAGGAACTGGCGATGGCTTCGCATGAACCCTGCACGTCCGCCTTGACGATGAGCGACAAGGTGCGCACTTCGCCTTCCGACATTTGCTCGAACATATTTTCCAGCTTTGCCGCTTGTTGCTTTGCCAGCTTCACGTCGCGGAACTTGCCTTGACGGAACAGTGCGATTTCGCGCGCCTTCTTTTCATCCGCCAACACGATGAAATCCGCACCGGCTACCGGCACCTCCGACAGACCTTGAATTTCGACCGGAATCGACGGGCCGGCCTGATGGATTGCTTTGCCGTTCTCATCCAGCATCGCGCGCACACGTCCCGACACGGCACCAACCAGCACCGCATCACCGCGCTTCAATGTTCCGGATTGCACCAGCATGGTTGCCACCGCGCCCTTGCCTTTGTCCAAACGGGCTTCGATAACGATACCTTTGGCCGGGGCTTCTTTCGCTGCTTTTAATTCCAGCACTTCGGCCTGCAACAGTATGCCTTCCAACAACGCATCGATACCCTGACCGCTCTTGGCCGAGACTTCGACGAACATGGCATCGCCACCCCAGTCTTCCGGCACAACTCCCTCGGCTACCAGCTCCTGGCGCACGCGCTCGGAATTGGCATCGGGCTTGTCAATCTTGGTAATCGCCACCACGATAGGCACTTCAGCCGCCTTGGCGTGGTGAATCGCTTCCTTGGTTTGCGGCATTACACCGTCGTCCGCCGCCACCACCAGAATTACGATGTCGGTCACTTTCGCACCGCGGGCACGCATTGCGGTAAACGCTTCGTGACCCGGAGTATCGAGGAAAGTAATCATGCCGCGCGGCGTATCCACGTGGTAAGCGCCGATATGCTGCGTAATACCTCCGGCCTCGCCGGAAGCCACACGGGTGCGGCGGATATAATCCAGCAAAGAAGTCTTACCGTGGTCAACGTGACCCATCACGGTCACCACCGGGGCACGCGGCTCCAGCACAACATCCTTGTGATCGTCCGTCTCGCTCAGATACGCATCGGGATCATCCGGCTTGGCTGCTTTCGCGACGTGGCCGAACTCTTCCACCACAATCATCGCAGTTTCTTGATCGAGCACCTGATTGATG
Source organism: Betaproteobacteria bacterium (assembly GCA_020055845.1). Classification (GTDB taxonomy): domain Bacteria; phylum Pseudomonadota; class Gammaproteobacteria; order Burkholderiales; family Gallionellaceae; genus PALSA-1006. The sequence goes on from JAGVIV010000040.1 coordinate 3,534, forward strand.
GTGACCATGCTACCCATCTTCATCAGTGCCTTGATGATCTCAACAGCCTTGATAGACATCTTTTGCGCCAATTCGGACACGCTGATGGTTTCGGGAACCATCACTTCCTGCACAATAGGCTCGGTCGGCAGCGAGAATGCATGCTGTCCCTGTGCGGCATCATCGTGTTTGCTATGTTTGTCATGGCGTGCGGTGCGCAGTGACCCGCTGTTGCGCGCGCCGACACCGGCGCGTGCATCCACGTTGCGCGAGGGCGGACGTTTTTTATGGCCGGCCTGATCCCATGGGCTGTCTTTATCCGGTGCTTTCTCGGCTTTTTTAGGCTTGGAGACCTTATCGCCCGGCTTGAGTGTCGGTTTATGCAAGGTGCTATCCGCCGGAGCGACTGGAGCCTCGGCGGCAACAGCGGGGGCCGCAGCCACAACAACCGGTGCCGCGACTTCTACGGGGGCGACCGGTGCTGGCTCAGCCACGACCGGAGCCGCTTTGCGCTTGTTGCGCTCTTGTTTGGCCTGGACTTCAGCCGCTTGGCGTGCAGCCAATTCGGCTTGGACACGCGCCTCTTCCTGGCGCGCATTCAGCTCTTCGGTATCGACAACTTTGGCGGGAGCCGCTGCAACAACTGGTGCCGCTGCAACTTCTTTCGGTGCCTCGCTACCCGCGGGAGCCAGCGTGCGTTTCTTGCGCACCTCGACTTGAATCGTACGGGACTTGCCAGTGCTGTCGGCTTTTTTAATCGCGCTGGTTTCACGGCGCACCAGGGTGATCTTATTTTTGCTGCTGCCGTGGGCGCTGCGCAAATGCTCCAGCAATTGCGATTTATCCTGTTCCGACACGGGGTCACTCTCCTGCTTTTTGGCGACCCCGGCCGCCTGCAGTTGCTCCAGCAGCAGTTCGACCGGCAGACCCAGCTCACCGGCGAATTGCGCTACGTTCATTTTTCCCATTACGACCCCTTCAAACCCCAAAAGCGAGACAAACCGTCTACTGAAACTCGATACATTTAAGCCGACAACATCAAACGAACCAAGGCGCGCGTGCCGTCATGATCAACTGGTTGGCGCGCTCGGCATCCATCCCGGTCATGTCCACCAGCTCGTCACCATCCAAATCCGCCAGTTGCTCTTGTGTACCCACGCCCTTGCCCGCCAAAGTACGCGCGGTTGCTTCATCCATGCCGTCGATCTTCAACAAATCTTCGATATTGTGTTCAACCTGCTCCTCATTGGCGATAGCCGCAGTGAGCAAAGCGTTACGGGCACGGCTGCGCAACTCTTCCACCGTGGCTTCATCGAAAGATTCGATAGACAACATCTCGTCCAGCGGTACATACGCCACTTCTTCCAGCGTATTAAAACCTTCCTGCACCAGAATATCGGCCACCTCTTCGTCCACATCCAGCTTCGCCACAAACAGATCGCGAATCTTGGAGAACTCCTGCTCGTTCTTCTCGGCAGACTGCTCCACCGTCATCAGGTTGATCTCCCAACCCGTCAGCTCGCTGGCCAGGCGCACGTTCTGACCGCCGCGCCCGATGGCTTGCGCCAAATTCTCTTCTTCCACCACCACATCCATGCTGTGACGGTCTTCATCGACCACGATGCTGGTCACTTCGGCAGGTGCCAAGGCATTGATGACACTGGTCGCCGGATCTTCCGACCACAGGATGATGTCCACGCGTTCACCGGCCAGTTCATTGGTCACTGCCTGTACGCGCGAGCCGCGCATACCCACGCAAGTGCCGATTGGATCTAGGCGTTGGTCATGGCTGCGTACCGCAATCTTGGCGCGCGAACCGGGATCACGCGAAGCACTCACGATTTCCAGCAGACCTTCCTCAATTTCCGGTACTTCCAACTCGAACAGCTTGGTCAGGAATTCAGGCGTGATACGTGACAGAATGATCTGAGGGCCGCGCACAGTGCGATCCACGCGCAACAGATAGGCGCGTACACGGTCGCCCACACGCAGATTTTCTTTCGGGATCATCTGGTCGCGTGGCAGCAATGCTTCAATTTTGCCGAACTCGACGATGGCATTGCCGCGTTCGATACGCTTGATCGTGCCCGACACCAGATGTTCGCTGCGCTCCATAAAGTCAGCCAGAATCTGCTCGCGTTCCGCATCGCGGATCTTCTGGAAGATGACTTGCTTCGCCGCCTGCGCGCCGATACGCCCGAAATCAATAGACTCCAGCGGCTCCTCGATGAACTCCTCCATCTGAATATCGGCGTTCAGTTTCTGCGCCTCATTAATCTTGATATGCAGATCAGGCGTTTCAAAAGTCTCGTCGTCGGTCACTTGCCAGCGACGGAAAGATTCGTACTCGCCTGTCTGACGATCGATGCTCACGCGCACATCGGCCTCTTCCTCGACAAAGCGTTTTTTAGTGGCGGAAGCCAAAGCCGACTCCAGCGCACCAAACACGATCTCCTTATCCACGTTTTTCTCACGCGCCAAGGCATCTACCAACAACAAGACTTCACGACTCATTACTGTCTCCAACCGTTACGAGCCAACCGCAGCATGCGGGCGACCCGGGTTATTCAAAATTAAAACACCGGCACCAAACGCGCCTTATCGAGATTGGATAACTCGATCGCAACCGGGCTACCATCCACATCCAACTGCAATACTTCATCCTGAACGTCGCCCAGAACACCTACAAAATTCTTACGTCCGCCCATAGGCACACGCAACTTGAGCTGCACTTTCTGCCCGCGGAAACGGACGAAATCTGCGAGTTTCTTAATCGGCCGATCTAATCCCGGCGAAGAAATCTCCAGCCGTTCAAAATCCACATTCTCTACGGTAAACAAACGCGTCAACTGATGACTCACGCGTTCGCAATCTTCCAGAGAAATTCCCTCGGGTTTATCCATGAGCACGCGCAT
>JAGVIV010000294.1 GCA_020055845.1 Betaproteobacteria bacterium
CCAAAGACGGCACGCACAGTTTGTACTGCGCAGTGATCGTAAAGAAGGTGGATGCCAAGACGCTGGGCAAGACAGGAATCAACGAGCTGTTGCGCGGTATCTAAAAACAGGATGTAGGAGCTAGGATTGAGGATTTAGAAAATGCAACCGCTCCGCTTCTAACTCAATCCTAGTTCCTCAGCCCTAACTCCTAGGAGAACCACATGATCATCACGCCTCTGCTGCAACTTGCCGCCGAAAAACAAGCCTCCGACCTGTTCTTCTCGGTCGGGGCGCCTATCAACATCAAGATCGACGGTATCGCCATGCCGGTCAATGCCCAGATTCTTGATGCGGACACCATCAAGCGCATCGCCTACGAGATGATGTCCGAGCAGCAGATCACCGAGTTCGAACTGAACATGGAGATGAACTTTTCCTTTCGTGTGCCCAGCATCGGCAACTTCCGTGTCAACGTATTCCGCCAACGCGGCGACGTGGCCATCGTCATCCGTTATGTGCGCGGACAAATACAAAACATAGAAGACTTGAACCTGCCGCTGGTGCTCAAAGAGCTCATCATGGAAAAACGCGGACTGGTACTTGTGGTCGGCGCCACGGGTTCGGGAAAATCCTCCACGCTGGCCGCCATGCTTGAATACCGCAATGCCACCAAGAGCGGACACATCCTCACCATCGAGGATCCCATCGAATATATTTTCAAACACAACAAATCCATCGTAAACCAGCGCGAGGTCGGCACCGACACGGTGGATTACGGCAGCGCCCTGATCAGCGCCATGCGCGAAGCGCCCGATGTGCTGATGATCGGCGAGATACGCGACCGCGACACTCTCAAGCACGCATTGATCTTTGCGCAGACCGGCCACCTGTGCCTCTCCACGCTGCACGCCAACAACAGTTACCACGCGCTGAACCGCATCGTGAACTTCTTCCCCTACGACGCGCGCCAAAGCGTGCTGTCAGACTTGTCCATGTGTTTGCGCGCCGTGATCTCGCAGCGTCTGATACGCAACGACAAAGGCAAGCTGGTTCCCGCCGTCGAAGTATTGCTCAACTCGGCGCTTATCGCCGACCTCATCAAGAACGACGAGATCGACAAGATCCGCGAGGCCATGGAACAAAGCGTTTCCGCCGGCTCGCAGACCTTCGAACAGGCACTGTATAAACTGTTCAAAGCGGGACTCATCACCAAAGAAGAAGCTTTGCGCAATGCCGATTCCGCCAGCAATTTGTCTTCCCTGATCGACTATTCCCAAACGAGCAAAATGAAGGCATTCAATCCCGAGGATCACGCGGCAAGTCTGGCGGCTCCCGAACAGGCCAGCACCAAATTCGACAGTATCAAACTGAATCTTGAATAACACTATGAAGCTATACGGCATACCCAATTGCGGCACAGTAAAAAAAGCGCGCGACTGGCTCGCCAATAACGGCATCAGCTACGAATTCCACGATTTCAAAAAGCACGGTGTGAGCGAAGCCATGCTCTCCGGCTGGCTCAAACAAATCGGCTGGCAAAAGCTGCTCAAAAAAACCGGCCCGACTTGGGGACAGCTGCCCGATGAAGTGAAAGCCTCCATCAAGGACGATGCATCGGCCTTGGCACTGATGCTGGAAAAACCCAACGTCATCAAACGTCCCGTACTGGAGCACAAGGGCAAAGTGATGGCGACCGGATTCAAACAAACCGACTACGAAGAATTGAAATTATGAGCAGCACACTGGATCTAGCCAAACAACTCATTTCGCGCCATTCGCTCACCCCGCAAGACGATGGTTGCCTGGACATCATCGGTGCGCACCTCACCCCGCTGAATTTCAAGCTGGATAAAATGCGCTGCGGCGAGGTGGATAATCTGTGGACGCGCAGGGGCACAAGCGCTCCCGTGATCTGCTTCGCCGGACACACCGACGTGGTGCCGACCGGCCCCGCCGACAAATGGGTCAGCCCGCCGTTCGAACCGACCGTACGCGACGGCATGCTGTACGGGCGCGGTGCGGCGGACATGAAAGGCTCGATTGCCGCCTTCGTCACCGCCGTCGAAAAATTCGTCGCCGAACATCCGCAACATAAGGGCTCCATCGCCATGCTGCTCACCTCGGACGAGGAAGGCATCGCGGTGGACGGCACGGTGCGCGTGGTTGAAGCCCTACAAGCGCGCAACGAAAAAATGGATTACTGCATCGTCGGTGAACCGACCTGCGTCAGCAAGCTGGGCGACACTATCAAGAACGGACGACGCGGCTCGCTGTCCGGCACGCTCACCGTCAAAGGCGTGCAAGGCCACATTGCCTACCCACATCTGGTAAAAAACCCCATTCATCTGGCCGCACCAGCCATCGCCGAACTGGCCGCAACCGAGTGGGACAAGGGCAACGAATATTTCCCGCCGACCTCTTGGCAAATTTCCAACATCAAAGGTGGTACCGGAGCAACCAACGTGGTGCCCGGCACGGTTGAAATGCTGTTCAACTTCCGCCACTCCACCGCCAGCAGCGTGGAAAGTCTGAAGTCGCGCTTCCTCGCCATCCTCGACAAGCACGGCCTAGAATACGATTTGCAATGGGAGAACTCTTCCGGCAAACCCTACCTCACCCCGCGCGGCGACATGGTGGATGCAGTCGCCAGCGCCATCAAACAAGTGACAGGAGTCGAGACCGAACTCTCCACCAGCGGTGGCACCTCGGACGGACGCTTCATCGCCGACATCTGCCCGCAAGTGATCGAACTCGGCCCGCTCAACGCCACCATCCACAAGCTCAACGAATGCGTTTCGGTCGCAGACTTGGATGCGCTTTCCGAAATCTATTACCTGACGCTGGTCAACCTGCTGGTGAAAAAACCATGAGCACACTCCATCCATTCTCCGACACCACCGAACTGCTCTCCGTGCGCGACTGGCTGCGCTTTGCCGTGAGCGCCTTTACCGAAAGCAAACTGAGTTTCGGCCACGGCTCCGCCAGCGCCTACGACGAAGCGGCTTACCTCATCTTGCACACGCTGCACCTGCCCTTGGATACGCTGGAACCGTTCCTCGATTCACGCCTCACCCAACAGGAAAAGAAAGCTCTAAGCGAAATGCTCAAGCTACGCGTGGAGAAAAAAATCCCCGCAGCCTATCTCACGCACGAGGCCTTTTTGGGTGCACTGCGTTTTTATGTCGACGAGCGCGTGATCGTGCCGCGCTCCTTCATCGCCGAACTGCTGCACCAGAATTTGTTCCCGTGGGTCGAGTCCACCGAAGGTGTCGGCAGCGTGCTGGATATGTGTACCGGCAGCGGTTGCCTCGCCATCCTCGCCGCGCATATCTTCCCCAATGCCGAGGTCGATGCCGTCGATCTCTCTAGCGACGCGCTCGCTGTGGCGAAACGCAACGTTGACGACTACGCCCTGCAAGAGCGTCTGCACCTGATCGAATCCAACCTGTTTGCAAAACTCGGCGGCAAAAAATACGACGTCATCATCAGCAACCCGCCGTATGTCGATGCTGAATCCGTCGCCGCCCTGCCTGCCGAATACCTGCACGAACCCAAACTCGCGCTCGGCAGCGGCAAAGACGGCCTCGATGCCACCCGCGAAATCCTCAAACAAGCCGCAACCCACCTCAACCCGGGCGGCATACTGATAGTCGAAATCGGCCACAACCGCGACGTGCTGGAAGCCGCCTATCCCGCCCTGCCGTTCAACTGGCTGGATGTTGCGGCGGGCGACGAGTTCGTGTTCCTGCTGCATAAAGAAGATTTGCAATAAACATGAAACCATTCACCACCGAGACACAGAGACACAGAGAACACCAATTCCTGTCCTATTCCAAATCGGCTTTCATACAGTATTTCTTTGGCCTTTCCTCTGTGTCTCTGTGTCTCGGTGGTTGATTTATGGCCGTCGATCACTACGAGAACTTCCCCGTTGCCTCTATCCTGCTGCCCAAGCGCTTGCGCCGGGCGGTAGAAATTATTTATCACTTTGCGCGGCAGGCGGACGATTTTGCCGATGAGGGCGATATGCCTGATGCGGAGCGGCTGGCGAAGCTGGATGAGTTCCGCGCCGAATTGAATCGCATCGCCGCAAACGAAACGCCGCAAACGCAGTTATTCCGCGATCTTGCCGCCATTGTGCAAGAGCACCAATTACCGCTGCAACTTTTCCACGACTTGCTCGATGCCTTCTCGCAAGACGTGGTGAAAAAACGCTACGCCAATTTTGATGAACTGCTGGATTATTGCCGTCGCTCGGCCAATCCGGTGGGGCGTTTGCTATTGCACCTGTACGAAGAAGCCACTCCGACCAACCTCGCTTATTCCGATGCCATTTGCACTTCGCTGCAACTCATCAACTTCTGGCAGGACGTTAAAAAAGACATCGCCATCGACCGTATCTATCTGCCACTGGACGAAATGGCGCGCTTCGGCGTGACGGAAGCGCATATCGCGGAAGGCCGTGTGGATGATGCTTGGCAGGCATTAATGCAATTTCAAATCTGCCGCGCGCGCGACCTGATGAACAGCGGCAAGCCGCTGGGCACTATCCTGACCGGACGCATCGGCCTAGAGATGCGCCTCATCATCGCGGGCGGTCTGCGTATTCTCGCCAAGCTGGACGACGTGCGTTACGACATGTTCAACAAACGCCCGGTGTTGCGCCCGTTCGACTGGGTTATCATGCTGTTCAAGAGCGCTCCATTCAACTTCTAAATGACTCCAGACCAATACTGCCAAGACAAAGCCGCCGCCAGCGGCTCCAGCTTTTACAACAGCTTCCGTTTTTTAGACAAAGACAAACGCCGCGCCATTACCGCGCTGTATGCCTTCTGCCGCGAAGTGGACGATGTGGTGGACGAATGCTCGGATGCCAACGTGGCGCGCACCACGCTCAACTGGTGGCGCGACGAAGTGGCCGCGATATACGGCGGCAAGCCGCAACATCCTGTGGCAATCGCACTTGTCCCCATCGTCAAACAATACAACATGGCGCAGGAGCATTTGTTGGAAATCATTGACGGCATGGAGATGGATCTCGACCAGCCGCGCTATGCAGATTTCAAAGCACTGCAACTGTATTGCTACCGCGTCGCCTCGGTAGTCGGCCTGCTGACCGTGGAGATTTTCGGTTACACCGACCGCCAAACGCTGAAGTACGCGCACGACCTCGGCATCGCCTTCCAGCTCACCAACATCATCCGCGACGTGGGCGAAGATGCGCGGCGCAACCGCATCTATTTGCCTATGGATGAGCTGCAGCAATTCGGCGTGACAGCAGCGGATATTCTCAATTCGCGCGAAACCGAAAATTTCCAGAAACTAATTACCTTCCAAATCGAACGCGCCCGCCAGTATTACCACCAAGCGCTCGAACATCTGCCCGCCGTAGACCGTAAATCTCAACGCACCGGGCTCATCATGGCAGCAATCTATCAGGCCACGCTGGATGAAGTCGTTAGCAGCGGCTGCCATGTACTGAAAGAGCGCGTCTCGCTCACGCCGACTTACAAACTGTGGCTCGCGGTTAAAGCATGGTGGAAAAACTAAGTGGAATACCCTCACCCCACCCCTCTCCCGCCAGCGGGCGAGGGGGCAATCGTGAGAAGCAATCTCTAACCCCTGCGATCATCGGTGGCGGCTATGCCGGCATGGCGGCGGCCGTCACGCTTGCCTCTCGCGGCATTCCTGTCACCGTCTTTGAAAGCGCCAAACAACTTGGCGGTCGCGCGCGCGGTGTTTTTCACAACGACACGCAACTGGATAACGGCCAGCACATCCTGCTCGGCTGCTACCGCGACACGCTCAAACTCATCGCCCAAGTCGGCGGCAATATCGAACAGGATTTTCAGCGCTTGCCGCTGCAACTCACGCTGCACAAGCGCTTTGAGCTCAAAGCCCCGCACCTGCCCGCCCCGCTGCACTTGCTCGTTGCCCTGCTCTCGGCCAAAGGTTTGTCTTTAGCTGAACGATTTCAGGCAGCGCGTTTCATGCTGTCCATGCGCAAGCTGCAATTCAAGCTCCCCTCGCCCGCAAGCGGGATAACCAGCGACTTGCCCGCTTGCGGGCTTAGTCGATTGGCTAGTTGTTCCACCAGAGGGGCTGGGGGTGAGGGATGCGATGTCAGCGCGCTGGAGCTGCTGCGCAACCACGGACAAAGCGAAGACTTGATCCGCCTGATGTGGGAGCCCATTTGCATTTCGGCGCTGAACACGCCGACACACAAAGCCTCTGCACAAGTATTGCTCAACGTGTTGCGCGACAGTTTGAACGGCAGTTTTTCGGATAGCGAAATGCTGCTGCCGACCATCGACTTCTCCGCACTGTTCCCGGAGCGCGCGGCGCAATACATAACGCAGCACGGCGGCACAGTGCAAACTTCCTGCGGCGTGGAAGCCATCGTGCCGCGCGACGACAACATCGAACTCGTCACAGCACAAGGCGCACAGCATTTCAGCCACGTCATCTGCGCGGCCTCCCCCGCCAATAGCGCGCGCCTGTTCCGCGCCATACCCGCCCTCGTCCCCGTCGCCGAACAAATCGACGCTATTCTCTATCAACCTATCTACACCGTGTATCTGCAATATCCCGCCCATGTCACCCTGCCGCAATCCATGCTGGGCTTAGACCGCAGCATTGCTCAGTGGCTGTTCGACAAAGGCAGGATTGCGGGACAACACGGACTCATTGCCGTCGTCATCAGCGCCGAGGGCGCGCATCAGGAACTCGATCACGAGCAATTGGCGCAAAAAGTGACGCAGGAACTGCGCGAACAACTCGACATTGCAGAAACCCCGCTGTGGCACAATGTCATCGCCGAAAAACGCGCCACCTTCTCCTGCACCGTCAACCTGCACCGTCCCACTTGCACCACCCCGCTCGCCAACGTATTGCTGGCGGGTGACTTCACCGCAGGCGATTATCCCGCCACGCTAGAAGGGGCAGTGATGAGCGGCATTCGGGCGGCAAACACAATCGCCAAACCCTGATGCCAGCGAAACCTAACATGGCAAAGACTATCATCCGATGATATGCTTAAGCCATGAGCTCAAATATCGGCATCGACACGCTAATTGATTTGAACGGAAATATCGTTCAACAGGAACGCGGATATTGGATTGAGATTCACGTTTGGAGAGTAGCGACTACTGCGTTGATACCACACGGTATTCGTTATGCCTTAACAATGCACGATATGAGCGGCAAACGTGTCATGGGATATGACAATGCTCACGCAGTTAAACCATCTGGGCGCTTTAAGTTTGCGGGACAGGTTTTACCTTACGATCACAAACACCGGAACATCTCAGATGTAGGTGTTCCATACGAATTTAAAGATGCCTACCAACTGCTTGGCGATTTTTTCGCCGACGTAGATCGAGTGCTGAAGGAGACTGAAAAATGAAAAGTATCGTGATAGGCATCATGCCTCAAGACAAAATTCGTGAACGTATCTATGCGATTGCCAAGGGTGAAATTAAGCCCAAGCCTAGCGAGCCAAAGATATGGTTCACTTCCATGAAATCGTTGGCCGAAGTATTGAGTGATGACAATCGCGCACTTCTCCATGTGATTAAAGATTCACAGCCGGACTCTATTTCATCTCTGGCAGAAATGACGGGGCGCAAGCCCAGCAATCTTTCACGCACACTTAAAACCATGTCGAACTATGGCATCGTCGAAATGAAGCGGGAAAAAAATCTCGTGCGCCCCATCGTCAAATCAACTGACTTTCATATCGTCACAGCTTAATTGGCATATACGGTGAATTGATTTGATTTGGTTAGCTAATTCAAGTAGAGGATATTCCGATGAATGAGATCGAGGTTGCTAAAAAGGTTCTTGAGTCCAAGGTGGCAGAGAAGTTGTATAACGATGCAGCCTCACCTAGTTTCAGGGAATTAGGAAAAGTTGGTTCGGATGTAGTAAAGACCGCGAGGCTTCTTCTTGCGCCGCTTCAAATAGCGGCAACGTTTCAAGATCGATTCGAGAGATTTCTTCGTGAATTGAACGAGCGCGTTCCAGAAGATCGA
>JAGVIV010000321.1 GCA_020055845.1 Betaproteobacteria bacterium
ATATGGCCAAGATGGTGGAAGGCTTTAAGACCGTGCGCCAGGTTGAGAAAGAGTTAGCGGGGGCTTATGAGCCGGGTAACAACGATGATTTCTTCGCGCGCTTCAACTGGGAACAACTCAGTGATGAAGAGTTTCATCTGTGTCCGCCGGTGGTAGCGATGGGCGGCGACGGTGCGATGTTCGACATCGGCTTCCAGAATCTATCGCGTGCATTGATGTCCGGCAAGCCGATCAAAGTGCTGATTGTGGACACGCAGGTGTATTCCAACACCGGCGGTCAGGCTTGCACTTCCGGCTTCATTGCTCAGGTGGCCGACATGTCGCCCTACGGCGCAAGCAAACACGGCAAGACCGAGAAACGCAAAGAGATCAGCGTCATCGGTATGGCGCACCGTACCTCGTTTGTGGCGCAAAGTTCGCTGGCAAATACCACGCATCTGCTGGAGAGTTTTATCGACGGCTTGAACAGCCGCCGTCCGGCGCTGTTCAACGTGTACGCGGTATGTCCGCCGGAGCACGGTGTGGGCGACAACAGCGCGGTGGCGCAAAGCAAGATGGCGGTGGAAGCGCGCGCCTTCCCGCTGTTCCGCTACAACCCCGATCTGGGCGTGACTTTCTCCGAGTGCGCCACGCTGGAAGGCAATCCCGCGCTGGATGCCGACTGGCCGACTTATAAGCTCGATTATGTGGACGAGTCGGGTACGCAGTCGATGACATTGCCGATGACCTTTGCTGATTTCGCGCTGAGCGAAGGCCGCTTTGCCAAGCAGTTCAAAAAAGCGCCGCCGGAAACGTGGAACGATGACATGGTGTTGCTGGGCGACTTCCTCAAAATGTCCGGGGATGAGCGTGATGGAAAGTTCCCGTTCATCTGGTCTGTGGACAAGAAGAACCGTTTGATGCGCGTGCTGGTGTCGGTAGAGATGGTGCGTTCCTGTGAGGAACGTGTGCAGTTCTGGCAGCAGCTCAAGGATGTGAGCGGACAGGGGCGGGCGCAGATTAACGAAGAGGCCGTCGCCAACCGTGTGCGGCAGGAACTGATCCAGAAATTGTCATCCGGTTTCGGTATCAGCTCCAGTGATGCGGTGCAACCGCTTGTGGCAGCATCTTCCGCAAGCGCGGAAGGTTATGAGGCAGCGTGGGTCGATACGCCGGAATGCACCGCGTGCGACGAATGTATCAATATCAATCCGAAAGTGTTTGGCTACAATGAAGCGAAAAAAATCGTCATACTCAATCCGCAGGCGGGCAGTTTTGTGGACCTCGTTAAAGCGGCGGAAAAATGCACCGCCGGTGTCATCCACCCCGGAACGCCATGGAACATGAGCGAGGCGAATCTGGACAAGCTTAAATTACGCGCGGCCAAGTTCAACTGAGGTGAGCATGCGACTGCCTTTTTTCTCGCGCGCGGCAACTTTCGCACACGGTATTCATCCGGCTTACCACAAGGAAACCGGTAACCAGCCGATACGTCGCTTTCCGTTTGCGCCGCGTTTGATCGTGCCGCTGTCGCAACATATCGGCAAGCCTGCCGTATGCTGCGTGCAGGTCGGGCAAGAGATTTTGCGCGGCCAAGTCATCGCCACGGCGGACGGTTTTGTTTCGTTGCCCGTGCATGCGCCCGCCACCGGCGTGGTTGAAGCCATTGGTGTGATGCCTGCAGCTAACGGCAAGATGGTGGAGTCCATCACTATTCGCGTTTATCAAGCCGATGGGCAGGAGGTGCAAGTACGGGCCCCACGCAACATTGATGCGATGGACAAGAATGAGTTGCTGGCCGCCATTCAGCAGACCGGTATTTCCGGTCTGGGCGGCGCGACTTTCCCCGCGCATGTGAAGCTGAGTGTGCCGCCGGAAACGGTCATCGACACCCTGGTGGTGAACGGTGCGGAATGTGAGCCGTTCCTAACTTGCGACCACCGCATTATGGTGGAGCGCACGCAGGATTTACTGCGCGGCATCCGCATTGCGATGAAGGTCAGCGGTGCGCCGCGCACGGTAATCGGTGTCGAGGACAACAAGCCCGATGCTATTGCCGCGATACGCGCAGCTTTGCCCGCCGACGGCAGCATTACGGTGCGGGCGCTGGAAACAAAATATCCGCAGGGCGCGGAAGACACCATCATCTACGCGCTGCTCGGGCGCGAGATTCCGGCCGGTCAGCGTCCCGCTTCCATCGGTGTGCTGGTAAACAATGTGATGACACTGGCTTACCTCGGTCGTCTGTTGTCCTCAGGCGAGGGTATCGTCGAGCGCGTGTTGACCGTGGCCGGTCCTGCAGTGGAAAAGCCCGGTAACTACATTGTGCCTATCGGTACGCCGCTGCGTTTTGTGTTGGAACATGTAGGCGCGCGCAGCAATGCGAGCGAGGTCATTCTCGGCGGGCCGATGATGGGCATGACCATCTCGTCGTTGGATGTGCCCGTGACCAAAGGCACATCCGGCATCCTCGCATTCGGCAAGGATGAGTTGCCGGAAGAGGAGCCCAAGGTTTATTCCTGCATCAAGTGCGGCGAATGCCTCAAGGCCTGTCCCAAGTTCCTCAATCCCTCGCAACTGGGTTTGCTGGCCGCCAAACGCGAATATGAGCTGATGGCAGAACGTTACAACCTAGATCGTTGTTTCGAGTGCGGCTGTTGCAGTTATGTCTGCCCGTCGCATATTCCGCTGGTGCAGCAGTTCCGCATCGCCAAAGCAGTTAACCGTGAGAAGGCAACAGCATGAGTATGGAACTTCGCACCTCGCCACATCAAATCAGCGAACGCAGCGTTTCCGTCATCATGAAACATGTGGTGTTGTCGTTGCTGCCGATTTGCGGATTTTCTGTGTGGCAATACGGATTGTCCGCCTTGCTGTTATTGCTCACGGTGACCGCTGCTTGCGTGCTTACGGAACGTCTGATTAACCGCTGCACTAATCAGACGGGCACTTTAAGTGACTGGAGTGCGACCATCACCGGTGTGTTGCTGGCACTCACCTTGCCTCCGTCATTTCCGCTGTGGATGGGGGTGGTCGCCGGATTTGTCGCCATCGCGATAGGCAAAGCGTTGTTCGGAGGATTGGGTAACAACGTGTTCAATCCGGCATTGATCGGTCGCGCCTTTGTGCAAGCCGCATTCCCGGTGGCGATCACCACATGGGTTCCTGCGTTCTCGGCGCAGCGTTTCAGCGAATTGGTGCCGACCACGCTGACCGCGCCGATGATGATGCCGCCGGATGTGGCGGGCTGGGTCAAGCAGCAGGCGGTGGATGCGTTTACCGGCGCGACCCCGTTGGCGCGCTGGAAATTTGAAAATGTGGTTGCCTCGGCTCACGACTTGTTGACCGGTGCGGTGACCGCATCGTCGGGCGAGACCTCGGCCATTCTTATTCTGCTGTGCGGCGCGTATTTGGCTGCGCGCAAGTTTATGGACTGGCGCATTCCGGTGGCGATACTTGCTTCCGCCGCGCTCACTGCCTGGCTGTTTCAGATGTACAACCCCGCGCATTATCCCGCGCCGACCTTTGTGCTGCTGTCCGGCGGTCTGATGCTGGGCGCGGTGTATATGGCGACCGACATGGCGACTTCGCCGGTTACTCCGCTGGGCGTGTGGATTTACGGCGCGCTGATCGGTGTGGTGACGGTGATGATTCGTTACTTTGGAGGCCTAACGGAGGGCGTGATGTACGCCATCCTGCTGGGTAATGCGCTGACCCCGTTCATCGACCGCTACACGCAACCGCGCGTGTTTGGCACACGCCTGCAAGGAAAGAAAAAATGAGTGCGCCGACACAAATTCAAATGTCCTCGGGTAACAAGATGATTGCCACGATGGTGCTGGTCTCCACCATTTGCGGCGTGCTGATCGTTGGCGCTTACGAGAGCACGCAAGCGCCTATTGCCGAAAACAAACGCATCACGCTGGAGCGTGCCGTGTTCAAGGTGCTGCCCGGTGCGGCTAAAGTGAACGAGTATGTCGCCACGGCGGCGGGCATTCAGCCGCTGAAAGGGGATGTTGTTCCAGAAGGCGGTGTTAAGTTTTATGCCGCCTACGATCAGTCCGGCGCATTGAAAGGTATTGCCGCCGAGGCTGCGGGAAAAGGGTATGCGGATACGGTGCGTATCCTGTACGGCTACGACGTGAAATGCCAGTGCATCATCGGTATCGGTGTCGTGTCCATGCGCGAAACGCCGGGTATCGGCGACAAAATTTTGACCGATGCGGCGTTTCTGAAAAACTTTGAAGCGTTGGACGTGAGCGTCAATGCCGAGATGACCGCATTGGCCAATGCGGTGAAAACCGTCAAGCACGGTAGCAAGACCAAGCCGTGGCAGATCGACGCGATTGCCGGTGCGACAGTGACTTCCAAAGCGGTCGGGCGCGGTATCAACGAAAGCGCGCAGAAACTGATGCCGTTGCTGCTGCCGCATCTGGATGCAGTGAAGGGTGAGGGACAAGGTGCAGCGATGCCCTCATCCCCATCCAACTAAGGAGAATACGCATGAGTTCGATCAGCAAAGAGCCGAGCAATATGGAAGAGTTCCTGGAGGGTATCTGGAAACAGAATCCGACTTTCGTGATGATGCTCGGCATGTGCCCGACGCTGGCCGTCACGGTCTCCGCCGTCAATGCGATTTCCATGGGGCTGGCGACCACCTTTGTGCTGGTGGCCTCCTGCCTGTTGGTGTCGATGATCCGCAACGTGGTGCCGAAGGAAGTGCGCATCGCCACTTACATCGTCATCATCGCCACCTTCGTGACGCTGGTCGACTATTTGATTCAGGCGGTGAGCTTGTCCTTGTATGACGCACTGGGCGCATTCATCCAGTTGATTGTGGTGAACTGCATTATTCTCGGTCGCGCCGAAGCGCATGCCGCGAAGAATCCACCGTTTAAATCCATGATTAATGCAACGGGTATGGGACTTGGTTTTACGATCGGATTGTTCTCGCTGGGCGCTACACGCGAGATACTGGGTGCGGGCAAGCTATTCGGCATCTCGCTGTTCGGTGAGCACTTCCAGCCGTGGGTGGTGATGGTGTTGCCGCCGGGCGGTTTCTTTGTGCTGGGCGGATGGCTGTTGCTGTTCTCGTTTATGCGCAGCCGCAAGCAGGCAACACAGGGAGGTGTCGCACATGAATGATTCTTTGAGCCTCATCTTCATTAGCACTTTGCTGGCCAACAATTTTGTGCTGGCGACCTTTCTCGGTCTGTGCCCTTTCCTCGGTGTGTCGGGGCGTTTGGATACCGCTTTCCCAATGGGGGTTGCGACGACATTTGTGATGTTGGTGGCATCCTTGTGTGCCTACGGTCTGAACGTGGTGCTGGCCTATTTTCATCTCGATTTTCTGCGTCTGATTTCTTACATCGTGGTGATTGCGTCTTCGGTGCAACTGGTCGAAATGGTGATGAAGAAATACACCCCAGCATTGTTTCGCGCGCTGGGTATCTATCTGCCTTTGATTACGACCAACTGCGCGGTGCTGGGTGTGGCCCTGTTCCAGACCGCGCGCGAATACGATCTCGCGCAATCGCTGACGTTTTCGTTCGCGGGCGGTGCGGGTTTTACCCTGGCGTTGGTGCTGATGGCTTCGTTGCGCGAGCGCCTGCAATTGGCCAACGTGCCGAGCCTGGTACAGGGGACAGCACTTACCTTGATTATGGCCGGCTTGTTGTCGCTGTCCTTCATGGGATTTGCCGGTATGGGAGGCGGGGAATGATTTATCTGAAAACGGTTTTGATTATGCTCTCCCTGCTAGCGATTTGGCTGCTGGTGCGCGTGGTGGCGCGCCGCTATGCGGTGCAGCATCCCGAGTTTGGCGCATTGCGCGAAGAAGGCGAGGGCTGCGGTTGCGGCAATAAGCAGTGCGGCGAAAAGCAGTGCGGCGAAAAGCAGTGCGGCGAAAAGCAGTGCAAGCGAGAAACCCATTAATTTTTTTGACTCAGTTATGAATCGCAGTTCAATTTAACAGGAGACTTTCATGCAACCCTACGTCATTCCATTTCAGTCGCTGGGTATCGCGGACATTCCCGAGGTGGGCGGCAAGAATGCCTCGCTTGGCGAAATGATTTCTAAGCTGAGTTCATCCGGGGTGAATGTGCCCGGCGGATTTGCCACCACCGCACAAGCCTACCGCGACTTTCTGGCGCATGACGGTCTGGACAAACGCATCGAAGAGTCGCTCAAAAAGCTCAACGTGGACGATGTCACTACGCTGGCCGAAGCCGGGCGTTTGATTCGTGGCTGGATTGTTGAAGCTCCGTTGCCTAAACGCCTGGAAGACGAAATTCGCACCCACTATGACAAGCTGGTGGAGGAAGGAGAGGGCAGCTTTGCCGTGCGCTCATCCGCTACCGCGGAAGATCTGCCGGATGCTTCTTTCGCGGGGCAACAGGAGACCTTTCTTAACATCCACGGCATCGCCAATATTTTGCATGCCATCCGCGAAGTGTTCGCCTCGCTGTACAACGACCGCGCCATTTCCTACCGCGTACACAAAGATTTTACCCACGCCGATGTCGCTTTGTCCGCCGGGGTGCAACGCATGGTGCGTTCCGATCTCGGTGCTTCCGGCGTGATGTTTACACTGGATACCGAGTCCGGTTTTCGCGATGCCGTATTTATCACTTCTTCATACGGTCTGGGCGAGATGGTGGTGCAGGGCGCAGTTAATCCAGACGAGTTTTATGTGCACAAGCCGCAGCTTGCCGCAGGGTTTCCTGCTGTTGTGCGGCGCAGTCTGGGGTCAAAACAGCAGCGCATGGTGTTCGATGAGCAGCGCTCCGCCGGACGCTCCTGTCGTATCGAACAGGTACCCGTGGACGAGCAATCCTGCTTCTCTCTGAACGACGAAGACGTATTGCAACTGGCGCGCTATGCCGTGTCTATTGAGCAGCACTACGGTCGTCCGATGGACATTGAGTGGGGCAAAGATGGGCTGGATGGGAAGCTGTATATTTTGCAAGCGCGTCCCGAAACCGTGAAGTCGAATGCGGGAAGCGGTGCCACTGAGAAATACCGTTTGCAACAGCGCGGTGATGTACTGGTTGAGGGGCGCGCCATTGGCCAGAAGATTGGCGCAGGCCGTGTACGCATTGTCGCCAGCACTGCCGAGATGGACAAGGTACAGGCGGGCGATGTACTGGTCACCGACATGACGGATCCGAACTGGGAGCCAGTCATGAAGAAGGCTTCCGCCATCATCACCAACCGCGGCGGACGCACCTGCCATGCGGC
>JAGVIV010000184.1 GCA_020055845.1 Betaproteobacteria bacterium
CCAGCGCGATCGGTTTGATCTTGCCAGCTTGTCCGGCGGCACCGAAAGCTTCGTAACGCGCCTTGCAGATCGCCTTCATCGCCTTGGTGGTCTCTGCCAGGAACTTGCGTGGGTCGAAGTCCTTGGGATTTTGCGCCAAGTAACGACGTGTCGCGCCGGTGGAAGCCATGCGCAAATCCGTGTCGATATTCACTTTGCGCACGCCGTGCTTGATGCCTTCTACGATTTCTTCAACCGGTACGCCGTAAGTCTGTGGCATCTGACCGCCGAATTCGTTGATGATCTTCAACCATTCTTGCGGCACGGAAGACGAACCGTGCATCACGAGGTGGGTGTTGGGAATGCGTGCATGAATTTCTTTGATGCGGCTGATCGCCAGAGTGTCGCCTGTGGGCGGCTTGGTGAATTTATACGCGCCGTGTGATGTGCCGATGGCGATTGCCAACGCATCCACTTGGGTCAGCTTCACGAATTCAGCCGCTTCGTCCGGGTCGGTCAACAGTTGGTCGTGGCTCAGTGCGCCTTCCGCGCCGTGGCCGTCTTCCTTCTCACCGTGGCCGGATTCCAGAGAACCCAAACAGCCCAATTCACCTTCAACGGAAACGCCGACTGCGTGTGACATCTCAACTACGCTCTTGGTAACGTTTACGTTGTATTCGAAAGAAGAAGGTGTCTTGCCGTCGGTCATCAGCGAGCCGTCCATCATCACACTGGAGAAGCCGGATTTGATGGCGTTGATACATACGGCTGGAGATGCGCCATGGTCCTGGTGCATAACGACGGGAATATGCGGATACATTTCCACTGCGGCATCGATGAGGTGACGCAGGAACGCTTCACCGGCATATTTGCGCGCACCGGCGGAACCCTGCATGATCACGGGGCTGTTGGTTTCATCAGCCGCTTCCATAATCGCTTTAACTTGCTCTAAGTTGTTTACGTTGAATGCAGGTAAGCCGTAGCTGTGCTCTGCTGCATGGTCGAGTAGTTGACGCAATGATACGAGTGCCATTTTTTTCTCCTCACTGATTAATCAAAATTATCATTAAATATTAAATACTTGCGCTCTGCGCTGGCTGCGCCACGACACAATATTTAGTCCTTGCGGTAATCCCCGACACGCACGATTTTCATCGTATTGGTATGTCCGGCTTTACCGACGGACTCACCTATCGTCATCACGATCAAATCGCCATCCGCAACCGCGCCCAGCTTCACCAGTTCGTTCTCGGCTTCGATCAGCGTCGCCGAAGGATCTTTTGAAGAGGGGTGAAACGAAACAGGATGTACACCGCTAAACAGCGTCACTTTGCTTAGTGTGCCCTTGGTGGGCGTCAATGCAAAAATCGGCGCTCCCGCATTCACACGCGACATCCACAGAGCGGTCGAACCGGACTGTGTCAATGCGACGATGGCCTTAACCTTGAAATGCGAGGCTGCGTACAAAGCCGACATGGCGATGGATTGGTCGATGCGGGTGAACTTGCTGTGCTCTAAGCGATGATCTGTCGCGCTACCTTCCAATTCTTTCTCGGCTTGCGTACAGATGCGCACCATCGCTTCGATAGTTTCTACCGGGTAATCACCGACGGCTGTTTCTGCCGACAACATCACCGCGTCCGTACCATCCAATACAGCATTGGCTACGTCAGACACTTCCGCTCTTGTCGGAATTGGATTAGTGATCATCGATTCCATCATTTGCGTGGCGGTGATCACCAGCTTGTTGTGCGCACGCGCCATCTTGATCATGCGTTTTTGCAATCCCGGTACGGCAGCATCGCCGACTTCCACCGACAAATCGCCGCGCGCCACCATGATGGCATCCGACGCGGCAATAATCTCGGCCAGTACTGGAATCGCTTCTGCACGTTCGATCTTTGCCATCAGCAAACTCTTGCCGCCCGCCGCATGCATCAGTTCGCGTGCCAGCTTCATATCGTCAGCTGAACGCGGGAAAGAAACCGCCAAATAATCGGCATGGATCAACGCTGCCGTTTTGATGTCTTCTTTGTCTTTTTCCGTCAAGGCAGGTGCTGTCAAACCGCCGCCTTTGCGATTGATGCCCTTGTTGTTGGACAACACACCGCCGCGCACGACTTTACAAATAACCTGAGTGCCTTTGACTTCAACGACATCGAATTCCAACATGCCGTCGTTCAACAACAGCACGTCGCCTTTGACGACATCATTGGGCAATTCCTTGTAATCCAGTCCGACGCGCTCCTGGTTACCCAATGCGCTCCACTCTGCATCCAGGATGAACTTATCGCCCGGATTCAAAATGATCTTGTCGTTTTCAAACTTGCGCACACGAATCTTGGGGCCTTGCAAATCGGCCAGAATACCCACCGTGCGTCCTGCCGCCGTTGCTGCTGCGCGCACAATCTCGGCTCGCTTTACGTGGTCTTCAGCCGAGCCGTGTGAGAAATTCATACGCACTACATCCACTCCGGCACGAATAATCGCCTCCAACGATTTCATATCGTTGGTGGCCGGCCCCAAGGTTGCTACAATTTTTGTTCTACGCAGCATGATTTCCTAATGGTTATTATTGTTTTGCTGCGCGTTGTTCCAGAATTTCCACCGCAGGCAAAGTTTTGCCTTCGAGGAATTCAAGGAACGCACCGCCAGCGGTGGAGATATAGGACACTTTGTCGAAAATATCGTATTTCTGAATAGCTGCGATGGTGTCACCGCCGCCCGCCAGTGTGAATGCTTTGGTATTGGCAATCGCCATTGCAATCGTTTTGGTACCTTCGCCAAACTGGTCGAATTCAAACACGCCAACAGGGCCGTTCCACACGACAGTACCTGCCTTCATGATGATGTCGGCGAGTTCTTGTGCAGACTTCGGACCGATGTCAAAGATCATGTCGTCGTCAGCCACGTCTCCCGCATTTTTCAACACGGCAGGCTCATTGGCATCGAATTTCTTGCCTACCACCACATCTGTTGCAATGGGGATAGTCGCACCGCGTGCGGTCATCTTCTTCATCAATGCCTGTGCTGTTGGAACCAGATCATCTTCACACAGCGATTTGCCCACGTTCTTGCCGACAGCCTTGAGGAAGGTATTGGCGATACCGCCGCCAACCACGAGTTGTTCGCATTTTTCCGACAGCGATTCCAGCACGGTGAGCTTGGTGGAAACCTTGGAACCGCCCACGATAGCCACCATCGGACGTGCCGGGTTGAGCAATGCTTTGGTCAGAGCTTCCAGCTCTTGCGTCAGCAAAATACCGGCCGCTGCGACAGGCGCATATTTCGCCACGCCGTGAGTCGATGCCTCGGCGCGGTGTGCCGTTCCGAATGCATCCATCACGAATACATCGCACAGGGCGGCATATTTCTTTGATGTTTCGTCGAGACTCTTCTTCTCGCCTTTGTTGAAACGGCAATTTTCCAGCAGTACCAATTCGCCCTCGGCAACTTCAAAACCGCCATCCACCCAATTTTTGATCAGACGCACGGGTTTACCCAATTTTTGGGAAAGCACATCAGCTACCGGCTTAAGCGAGTTTTCTTCGGAATACACGCCCTCTTCAGGACGTCCCAAATGGGAAGTTACCATCACGCGCGCACCGGCTTTCAATGCGGCATTGATCGTTGACATAGATGCAGTAATGCGCGCATCGGAAGTGACTTTTCCA
>JAGVIV010000055.1 GCA_020055845.1 Betaproteobacteria bacterium
GCGCCGAAACCCATACGGTAGGAAACGTTGTCCAAACGCGATTCCAGAATCTGCAACAGGCTTTCGCCGGTGATGCCGCGGGATGCTTCAGCACGTTTGTATGTCAAACGGAACTGGCCTTCCAGTACGCCGTAGATACGACGCAGCTTTTGTTTTTCGCGCAACTGGCCGCCGTATTCGGACTGGCGTTGGTTCTTTTTCTGACCGTGCTGACCGGGCGGATAGGCACGACGCTCAACCGCGCATTTGTCGGTAAAGCATTTTTCAGCTTTGAGGAACAGTTTCTCGCCTTCGCGACGGCACTTACGGCACTTTGCATCAAGATTTCTAGCCAAGATCTATACTCCCAACAATTAGATACGACGCTTTTTCGGCGGACGGCAACCGTTATGCGGCACTGGCGTGATGTCTGAAACGCTAGTGATTTTAAAACCCGCAGCATTCAAGGCACGCACGGCAGATTCGCGACCTGGACCGGGACCTTTGATGCGTACTTCCAGATTCTTCACGCCGCATTCAACAGCGGCTTTACCGGCCTGCTCGGCAGCGATCTGGGCAGCAAAGGGCGTACTTTTACGCGAGCCTTTGAAACCGTTACCACCACTGGTAGACCATGCCAGCGCATTACCCTGGCGGTCGGTGATCGTCACAATCGTGTTGTTAAAAGACGCGTGCACGTGGGCGATACCCTCGGCAACATTCTTTTTGACTTTCTTGCGCACTCGCGTGCTGGGCTTAGCCATGTCTCAAATCCTCTATTAAATTACTTCTTCGCACCGGCGATAGACTTGCGCGGACCTTTACGGGTACGTGCATTCGTGCGGGTACGCTGGCCACGGCACGGCAAGCCGCGACGATGACGCAATCCGCGATAACAACCCAGGTCCATCAATCGCTTGATGTTCATGGAGATTTCACGACGCAAATCACCTTCCACCGTGAACTTGGCGACTTCGTCGCGCAGCTTCTCCATGTCAGTGTCGTTGACATCTTTCATTTTAGTGGAAGTGACGACGCCTGCGGCAACGCAGATGTCGCGCGCACGTGTGCGCCCAATACCATAAATCGCTGTAAGCGCGATTACGGCATGTTGATGATTTGGAATGTTTACACCTGCAATACGAGCCATGCAGCTACCCTATCGTTCAAAAAGTCTAAGATTATACCATCCAGCAGCGATTAAATTCAATCAGCCCTGGCGTTGTTTATGGCGTGGATCACTGCTGCAGATCACACGAACCACTCGATTGCGCCGTATGATCTTGCAGTTACGGCAAACTTTCTTTACTGATGCTTGAACTTTCATTGCGTTCTCCTAAAACCTTACTTAACAACTTTATTTGGCACGGAACACGATACGCGCCCGACTCAAATCATACGGCGATACATCCACTGTTACTTTGTCGCCCGGGAGGATGCGAATATAGTGCATGCGCATCTTGCCCGAAATATGTCCCAACACCTCAAAACCGTTTTCCAATTTCACTTTAAAAGTTGCATTGGGCAGGGCTTCAAGTATTTCACCCTGCATCTGAATGACATCTTCCTTAGCCATCAGCGCACCGAGCCGCCCTTAAAGTTGGCCTTCTTCAGCAGGTTGTCGTACTGATGCGTCATCATGTAAGACTGCACCTGCGCCATAAAGTCCATGGTTACCACCACCAGAATCAGCAGCGAGGTACCACCGAAGTAAAACGGCACATTCCACTTCACCACCAAAAACTCAGGCAACAAACAAACTAAAGTGATGTACACCGCGCCAACCAATGTGAGACGCAGCATGATCTTTTCAATGTAGCGCGCGGTCTGCTCACCGGGACGAATACCGGGCAAAAACGCGCCGCTCTTTTTCAGGTTGTCCGCTGTTTCTTTGGGGCTGAATACCAGCGCCGTATAGAAGAAACAGAAAAACACAATCGCTGCCGCGTAGAACAGGACATAAATCGGCTGTCCGGGAGAGAGCTTCTCGCTCACATCCTTCAGCCAGTTCATACCCGATCCTGCACCGAACCATCCCGCCAACGTGGCCGGAAACAAAATGATACTGGAAGCGAAGATGGGGGGAATCACACCCGCCATATTCAGCTTCAAAGGCAGATGGGAACTCTGCCCGCCATATACCTTGTTACCCACTTGACGCTTGGCATAATTCACCAAAATCTTGCGCTGTCCGCGCTCCACAAAAACTACCAGCGCAGTGATGGCAAACGCGCCTATCAGCAGGAACAGCACCAGCGGTATAGAGAATGCTCCGGTACGCGCCATTTCCAAGGTGTTGCCAATCGCGGTGGGCAAACCTGCCGCGATACCCGCGAAGATGATCAGCGAAATACCGTTACCCAAACCGCGCTCGGTGATCTGCTCACCCAACCACATCAGGAACATCGTTCCGGTCACCAGTGTCACCAGCGTAGTGAACTGGAACATTGCACCGGGGTGCAAAACCAGACCCGCCTGAGACTGCAATGCGACCGATATACCGAAAGCCTGGAATATCGCCAGCAGCAAAGTGCCGTAACGCGTGTACTGCGTGATCTTGCGTCGTCCGGCCTCGCCCTCTTTTTTCAGCTGCTCAAGATGCGGCACGGCAATCGCCGCCAGCTGCATAATGATCGATGCCGAAATGTAAGGCATGATACCCAGCGCAAATATGGTAAAGCGCGACAGAGCACCACCCGAGAACATGTTGAACATGCCCAGAATGCCGCCCTTTTGCGACTTGAACAGATCCGCCAATACGGTTGGATCTATTCCCGGCACCGGGATATGCGCACCGATACGGTACACGACGAGTGCGGCAAGCAGGAACCACAGGCGCTGACCGAGATCGCCGTATTTGTTAGCTTTTGCACCTTTGACCACAGCGTTCACAGGCTACCCTTACTCAGCGATGCTTCCGCCAGCAGCTTCAACTGCAGCACGCGCACCCTTGGTCAACAGCAAACCTTGCAGCTTGACAGCGCGAGTGATCTCACCAGCCAGGATAACTTTGGCACCCAGCGCAATCGCGGGAACCACACCAGCTTGCTTCAGCGCCAGCAAGTCGATTGTGTCGACAGGCAAGTTTTGCAGATCGGACAAACGCACTTGCGCTGTATCGTTGCGAGTCAGCGAGACAAAGCCGCGCTTAGGCAAACGACGTTGCAAAGGCATCTGACCGCCTTCGAAACCCACTTTATGAAAACCGCCGGAACGAGATTTTTGACCTTTGTGACCGCGTCCCGCTGTCTTACCCAGACCGGAACCGATACCGCGACCTACTCGACGCTTAGCGTGCTTAGAGCCTGAACCAGGCTTAATTTGATTGAGTTGCACTTACGCCTCCCACTTAACCAAGTAATACACTTTGTTGATCATGCCGCGTACTGCCGGTGTATCTTCCACTTCAACTGTGTGGTTGAGACGACGCAGACCCAAGCCGCGAACACATGCGCGGTGCGATTCTTTCGTACCGATCACGCTCTTCACCAGCGTCACTTTTAATTTCTTAGCTTGTGCCATGATTACCCCTGAATTTCTTCTACGCTCTTGCCGCGCTTTGCAGCGATTTCGGCTGGAGAGTTCATCTCTTTCAAACCATTAATCGTTGCACGCACAACGTTGTATGGGTTGCTAGAGCCGATACATTTGGCCAGAACGTTACGCACGCCGACCGCTTCGAATACCGCACGCATAGCGCCGCCGGCGATAATACCTGTACCTTCGGAAGCTGGTTGCATGTAAACCTTGGCAGCGCCGTGGCGCCCCATTACGGCGTGATGCAGCGTGCCGTTCTTCAGATTAACCTTGGCCAGTTTGCGGCGTGACTCTTCCATCGCTTTTTGCACGGCGACCGGCACTTCCTTGGACTTACCCTTGCCCATGCCGATGCTGCCATCGCCATCACCCACCACTGTCAGCGCTGCGAAACCCATGATGCGACCACCCTTAACCACCTTGGTCACACGGTTCACTGCAATCATCTTCTCGATGAGGCCGTCACCACGTTCTTCTTGTTGCTGCTGACCCTTACCTTGAGCTTTAGCCATGATTTACCTCTAATTAGAACTGAAGACCATGTTCGCGCGCGGCATCTGCCAGCGCTTTGATGCGACCATGGTATTTGTTACCGGAACGATCAAAGGCGACCGACGAGACACCGGCAGTTTTAGCCTTCTCAGCGATACGCTTGCCAACCAGCGCTGCCGCCGCCACGTTACCACCGTTGCCGACTTCTTTACGCACGTCGGTTTCGATAGTGGATGCACTTGCCAACACTTTGCTGCCGCAAGCGGAAATCACTTGCGCATAGATGTGCTGGTTGGTACGGTGGATCGCCAAACGTACAGATTTTTGATCAGCAATTTTTGCACGGGTTTTGCGTGCTCTGCGCTGACGCGCTTCATTCTTGTTCGACATATCAGCCTCGATTATTTCTTCTTGGTTTCTTTCAGGATTACCACTTCATCCACATAACGCACACCCTTGCCCTTGTAAGGCTCCGGTGAACGGTACGCGCGGATCTCAGCGGCAACCTGCCCGACCTGCTGTTTATCTGAACCGGTCAAGACGATTTCTGTCTGTGTCGGTGTCGCAACTTTTACGCCCGCAGGCATCTTGTGCACTACAGGATGCGAGAAGCCAAGACTCAGGTTCAACGCATCTCCCGCTGCTTGAGCACGATAACCCACGCCGACCAGGGTCAGCTTGCGCTCGAATCCCTGGTTCACGCCCACAATCATATTAGCAACGAGTGCGCGAACAGTACCGGACAGGGCATTCGACTGCTGCGAGTCGCTGGTCGCTTTGCACAGCAGGGTGTCGCCCTGACGCTCAACCACAACATCGGCATTCAACAACTGAGTCAAGGAACCCTTGGGGCCCTTCACGGAAATCTTGCCCGCAACCAGAGTCACTTCAACACCGGCCGGCACAACGATAGGATTTTTAGCTACTCTAGACATGTTTCCTCCGTTACGCGACGATGCACAGAACTTCGCCACCAATGCCATTGGCACGAGCTTTGTGATCCGTCATCAGACCTTTTGAAGTAGACACGATAGCGATACCCAGTCCGTTCATGACCTTGGGAATATCTTCGCTACCCTTGTATACACGCAGACCGGGACGACTGACGCGCTGTATCTTTTCGATAACAGGACGATCGGCATAGTATTTCAAACCGATTTCCAAAGTAGGCTTACCTTCGTTGTCAACGACCTTGAAGCCGTCCACATAACCCTCGTCCTGAAGCACCTTAGCGATAGCCGCTTTGAGCTTAGAAGAAGGCATTGCCACCGTTAATTTTTCCGCCATCTGCGCATTACGAATACGCGTCAGCATGTCGGAGATCGGATCACTCATACTCATAAATTCACCCTTACCAGCTTGCCTTGACTACACCTGGGATCTCGCCACGCATTGCGTATTCGCGCAATTTCGTACGACCCAAACCAAACTTGCTGAACACGCCACGAGGACGTCCAGTCAGCGCACAGCGATTACGCAAACGCACAGGGCTGGAATCACGCGGCAGCGCCTGTATTTTTTGACGGGCAGCAAAACGCTCATCTTCACTCAGCGCCATGTTAGTGGCGACTGCAACCAGTTGCGCACGCTTAGCAGCGAATTTCTTCACTGTGTCACGGCGTTTCTGTTCACGATTAATTATAGATAACTTAGCCATATCACCCTCAACCCTTCAATGGGAACTTGAACGCCAACAAAAGTGCCTTCGCTTCTTCGTCGGTTTTAGCAGTCGTCGTGATCGTAATGTTCATACCACGCAACGCATCAATCTTGTCGTATTCGATTTCGGGGAAAATGATCTGCTCTTTGACACCCATGTTGTAGTTGCCACGGCCATCAAAAGATTTGCCGGAGATACCACGGAAGTCGCGGATACGAGGAATCGCAACCGTCACCAGACGATCAAGGAACTCATACATACGCTCGCGGCGCAGCGTGACCTTGCAACCAACAGGATAATCCTGGCGAATCTTGAAGCCGGCGATGGACTTCTTGGACTTGGTAACCACAGGCTTCTGACCGGCAATCTTCTGCATGTCCGCAACCGCGTGATCCATAACCTTCTTGTCCGCAACCGCTTCACCCACACCCATGTTCAGGGTGATCTTTTCGATGCGCGGCACTTCCATAACAGACTTGTAGCCAAATTGCTTCATTAGCTCTTGAGCCACCGAAGTCTTGTAGTAATCGTATAAACGAGCCATGCTCTTCTTACCCCTTAGGCAATCACTTCGCCGCTGGACTTGAATACACGAACCTTGCGGCCGTCTTCCAGCAACTTAACACCAACGCGATCGGCTTTTTTGCTGGCCGCGTTGTAAATAGCAACGTTGGAAATATGAACAGGCTTTTCCATTTCCACGATACCGCCAGCCACACCCTTAACAGGATTGGGCTTTTGATGCTTCTTGACTTTATTGATGCCACTCACCAGAACCAGGTCATCAAGCACGTTCAGCACGTTGCCACGATTACCCTTGTCTTTACCGGCAATGACGATCACCTCGTCGTTTTTCTTGATCTTGCGCATGATTTATCCTTGCTTGCGTTACAGCACTTCTGGGGCCAGCGACACGATTTTCATGAAACGCTCATTGCGCAATTCACGAGTAACCGGGCCAAAAATACGTGTACCGATTGGCTCCAGCTTGTTGTTCAACAACACTGCGGCGTTGCCATCAAACTTGATCAGCGAGCCATCCGCGCGACGCACACCCTTGGCTGTACGAACAACCACGGCGCTGTACACCTCACCCTTTTTTACACGGGCACGAGGAGCCGCATCACGGATACTGACCTTGATCACATCACCGATAGCTGCATAACGACGCTTAGATCCGCCCAGCACCTTGATGCACATGACAGAGCGTGCGCCGGTATTGTCGGCCACATTCAAAACAGACTGCATTTGTATCATTTTAAAATCTCCAACTTTGACCGCTAACGGCGGCTAGTCTTGGAACCCGTTCGGGTTAGGCCGTCGCAAGCGACGGTGAAACGAAGCCGCGCATTCTATTTAAACTTGCCGAAAAGCACAAGCACTAATTGCATTTATTTTGCAATTAGACCGTTTGTGCCTTTTCGACCAGCTTGGAAACACGCCAACTCTTGGTTTTAGACAATGGACGGCACTCTTCGATAGTGACCACATCGCCTTCATGGAACTCGTTGTTCTCATTGTGCGCGTGGTACTTCTTGGATACACGGATAATCTTACCCAGCACAGGATGCTTCACCTTGCGCTCGATCAACACCGTAACCGTCTTTTCCATCTTGTCGCTGACGATGGTGCCGGTCAGCGTACGCTTCAGATTCGTTGCACTCATTGCTGCGCACCTTTTTCAGTCATTATCGTTTTTACGCGCGCAATATCACGACGCACCTTGCGCAATTGACTTGTATTGCTCAATTGCTGGGTAGCCACCTGCATACGCAGGCCGAATTGCGCCTTGTTCAGCGACAACAGTTCTTGTTGCAAGTCTGCCGCAGATTTAGCTTTCAGTTCACTCGCCTTCATAATCATGTCCCTACCTGTCTAACAACGAAAGTTGTGGCAAGAGGCAACTTGGCGGAAGCCAACTTGAATGCCTCGCGCGCCAAAGTCTCATCAACACCGTCCATCTCGTACAACATTTTACCTGGCTGAATCTCGGCAACGTAGTACTCAGGATTACCCTTACCGTTACCCATACGGACTTCGGCAGGCTTTTGCGAAATTGGCTTATCTGGGAAAATACGAATCCAGATACGTCCACCGCGCTTAATGTGACGGGTCATTGCGCGACGCGCCGCTTCGATTTGACGCGCAGTCAAACGTCCGCGAGCAACCGCCTTGAGACCAAATTCACCGAAACTGACTTTGTTACCGCGAGTGGCGATGCCGGTATTACGGCCCTTTTGCTCTTTGCGGTATTTTCTTCTAGCTGGCTGTAGCATGTTTTGCCCCCGACTTTCTTACTTTCTTTTCCGGTTCAGCGGCAACAGGTGCAGCGACATCTTGCTGACCGGTTTGCTCACCCTTGTAGACCCAAACCTTCACACCAATCAAACCGTAGGTGGTCAGCGCTTCGGAAGTACCGTAATCGATATCGGCGCGTAGGGTATGCAATGGCACACGGCCTTCGCGATACCATTCGGTACGCGCAATCTCGATACCGTTCAAACGACCGGAACTCATGATCTTGATACCCTGAGCACCGAGACGCATCGCGTTTTGCATCGCGCGCTTCATTGCGCGGCGGAACATGATGCGCTTTTCCAGTTGCTGTGTAATCGAATCAGCGATGAGCTGCGCATCGATTTCTGGCTTGCGCACTTCTTCGATATTCAGACCCACATCAGGCAAGCCCATGCGTTTCTTCAGCTCGTTGCGCAAAGATTCGATGTCTTCGCCTTTTTTGCCGATGACCACACCAGGACGTGCGGTATAAATGGTGATCTTGGCATTCTTGGCCGGACGCTCAATGATGATCTTGGAGACGCCTGCGCCCGCCAGTTTCTTCTTCAAATAGTCACGAACCTCGATGTCCTTGAGCAGCAACTCGGAGAAATGCTTGCTGTTCGAGTACCACTTTGATGACCAGTTCTTTTGTACGCTCAACCGGAAACCGATTGGATGAATTTTCTGTCCCATGCTCAGCTCCCAACCGTGATCGTTATGTGACAGGTCTGCTTTTCAATGCTGTTGCCGCGGCCTTTGGCGCGGGCAATCATGCGCTTCAAAGAAGTTGCTTTATCGATATAGATGGTTGTCACCTTCAATTCATCGATATCAGCACCGTCGTTATGCTCGGCATTGGCAATTGCGGAATCCAAAGCCTTCTTGATGATGCCGGCGCCCTTTTTGGGGCTGAACATCAAAATTTGTAGCGCTCTGTCAACGGGCAAGCCGCGAATCTGATCGGCGACCAGACGACCTTTTTGGGCCGACAGGCGAACACCTTTAATTACTGCAGTTGTGCTCATCATGCCTCCTTATTTCTTGGCCGCTGCTTTTTTATCAGCAGCGTGTCCCTTAAAGGTGCGGGTCAAGGAAAATTCTCCAAGCTTGTGTCCGACCATGTTTTCAGAAATGTACACCGGGATATGCTGCTTACCGTTGTGCACTGCGATTGTCAGCCCCACGAATTCAGGCAATACGGTGGAACGACGCGACCAGGTCTTTACCGGACGCTTGTCGCTGGTAGCGCGAACCGCCTCTACCTTCTTCACCAAATGCAAGTCTACGAATGGGCCTTTTTTAACTGAACGTGCCATATCTTCTTACCCCTTAAACCTGAAAGCGACGGCGAAC
>JAGVIV010000297.1 GCA_020055845.1 Betaproteobacteria bacterium
GAGAGGTGAACATTCTTGCCGATCTGTGCGCAGGAGCCGACAGTCGCCCAGGTATCCACCATCGTGCCTTCATCCACATAAGAGCCGATGTTGCAGTAAGAGGGCATCAGCACCACGTTCTTGGCGATGTAAACGCCACGGCGCGCGGCAGCGGGAGGCACCACGCGGAAGCCGCCTTCGCGGAATTCTTTGGAGTTGTAGTCGGCAAATTTTGAAGGCACTTTGTCGAAGTAGTTGGTAAAGCCGCCCTTGATGAAGCCGTTGTCTTCGATGCGGAAAGAAAGCAGCACGGCCTTTTTGAGCCATTGGTGAGTCACCCATACGCCGTTGATCTTCTCGGCCACGCGCAGCTTGCCCTGATCCAGATATTCAATAACGGTGTTGATTGCTTCTTTGAGTTGCGCATCCACATTGCGTGGCGTGATGTCGGCGCGGCGTTCAAAGGCTTCTTCGATGATGGCTTGCAATTGCGGCATGGTGATTTCCTAGTTTAGTTTTGATGTGAATGCGGTGATGCGTCGTGCGGCTTCCAAGGTCTCGTCCAGATTGGCGACCAGCGCCAGACGGATGAAGTTCGCTCCGGGATTGACCCCGCGTGCTTCGCGGCCAAGGAAGCTGCCGGGTAAAACACTGACATTATAGTCGCGGTAGAGCTGTTGCGCGAAGGCCGTGTCGGCGATGGGGGTTCTAATCCACAGGTAAAAGCTTGCATCGGGTTTGCTGACGGGCAAGACGGGAGTAAGGATGGCGATGGTTTTTTCGAACTTCTCCGCGTACAGGCGGCGGTTCTCGGCGACATGTGCCTCATCGTTCCAGGCGGCGATAGTCGCGGCCTGAATTGCGGGGTTCATGGCGCAGCCGTGGTAGGTGCGGTACAGCGCGAATTTCTCCAGTATCTTGGCATCGCCCGCGACAAAACCGGAACGCAAGCCCGGTACGTTGGAGCGCTTGGACAGGCTGGAGAACACCACCAGATTTTTGTAGTCGCCGCGCCCCAGTTGCTGTGCGGCTTGCAGCGCGCCCAGCGGTTTGTCCTCGCCGAAATAGATTTCGGAATAACACTCGTCCGAAGCGATCACGAAACCGTAACGGTCGCTCATTTCAAACAGTGTCTTCCATTCCGCCAGCGGCATCACGCGGCCATTGGGGTTGCCCGGAGAGCAGACGAAGATGAGTTGAGTGCGCTGCCAGACCGCTTCCGGCAATTGCGCGAAGTTCAGCGCATAGTTGTCTTCCGGCAAGGTATTGAGGAAGTAGGGCGCGGCACCCGCAAGAAAAGCTGCACCTTCGTAGATTTGATAGAACGGGTTGGGGCAGACCACCGCCGGAGAGACTCCCTCTCCCTCTGGGAGATAACCAGCGACTTGCCCGCTTGCGGGCTTAGTCGAATGGATAGTAGTTCCATCAGGGGTGGGGTGAGGGCGGCTGCGGTCGATCACGGCTTGTGCGAAGGCGAACAAGGCCTCGCGGCTGCCATTCACCGGCAGGATTTGCGTCTTTGCATCCGGTGCCGGGATGGCGTAACGGCGCGCCAGCCAGTTGGCGATGGCACTGCGCAGCGCGTCGCTGCCGATGGTTGTGGGATAATTCGCCAGTCCGTCGAGTCCGGCAACCAGCGCATCCCTGATGAATTGCGGCGTGGCGTGCTTGGGTTCGCCGATGTGCAGGCTGATCGGTTTGTACGCGACATTGGGCGTGACTTCGCCAAACAGTTTGGCGAGTTTCTGGAACGGGTAAGGTTGTAGCTGGTTCAGATCTGGATTCATTGAGGTTTCACAACGTGCTGAAAATCAGCGCGCATTATAAAGGTCGGGCGAGTGCCAACAAAACAAAATGTGATGCCGGTTGCCGGTGTGCTGAGCGGTGCTTTGGTGTGGGGCTTGATCTGGTATCCCTACCGCGTGTTGCAGGACATCGGTGTATCCGGCGCGCTGGCGACATTTATCACCTATTTTCTGGCGATGTTGTGCGGCCTGCTCCTCTTTCCGCGCATGTGGCGCGAAGTCCCGAACTTGGGACGCTGGGGCTACTTGCTGGTTCTGAGTTCGGGCTGGGCCAATTTCGGTTATGTACTGGCAATGCTGCACGGCGAAGTGATGCGTGTGTTGTTGCTGTTTTATCTCGCACCGCTGTGGACGATCTTGTTTTCGCACTGGTTGCTGGCGGAGCGGCTCAATCGTTACGGTTATCTGGTGATCGCTTTGTCGCTGGGCGGTGCGCTTGTCATGTTATGGGATCCCGCATTGGGATTACCTTGGCCACAAAATCTGTCGGAATGGATTGGCTTGTCGGCCGGAATCAGTTTCGCGTTTGCGAATGTCATTTCGCGTCGTGCCAACCATTTAAGCGTGGAAGCCAAATCGTTCAGTCTGTGGCTGGGCGCGGTTGCACTGACACTGCCATTTTTGCTGTGGCAGGGGGGATTTTCTGCTCATTTGCTGGCAATCGATACGCGAACCTGGCTGCTGCTGGGTGTGATGGGCATCACGCTGGGGGCGACTAGCTTCGCCGTGCAATACGGTGTAACCCATCTTTCCGCCAACCGTGCGATGGTGCTATTTCTGTTTGAACTGGTGATTGCCGCAGCATCTTCCTATGTGCTGGTTGATGAAGCCTTGGGGCTTCGAGAATGGGTGGGGGCGGCACTGATCGTCTCGGCTAGCTTGTTGTCTGGAAAATTGCATACGGATAAATAAGCACGGGGGTTTGCCCGTACTCTGCGGATTTTGGAGACTTCAAACCAGCACTTGGCGTGTATCGCTAAAGAATCGCTGGATCTGCCGCTCCAACTCGGGATCTATCATCACATCAGGACGGTTGCCGTTCGGGCAAGGCAGCTGCGGAGTCGTTCCGAACAGGCGGCAGATCAAGGGGCGCTCGTTATAGACTTCGCAGCCATTTTTCCCCAGATGAGGGCAGTTCAGATGAGCCAGTGCAATTTCGTGCTCCAGGGCGCTTTTGATGGGAAGGCGCGCCATCTCTTCGCTGGAGGTGGTCACCGGTCCGCAGCAGTCGTGGCAGCCAGGCTTGCATGCGAAGCTGGGGATATTTTTGCGCAGCAGGTCGACTTTGTTCATGGATTTGTTTAATCAGACAGGAGCTGCCTCGGCACGTACAGGCAAAGCGGCGAGTAATTTTTTGGCCTTGGCATGGAAGTCTAGGGGGTGGTTGCGGCTCAATGTATCGGCATGTAGACGCAGCATGTCGGGTGACGGCATACGGTGTGCCGCTTTTACGGCGAAAACGATTTTGTTGGGATCTTCATCCGCACTGACGACGAGCAGATTACCGGAAAAGCTGTTGCGTATGCGCTCCGTGCATTCGTGATAATGCGTATGACTTCCCCATAGATTGACCACCAGAATGCCGTGCTCAGGCAAGGCGGCAAAACAGGCATCATAAAATTCCTGACTGGATAACGGGGTGGGCAGTCCGCTGGTGTCGAAACCATCCACCATTAACACCTCGAATTCATCATCTGTGGCAGACACGAATGCCGCACCGTCGTTCGCAAGAATCCTGAAGCGCGCATCATCCGCAGGTATCGCAAATTCATTACGCAAGGCAATCACATCCGGGTTTATTTCGGCTACGGTAATCTTGGTTTGGGGGAGATGTCGGTAGCAGTATTTTGCCAGTGAACCGCCGCCCAAACCTATCATCGCGATACTTTTGGGTTCCGGTTCAAACAACAAAAAGCTCATCATCGTTCTGGTGTAGCTCAAAACCAATTTATCCGGTTGCTCGATGCTCATCTCGCTTTGTATCGACATGCCGTCGAAATGCAGCGCGAGAATGCCATGACTTTCTTTGATGAAAGGTTTGCCGGCATCGATGTTGTTTTGGAATTCCGGTGTCCATCCCAGCATCTGCTTGAGCTGTTGGCGCAGGCTGTTGCGGATTCTTTTATTTTTCAATTGTCGTGTTTCCATGGCGCGGTGTCGCCGTTGAGGCCGCTATCATAACGGTCTTGGGGATGGCTGCGCACATCTATCGCGCTATGCCACACTCACCTCTTGCGCCAGATAGGTGTCCTGCACCGCATTGAGTAAGGTGATGCCATCCTGCATCGGTTTCTGGAACGCTTTGCGCCCGAGAATCAGCCCCATGCCTCCGGCGCGTTTGTTGATAACCGCGGTGCGTACGGCTTGCTGCATATCGTCTTTGCCGGATTCGCCGCCGGAGTTGATTAAACCGGTGCGCCCCATGTAGCAGTTGGCCACTTGATAGCGCACGAGGTCGATGGGGTGTTCGCTAGTCAGCTCGCTGTATACCTTGGGATGGGTCTTGCCGAATTTTATGGCGTTGTAACCGCCGTTGTTCTCGGCCATTTTCTGTTTGACGATATCGGCATTGATAGTGGCGGCGAGATGGTTTGCTTGTCCGGTGAGGTCGGCGGAAACGTGGTAATCCTTGTCGGCGGTCTTGAATGCCGGATTGCGCAGGTAGGCCCATAGCACGGTTGCCATGCCGAGTTCATGCGCGTGCTGGAAGGCTTCGGAGACCTCCTGTATCTGGCGACGCGCGTGTTCAGAACCGTAGAACACGGTGGCTCCTACCGCTACCGCGCCCATGTCAAAAGCCTGGTCTACGCTGGCAAATATGGTTTGGTCGAAAATGTTGGGATAAGTGAGCAGCTCGTTGTGGTTTATCTTTACGATAAACGGAATTTTGTGCGCGTAACGGCGTGCGACCGAAGCGAGCACGCCAAGCGTGGAGGCTACGCCGTTGCAGCCGCCTTCGATGGCGAGTTTGACGATATTTTCCGGGTCGAAATAAATCGGATTGGGAGCGAACGATGCGCCGCCGGAATGTTCCACGCCCTGGTCCACCGGCAGTATCGAGAGATAGCCTGTGTTTGCAAGACGGCCATGCCCGTACAAAGTTTGCATGCTGCGCAGCACGCCGGTGCGTCTGTCTTTGATGGAGATTACACGGTCTACATAGTCCGGGCCTGGCAGATGCAGTAACTCTTTGGGGATGGCCGTGCAATGGTGTTGCATGAGATGTTCCGCTTCGCTGCCTAACAATTGCACGATATTCGTCATGATCTCGCTCCTTGTGTTTGACTCGGAACAGCCATGCTACTCCTGCTGGAGGCTACCTGCTGTGTATAATTCAGCGCACTCGTAATCAATGTCAACAATCCAAAATCATGCAGATTATCCTCGGTACACCTCTCAGTCCTTCCGCCACCAAAGTGATGCTGCTCGGTAGCGGCGAGCTTGGCAAAGAAGTCATCATCGCGCTGCAACGTCTCGGCGTGGAAACCATCGCGGTGGACCGATATCCCGATGCGCCAGGTCATCAGGTGGCGCATCGTTCCCATGTCATTAACATGGCGGACGGAACCGCCTTGCGCGCTTTGATTGAACAGGAAAAGCCCGACCTCATCGTGCCGGAAATCGAAGCCATCGCCACCGATATGCTGGTGCAGATTGAGAAAGAAGGCTTGGCGCGGGTGATTCCCACCGCGCGCGCGGCACAGCTCACCATGAACCGTGAAGGTATTCGCCGCTTGGCTGCCGAGACGCTGTGGCTGCCGACTTCGCCATACCGGTTTGCCGACAGTCTGGAGGAACTTCGCGCCGCGACCGATGCAATCGGTTACCCGTGCATCATCAAGCCGGTGATGTCGTCTTCCGGCAAAGGGCAGTCGAAAGTGGATAACGCGGGTGAAGTGCAGGCCGCGTGGGAGTACGCCGCCAGCGGTTCGCGCGTGGATCAGGGGAGGGTGATTGTCGAGGGTTTCATCGCCTTCGACTATGAGATCACACAACTCACGGTGCGCGCCCTCGGAGCCGACGGCGAGACGGAGACACATTTCTGCGAGCCGATCGGTCATGTGCAAGTGCACGGGGATTACGTGGAAAGCTGGCAGCCGATGGCGATGTCGCCGTTGGCGCTACAACGTTCGCGCGACATCGCCAATAAAGTGACTGACGAGCTCGGCGGTTTGGGGCTGTTCGGTGTAGAGCTATTCGTCAAGGGCGACCAGGTCTGGTTCTCGGAAGTCAGCCCGCGCCCGCACGACACTGGTATGGTGACGATGTGCAGTCAACGTTTCAGCGAGTTCGAGCTGCATGCCCGTGCCATTCTCGGTCTACCTGTGGATACGACCTTGTGCGCAGCAGGTGCCAGCGCGGTGATTTACGGACAAGTGGATGCACGGGGCATTGCTTTTAGTGGCGTGGATGAAGCGCTGCGCGTGCCGGAATCCGATGTGCGCTTATTTGGTAAACCGGAATCGTTCGCTAAGCGGCGTATGGGGGTGGCGTTGGCGACTGGCCGCGATACTGACGAGGCGCGGGGGCGCGCCAAATTGGCCGCGAGCAAAGTGACTCCCGTCAAAGCATGCTGATTTCAGGGATTCATCACGCTACTTTTATCACCTGCGATTTGACTAAAGCGCGGAAATTTTATGAAGGAGTGCTGGGTTTGCAGGTGGATGGTAAGCGTCCGGCACTGGGATACGAGGGCGTTTGGTATGAGATTGGCCCGATGCAGCAGATTCATCTGATGTGCTTGCCCGATTCCGAGTCTGCATCTGCGGGTATGCATTCAACCGCGTTCGGGCGCGAGCGCCATGTGGCGTTTGTAGTCGCGGATATGGCGCAACTGGTCGAACGTTTGAGCGCAGCCAGAATCGTGCATAGTTGGAGCAAATCGGGACGGGCAGCCGTGTTTTGTCGTGACCCTGATCAGAACGTATTGGAATTTATCGCGCAATAGCAAGTACGGTTTTAGCCGGAAAAATGACAGTTATAGAATAAATTTGCCTCAATTCTTTAATAAGCTGCAATAATAGCCCTGTTCTTATTGAGGTATTTGCTCAGCTTTACGGCAAAGTGATCATGCCGGCCAATTACGCAACGGGATAGTTATGGAAGCAGGGAAAGTCAAAAAGACGCAGGGGTATCCAGTTTTAATCGTGGGAGCCGGGCGCGGAGGCTCTGCTTTGCTGGAGATGTTTCAGGAAGATAATCTGGTCGAAGTCATCGCCATCGTCGATTCCAATCCTGCCGCGCCCGGGATTAAATTGGCAAAAAGCCACGGAATTCAAACCTTCACCGACTCCAAAGAAGCTTTGCAGGCGTGCAAAGATTATCCCGACTGTATCGTTTACAACCTGTCGCACGACGATTCCATCGCTCTGGAAGTGATGAAGGTTTTTGGTGAACATAAGCGTGTCGCCAGCGGGCCCGAGGTCAATCTGTTCTGGCAGATGGTGACCAATCTAAAACAAACCAAAGTGGAGTTGGAAAAAAGCCAGAGCCAGTTGCAGGCCATCATTCATAACGCGATAGACGGCATTATCACAATCAACGAGGGCGGCGAAATATTGGGATTCAATCCCGCTGCGGAACAGATTTTCGGATATGTCGAGGGCGAAGTCTTGGGTAAAAACCTCAAGATGCTGATGCCCGAACCGGTGCGTAGCAACCACGATGCTTATCTTCACCATTATGTGAAAACAGGCGAGGCAAAAATCATCGGTGTATGCGGACGTGAAGTCATCGCCACGCGCAAGAATTTGGAGGAATTTCCACTAGAGCTCTCGGTTTCAGAAATGGTGCTGGGGGGCGCGCGTTATTTCGTCGGTATCGTTCGGGATATTACCGAGCGCAAGCGCGCAGAACAGAAAATCGCCCACCTGGCCCATTACGACTATCTGACGGATTTGCCGAACCGGGCTTTGTTTCTGGATGGCTTGCAGCATTCGGTGTCATTGGCAAAACGTAACGATTGCAAAGTGGCTGTACTGTTCCTGGATTTGGACGGGTTTAAAAAAGTGAACGATACCCTGGGGCATGAAGCCGGGGATTTGTTATTGCAAGGCGTGTCCAAAAGACTGAAAGAGACAATTCGGGGTTCGGATACGGTGGCGCGAGTGGGTGGAGACGAATTTATCTTTGTGCTGAATGATATCGCTTCGGAGGCGAACGCCGCCTTCACCGCGCAAAAAATTATCGCCGCATTGACGCAGCCGTTCGAGATCAAAGGGCAGCACTGTCAGATTGGCGGCAGTATTGGTATCTCTATCTATCCCGATGCTTCATCAGATCCTGAAATCCTCATCAAACAAGCCGATGATGCCATGTATCTGGCAAAACAAAGCGGCAAGGGCACGCACAAGTTCTACCACGATGTGACGCCAAACAGATAGTACGGCTTGTTCTTGATGTTTATTCAGGGGCGAGTGCGATTCGATGCAGCTCGTCGAGTTACTCAATAAGCTCGGCGAGGCACTTGCCGCAAATGAAAAATGCTAGCCGCGGGTGTTCGATTGCGATGCGAACTGACTTAGCTCGACAAAGGGCGCAGGCTGCCAGCCGGGTTGGCGATATTCGGTCACCACGTTGGTGAAGATGCCGCCGCGCACATAGAACTTGGCGGTCAGCCGCATAAAGCGCGGTTGGGTGGCAGCGACCAAGTCATCCAGAATGCGGTTGCTGACATCTTCATGGAAGTGCCCTTCTTCGCGGAATGACCACATATAAAGCTTGAGACTCTTCAGTTCAACGCATTGAGCCTCGGCGATGTAGTCCAATATCAGCGTGGCAAAATCGGGTTGACCGGTCTTGGGGCACAGACAGGTGAATTCGGGTATCTCCATGTGGATATGGTAATCGCGCCCCGGTTGTGGATTGGGGAAGGTTTCCAGTGTCTTATTGGCTTGTGTGTTCATTTTGTCGCGCAGCCCTGCTTGGGTTAGAATGGCGCGCATTATATCGTTAGCCTGCGTTAGCTCTAATCAAATTGCGTCTATCCCATATCAAGCTTGCCGGATTCAAATCCTTCGTTGATCCCACGCACATTGCGCTGCCGGGGCAGCTCGTGGGCGTTGTCGGGCCGAACGGCTGCGGCAAATCGAATGTAATCGATGCCTTGCGCTGGGTGCTGGGCGAGTCGCGCGCTTCGGCTTTGCGCGGCGAATCCATGCAGGATGTGATTTTCAACGGTTCCGGCAACCGCAAGCCGGTGGCACGCGCCAGCGTTGAACTGATATTTGATAACTCGCTGGGCAAGGCGGCCGGACAATGGTCGAGCTACGCCGAGATTTCCATCAAGCGTGTACTACAACGCGACGGTGAATCCAGCTATCACATCAATAACCAGCACGTACGGCGCAAGGACATCACCGATATTTTCCTCGGCACGGGTTTGGGCGCGCGCGCCTACGCCATCATCGAACAGGGCATGATTTCGCGCATCATCGAGGCCAAGCCGGAAGAGTTGCGCGTGTTTCTGGAAGAAGCGGCGGGTGTGTCCAAATACCGTGACCGCCGCCGCGAAACCGAGCTGCGTCTGGGCGACACGCGCGACAATCTGCTGCGCGTCAGCGACATCCTGCAAGAGCTCGATAAACAACTGGTACATCTGGGCGATCAGGCCGAAGTTGCCAAGCAATATCGCGAGTCGGAAGCCAAGCGTGAAATGACACAACACCTGCTGTGGCTGGTGAACAAGCAGGACGCGGAGGCTAGGCGCGTGCGTTTGGCGCAGCAGGTGGAAAAAACCAAGAATGAGCTGGAAGCTGAAATCGCCAAGTTGCGCGAGGTGGAAAGTACGCTCGAAAGCACACGCAGTGCTCATTTTGCCCTGGCGGATGCGCTGCATGCCAAGCAGGGCGACCTGTATACCACCAATGCGGAAGTGTCGCGGCTGGAGCAGCAAATCTCTTTCCTGAACGAGCAGCGCAACCGTATGGCGCAGCAGATTGTCAACGGCGAGCGCCAAATCGAGCAACAGCGTCAACAGCTGCAGGGCTTGCAGTCGCTATTGGCGCATTGGCAACAGCAACAGCAGGAAGCCGCCGTGCGCGTCGAGATTAGCGAGAACCATGCCGAGAACGAGGCGCAACAATTGCCGCGTGTGGAAGACACCGCGCGTGCCGCACAGGAGCGCAGCAACGCTGTGCAACGCGAACAACTTTTGGCGCAGCAGCAATTGCAGCTGGCCGAAACCCAGCGTGGACATATTCAGAGCAATCTGCAGCAGTTAAGCGGGCGCAAATCGCGCCTGCAGCTAGAACAGGACAATCTGCCTCAGCCCAACAATGAGGCGCTGGAACAGGCGCAGCAGGAAGTCGCCGAGATGCAGGTGGCGCACGAAGCGCAGCAGGAAATGCTGGCGCAACTGCAGGAACAACTTCCTTTGGCGGATGGCGAACGGCGCGGCAAGCGCGTGGCGGCACAAGAGCTGGAGCGGCAGTTGAGCCAGGTGGAAGCGCGCTTGAGTGCACTCAAACAGTTGCAGTCGCAACTCGATAACGATAAAAATTTGAAGAGCTGGCTGGCCAAACACCAGCTGGATAATGCACCGCGCCTGTGGCAAGCGGTGCGTATTGAGCAGGGCTGGGAAGACGCGCTGGAAGCGGTGCTGCGCGAGCGTTTGAACGCGTTGTCCTTGTCGCGCCTGGAAGATTCGACGAATTGGGGCGAGCTGCCTCCGGCCAAATTGGCCGTGTTCGCCGCCAACGGTGCGCGCGCAAGCGCGGTTCCAATGCACGCGGGGCTGACTCCGCTGGCGAACTATGTACGCTGCGAGGACCAACACGCCGCACCGGTAGTGGAAGATTGGCTATCCGGTGTTTATGCGGTGGACGATTTGGCGCAAGCCTTGGCGCAGCGCGCGAATCTGCCGGCCGGCGCATGGCTGGTTACCGCGCAAGGCCATCTGATCGGCGCGCATAGTGTGTTGTTCCATGCCCCCGATAGCCAGTTGCACGGCGTGCTGGCGCGGCAACGCGAGATTGAAAGTCTGCAACTCGAAGCGCAGCAACAAAGCGAGTCGCTGGAGCAGGGCAAGCAACTCGTGGCGCGGGCGGAAGAAGCCTATCAATCCATCGAAAGTCGCATTGGCCCAGCGCGATCGGCCGGCAGCGAATTGCAGCAGCGCCAGCACGCGCTGCAAATGCAGATACTCAAATTGACGCAAGCCAATGAACGCAGCCATGAACGCCGCATGCAGATCGCACAGGAGATGCAGGAGCTGGCAGAACATGCCAACGAAGAGCAGCGGCAACTGGAAGAGATCGCCGAACGCACACTGATTTTGCGCGAAGACATGGCGGCGCATCAGGATGAGGCCGAACAGGCACGCCAATTATCGTTTGAGCAGGACGCGAAATTGCGCGAGCAGCGCGAGCGTTCGCAAAAAGCCCAGCATGAATTGCAGGAAGCGCGCTTCTTTGCCAAAACTTGCGTCGATAAAATCGGCGACCTCGACCACAACATCAAACACAGCGTCACCACCTTGACTCAGTTGGAAGTTGCATTGGCGCACACCCGCCATGAGCTGGCGAATATGGGCGACGACGTGAACCAGCAGCAGTTGCAGGCCGCGCTTGAACAGCGGCAAGTGCACGAGCAAGCTCTGGCCGAGGCGCGCAATGTGCTGGAGCACGCCACGCTGAATCTGAACAAGCTGGAACAGGAGCGCATGCTGTGCGAGCAGAAACTCAATCCGCTGCGCGACAAAGTAAACGAAATTACGCTGAAGGAGCAGGAAGCGCGTCTGCAATTCGAGCAATGGGCTGAGCAGTTGCAAGGCGTGGATGAAGCGCCTTTGTTGGCCCATTTGGAGAGCAGTCCCGCAAGGACGAGTGTGCTGCAAGCCGAACTGACGCGTTTGAGTGATGCCATCACCGCGCTAGGTGCGGTCAATCTGGCGGCACTGGACGAACTGCAGGCCGCGCAAGAACGCAAAGCCTATCTGGATGCGCAAGCTAAAGATTTGAACGAGGCGATGGAAACGCTGGAAGGCGCGATACGCCGTATCGACAAAGAGTCGCGCGATTTGCTGATGGCGACTTATGAAGAAGTGAACCGCCATTTGGGCGAATTGTTCCCCATTCTGTTCGGCGGCGGCGATGCGCGTCTGGTGCTGACCGGCGAAGAAATTCTCGACAGCGGCGTGCAGGTGATGGCGCATCCGCCGGGCAAGAAAAATGCTTCTATTCATTTGCTCTCCGGCGGAGAAAAGGCGCTTACCGCCATCGCGCTGGTATTCTCGCTGTTCCAGTTGAACCCGGCACCGTTCTGTCTGTTGGACGAGGTGGATGCGCCGCTGGATGACACTAATACCGAACGCCTGTGCAAGCTCATCAAAAAAATGGCGGTGCATACCCAGTTCATCTTCATCAGCCACAACAAGATTACCATGGAGCTGGCGCAGCAACTGGTCGGCGTGACCATGCAGGAACGCGGCGTTTCCAAGGTGGTGTCTGTGGACATTGAGGAAGCTTTGCGCATGCGCGACGAGAGTCAGGCGGCCGCTTAGTCGCGCGTTTTACTTTCAGCAGGGCATGGCAAGGCGGATTCTTTTGATATAATGCGCGCTTTGCAGAGGAAGGTATTCATGCGCATCATTCAAACAGCTCTCACTTTCGACGATGTCCTGCTCGTTCCGGCACATTCAAATGTCTTACCGCGCGATGTCAGTTTGCGCACTCAACTCACCCGCAAGATAGCGCTGAATATCCCCTTGATGTCCGCCGCGATGGATACAGTGACCGAATCCCGTCTGGCGATTGCGCTGGCGCAGGAAGGCGGCATCGGTATCGTGCACA
The DNA here is from genome assembly GCA_020055845.1 of Betaproteobacteria bacterium. Lineage (GTDB taxonomy): Bacteria > Pseudomonadota > Gammaproteobacteria > Burkholderiales > Gallionellaceae > PALSA-1006. Next base: position 12,575 of record JAGVIV010000297.1, read on the forward strand.
AAAACATGACTTCGCAAGCACAGGCGGACAAGGTTTCTAAGGTCAAGCGTTTCGAGA
>JAGVIV010000104.1 GCA_020055845.1 Betaproteobacteria bacterium
ACGTCGCCCTCAAAGAACAGACGCAAATCATTCACCCCGTAGCGCAGCATGGCCAATCTCTCCACGCCCATACCAAAGGCAAAACCGATGTATTTCTCACTGTCGATGCCGACATGCTTGAGCACATTGGGATGCACCATGCCGCAACCGCCAATCTCCAGCCAGCCGCCTTTCCAGCTCATATCCATCTCGGCCGACGGTTCGGTGAACGGGAAGAACGAAGGACGGAAGCGCACCTGCATGTCTTCAGTCTCGAAATAGTTTTGCAGGAAATCGGCAATCACGCCTTTGAGATCGGCGAAGCTCACGCGCTCGCCTATCCACAAACCTTCGACCTGATGGAACATGGGCGAATGGGTGGCATCGGAGTCCACGCGGTAAACCCGCCCAGGCGCGATAATGCGGATGTCCGGCATGCTTTCCAGATGCGCGTATTTCGCCATATGCGCTTGCATGTAACGGATTTGGATCGGTGAGGTGTGCGTGCGCAGCACATGCTGCTCGTCGATGTAGAACGTGTCGTGCATAGCGCGCGCGGGATGATCTTCCGGGATATTCAGCGCGGTGAAATTGTAGAAATCGTTTTCGATCTCCGGGCCTTCCGCCACGGCGTAACCGATGGAATGGAACAGCGTCTCGATACGCTCAAGTGTGCGCGTCACCGGATGCAATCCGCCCACGCCGGCTCCCCGCCCCGGCAAAGTCACATCAAGCGACTCCCCCGCCAGCTTGGCATTCAACGCCTGCCCTTGAATAACGTCACGCCGTGTTTGCAGCGCCGCCTCGATCTGCTGCTTCACTTGATTGATACGCGCCCCGGCTGCAGGACGCTCCTCGGCGGATAGCTTGCCCAAGCCTTTCAGCAAACCGGTCAGGCTGCCTTCTTTGCCAAGATAGCGCGCTTTGATATTCTCCAGTTCCGCCGCATCCTCTGTCGCGGCAAAACGAAGCAGTGCATCATCGAGTATCTGTTGTAGTTCTTGCATCGTTCCATCCAGCAAACAAAAATCCCACAAACAAAAAAGGAGGCTCACGCCTCCTTTTTTAAACTGCTTACAATTTACACGCCGAGGCTGGCTTTGGCTTGTGCGACGATCTGCGCAAAGGCAGCCTTGTCGAACACGGCCAGATCAGCCAATACCTTGCGATCAATCTCAATCGCGGCTTTTTTCAGACCGTTCATGAACACACTGTAAGCCAGACCCTGCTCGCGTGCGGCCGCATTGATACGTGCAATCCACAAAGTGCGGAATTGACGCTTCCTTTGACGACGGTCACGGTAGGCATATTGCCCGGCCTTCATTACCGCTTCTTTGGCGATACGGTAAACGTTCTTGCGGCGACCGCGATAACCCTTGGCTTTCGCCAGGACACTCTTATGGCGCGCGCGCGCCGTTACACCACGTTTGACTCTTGGCATTTTCTATACTCCTTAAGCGTAGGGCATCATGGCGCGAACAGACGCCTTGTTGGTTGCGTGAACTTCAGTCGTACCACGCAACTGACGTTTGGTCTTGGTGGTCTTCTTGGTCAGAATGTGACGTTTGAAAGCACTTGCGCGCTTGATACTTCCGCCTGCGCGAACAACAAAGCGTTTTTTTGCACTGCTTTTTGTTTTCATTTTAGGCATGACAACTCCTTTATTTGATGACGCCGGGAGGTCTCTGGCAGAGACACTTGAAAACCCGGAACCACTTATCTGGGACTGATTACAACCACACCGCGCCAGCCAGTCCCTTACTCCGCCGCGGCATTTAATTTATTTCTTCTTGGGACTCAGCACCATCACCATTTGGCGACCTTCCATCTTTGGAAACTGCTCGATAATCCCGTGCTCCATCAAATCCTGCTTCACGCGCTCCATCAGCTGCATACCGATTTGTTGATGAGCAATCTCGCGTCCGCGGAAGCGCAATGTAATCTTGGTCTTGTCACCGTCGGCGAGGAATTTAATGAGATTGCGCAACTTGATGTTGTAGTCGCCATCATCAGTACCGGGCCGGAATTTGACTTCCTTGATCTGCACTTGCTTTTGCTTAAGCTTGGCCTCGTGTTGCTTTTTGGCTTCCGCATATTTGAATTTACCGATATCCATAATTCGGCAAACTGGCGGTTCCGCCAGCGGTGCAATTTCCACCAAATCCAATTCCGCCTCATCCGCCAAACGCAGTGCTTCCGCAACTGCCACGACACCGAGCTGTTCTCCTTCCGCGCCTATGAGCCGCACCTGAGGTGCTGTAATCTGCTCGTTCATGCGCTGTGCTTTATCTTGAGCTATTGCAATTTCTCCATTTAAAAAATTAAACCGTGCTTCCGTTACAGCTCGGCTCTTAAGCGCTCAATCAGCGCCTCCACCGACATCTGCCCAAGGTCTTCACCTTGACGGTTACGCACGGCCACGAGGCTTGCGGCCATTTCCTTATCGCCAATAATCAGCTGGTAAGGTAATTTCTGCAAGCTATGTTCGCGTATTTTATAGGTAATCTTCTCATTGCGCAAATCCGATTGCAGACGGAAGCCTGCTGCACGTAAAGTCTCCGTCACTTTTTCGGAATAAGCCTCCTGCGCTTGCGAGATGTTCATCACCACCATCTGCACCGGTGCCAGCCACAAAGGCAGCGCCCCAGCATGATTTTCCACCAGAATACCGATGAAGCGCTCCAGCGAACCCAGTATCGCGCGGTGCAACATCACCGGTACTTTGCGGGTGTTATCCTCATCAACGAACTCTGCACCGAGACGCCCGGGCATGGAGAAGTCCACCTGTATCGTGCCACACTGCCACGAGCGACCGATTGCATCCTTGATATGGAATTCTATCTTCGGGCCGTAGAACGCGCCCTCGCCCGGCAACTCTTCCCATGTCATACCGGAAGCGCGCAAAGCAGCGCGCAAGGCGCTCTCCGACTTATCCCAAATCTCATCTGAACCGACGCGCCCCTCGGGACGCAATGCCAGCTTCACCGTCACATCATGGAAACCAAAGTCTTTATAGACCTTCAGCACCAGCGCATTAAACGCCGTCACTTCGGACTCGATCTGCTCTTCGGTACAAAAGATGTGGCCATCATCCTGCACAAAACCGCGCACACGCATCAATCCATGCAAACCGCCGGATGGTTCGTTGCGGTGGCATGAACCAAACTCGCCGTAACGCAACGGAAGCTCACGATACGAACGCAGATCGGCATTGAACACCTGCACATGACCGGGACAGTTCATCGGCTTGATCGCGTAGTCGTGTTTCTCCGACTCGGTGGTGAACATATTGGCCTTGTAATGCTCCCAGTGGCCGGACTTCTCCCACAACACGCGGTCGATGATCTGCGGGCAGCGGATTTCCTGATAACCGTTGTCGCGATACACGTTGCGCATGTACTGCTCAATCACCTGCCACATCGCCCAACCCTTGGGATGCCAGAACACCATGCCCGGCGCTTCGTCCTGCATATGGAACAAGTCGAGCTGCTTGCCCAACTTGCGGTGGTCGCGCTTCTCCGCTTCTTCCAGGCGCATCAAGTACGCATCAAGGTCTTCCTTCTTCGCCCAGGCCGTACCGTAGATGCGTTGCAGCATCTCATTCTTGGAGTCGCCGCGCCAATAGGCTCCGGCCACCTTCATCAACTTAAATACTTTGAGCTTGCCCGTCGATGGCACGTGCGGGCCGCGGCACAGATCGGTGAAGTCGCCTTCGCTATACAGCGACACATCCTGATCGGCGGGAATGGATTCGATGAGCTCAGCCTTGTACTTTTCGCCCAGTGATTTGAAGTAAGCCACAGCTTCATCGCGCGGCACAACTTTGCGCGTTACCGGCAAATCTTTCTTCGCCAATTCCGCCATACGCTTTTCAAGCGCCGCCAAATCTTCCGGCGTAAACGGGCGCGAATAGGTGAAGTCGTAATAGAAACCGTTCTCTATCATCGGACCAATCGTCACCTGCGCCTCGGGGAACAGCTCCTTCACCGCATACGCCAACAAGTGCGCTGTGGAGTGGCGAATCAAATCAAGGCCGTCCGCATCTTTGTCGGTGATGATTGCCAATTTGACATCGGCGGAGATCAGATATGAAGTGTCCACCAGCACACCATCGACCTTGCCTGCGAGCGCGGCACGCGCCAATCCCGCACCGATACTTTGCGCAACCTCGGCGACCGTCACGGGGTTGGGGAAGCTGCGTTGTGAACCATCCGGCAAAGTGATGATAGGCATAATGACTCTACGAAAAGAAAATGCGGCATAGCCGCACTTAAAATTAAATTCCAAAATTTGCTTGGTGGGAGCAACTGGGATCGAACCAGTGACCTTTTCCTTGTCGAGGAAATATTCTACCGCTGAAATATGCTCCCGAAGCAGGCGCGCATTATAGGGATTTGCGCCATTGCTAACAAGCACTTCATTCCCTAATATTGCGGACCGCTTGGCTGATATTGGTCGTGTGCAAGATTTTCAAAACGCGTGTATTCGCCCCTGAACATCATGCCCACCGTGCCTATCGGGCCGTTACGCTGCTTGCCGACAATGATCTCGGCCTTACCCTTGTCCTGCGAATCTGGGTTGTAAACCTCGTCCCGATAGATGAACAAGATTAAATCCGCATCCTGCTCGATCGCACCGGATTCGCGCAAGTCGGACATGATGGGGCGCTTGTTGGGACGCTGCTCCAAGCTACGATTCAACTGCGACAAGGCAATCACCGGCACGTGCAATTCTTTGGCCAATGCTTTCAGCGAACGCGAGATTTCGGAGATTTCGGTGGCGCGATTCTCGCCGCCACCCTTGCCCGTCATCGGCGACGACATCAATTGTATGTAGTCAATCACGATCAGCCCCAGCCCGTCATTCTGCCGATGCAAGCGCCGTGCGCGCGATCGCAACTCCAATGAATTCAACGCCGCCGTTTCGTCGATGAAGATGGGGGCATCATTCAAGCGCCCCAAGGCATGCGTCATACGCGACCAGTCTTCGTCCTCAAGCTTGCCGGTACGCAAAGTGTGCTGATTAAGTCTGCCGACCGAACCTATCATACGCATGGCCAACTGCGAGCCGCCCATTTCCATACTGAAAATAGCCACGGCTTTATTCGAATCCAATGCCACGTTCTCCGCGATATTGATAGAGAACGCGGTCTTGCCCATACTCGGACGTCCGGCAACCACGATAAGATCGCCGGGCTGCAAACCCGAAGTCATGCGATCCAAATCGGTGAAGCCGGTAGCGATACCCGTCACATCACTGGCGTTATCGCGCCCGTACAAGGTCTCGATGCGCTCAACCACCTGTGTCAACAAAGAAGGGATTGCGACAAAGCCCTGATTGCCGCGCTCCCCCTCTTCGTTGATTTCCAGCACGCGGCTTTCCGCCTCATCCAGCAATTGCCCGGCGGAGCGTCCGCCCGGATTGTAAGCACTGGTGGCGATGTCGCTGCCGACCTCGACCAGTTTGCGCATGATGGAACGCTCGCGCACAATCTCCGCATAACGCCGGATGTTGGCCGCCGTCGGCACATTGGCCGCGAGCGAACCCAGATAGGACAAGCCACCGGCCTTATCCAGCTCGGCATTACTCTCCAGCGACTCCGCCACGGTGATCACGTCGACCGGCTTGGCATGCTCGGTCAAACGGGCGATGTGGCGATAAATCAAACGGTGCTCATTGCGGTAAAAATCCCGCTCGCTAATCAGATCGGCGATTTTGTCCCAGGCACTGGTGTCCAGCAATATCCCGCCCAGCACGGACTGCTCCGCCTCCACAGAATGTGGCGGCAGCTTGATCGCATCAAGCTGGGGATCGGCGCTGGAGGAAGAGAAGTTTTGCATGATTTACGGATGCTTTCGGAACAGCGATTTTACACTGAATAGAAAAACAAAAAGGGCTGTCGCCAGCCCTTTTTGTTACTGCATTATCACCTCGCATCAGCCAAGCTTATTCGCCCAGAACAGACACCGTGATATTGGAGAGGACATCGGCATGCAAAGAGATGCTTACCGGATGGTCGCCAATCTGCTTGATATGGCCGTCAGCCATACGTACCTGCGCCTTTTCAACCTTGAAGCCCTGAGCTTCCAGAGCTGCGGCGATGTCGGCATTGGTAACGGAGCCGAACAGCTTGCCGTCAACACCCGCTTTTTGCACGATCTTCACAGTCAGGCCTTCCAGCTTGCCCGCACGCGCTTGCGCATCTGCCAGCTTGGCGGCCTCGGCGGCCTCCAACTCGGCACGGCGTGCCGCGAAATCGGCAACGTTGTTTTCTGTCGCGCGCTTAGCCTTGCCTTGCGGGATCAAAAAGTTACGCGCAAAACCGTTCTTCACTTTAACCACATCGCCCAACTGGCCGAGGTTAACCACTTTTTCCATCAAAATAACTTGCATGGCGGCTCCTTAGTGCAAATCTGTGTAAGGTAACAACGCCAAGAAGCGCGCGCGCTTCACCGCGACGCTCAATTGACGCTGGTAACGGGACTTGGTACCGGTGATACGCGCCGGGATCAGCTTGCCGTTCTCGGAAACAAATTCCTTGAGGATATTGATGTCCTTGTAATCCACTTCAGCGATTTTCTCGGCAGTGAAGCGGCAGAATTTACGACGCTTAAACAATTGACGCGAAGAATTGTTCTTCTTGTCATCTTTTTTCTTAAATACACGAGCCATGTTGTGCCCCTTATTTCAATTTAATGTTATCAATGTGTAGCACCAACTGCACGATGCGCAAACTGCGCTGAGCCAGAAAACCCTCCACCTGCACCTGCTGCCCTGCTTGCAAACGGCTAAGCTGCTGCGCCGCCTCACCCAGAGCCACCGCGGGAATATCGCACTTTAACTGCCGCGAAATACCCGCTTCCTGTTGCGTTGAAACGTGGCGTATCTTCAAACTAATTCGCGGAATCCCCGCAGGGGTATATCGCAAATCATCCAACTCAAACAATTCACCGTCAACGACACAACGGTTGCTACTCAATCCGATCAAGCCGCCACTGGAGCCGGCGCTGCATCAGCAGCGTCACTGTTGAACGAACGCGACTTCTCTTCTTTCATCATGGCGGAAGGCGCAATCACAGCGGCCTTTACCTTGATGATCAGATGGCGCAACACCGCATCATTGAACTTGAATGCGTGCTCCAACTCGTCCAGGGTCTCCTGATCGACTTCGATGTTCATCAGCACATAATGCGCCTTGTGTATCTTTTGGATAGGGTAGGCCATTTGGCGGCGACCCCAGTCTTCCAGACGGTGGATGTGACCGTTCTTGCTGGTCACCAACGTGCGATAACGCTCGACCATCGCGGGCACTTGCTCGCTTTGGTCGGGATGCACGATAAATACGATTTCGTAATGTCGCATTACATCTCCTTGTGGTTAAAGCCCCCCGTTATGCGAAAAGCGGTGGGGCAAGGTTTTAGGGAGGGCGGATTATAGCGATATTCGCCGCTACGTCAAGCAAGCCACCACCGCGGCCCCATGCCTATCTAAAGATTCCGCAAAGCGCGGGAGCTATGAAATAATCCGCACACTGTGAAGACAAACAACACCACGATCAACTTAGACAAGCTCACCGCGGGAGAAAGCGCCACAATCCTCGCCCTCCATACCGACGATGCATTGCGCCAACGCCTGATGGCACTTGGGTTTCGCGCCGGGAAACGTATCGAACTCATACGCAAAGCCAGCTTCTCCGGGCCGCTGCAGGTACGCATCGGCACCACGGATATCCTGCTGCGCCAAAGTGAAGCTTCCAAAATCGCGGTAGAAAAAACATGAAACGAGTTGCGCTTCTGGGCATGCCCAACACGGGAAAATCGACGCTGTTCAACCGCATGACGGGCGGCGCGGCGCGCGTGGGCAACTGGCCGGGCATCACCGTGGAATTGCTCAGCGGCAAAATCCTGCTCGGCGGCGACATGGTCGAACTCATCGATCTGCCGGGTATTTACGACATCCACGGCTTTTCCGAAGACGAGCAGGTGGCGCGTCATTTTTTGCACGACAATGTGCCCGACCTTGCCATCATCGTACTCAATGCAACACAGATCGAACGGCAACTCAGCCTGCTGCTGCAACTCAAGCAATACAACCTGAACATGGTGGTACTGCTCAACATGGCCGACGAGGCAAAAAAATTCGGCATCACCATCGATGCTGAAAAAATGTCCGCCGCGCTCGGAGTTCCCATCTTTCTGCTCAGCGCAAAATACGGCAACGGCTATCAGGAGGCGCTACAAGCTGTCACCAAAGCCCTGCGCTACAACACGCCCGGCATGGCCGAAGAATTGCGCTCGCAGCTCGAACAGGATGCGCACATCGAAAGCGAAATGGCGCGCGTACTGCAACACGCGGTGCAAGTACCCGCACGCCTGCCAGACAGTCTCACCACGCAGCTCGACCGCCTGATGCTGCACCCGTGGCTGGGATTGCCGATTTTCTTCGGCATCATGTATCTGCTGTTTCAGGGCATCTTCTTTTTCGGGCAACCGCTGCAAACCGGCGTGGGTGATTTGTTCAACTGGCTGCGCGAAGCGGCTGTTGCGCCGCTGCTCAGTGCCCTGCCCGCGCTGCTGCAGGGCCTTCTGCTCGACGGCATTTACAACGGCGTTGCCACCGTCGCCGCCTTTATACCCGTCATTGTGCTGTTCTTTTTGTTCATGGCCATCGTGGAAGACACCGGTTACCTGTCACGTGCCGCGTTTTTGATGGATGCGCTGATGGCAAGATTAGGCTTGGACGGGCGCAGTTTTGTCATGCTATTGATGGGCTTTGGCTGCAACGTGCCTGCGCTGATGGGCACACGCGTCATGCGTTCGCGCCCTCTGCGCTTGCTCAGTATGCTGGTGATTCCCTTCTCGCTGTGCTCGGCGCGCTTACAGGTTTTTGTGTTCATCACCGCCGCGCTGTTCGCGCCCAAAGCAGCCGCGCTGGTGGTGTTCAGCCTGTACCTGTTCAGCTTCGCCGCCGCCATTCTCACCGCGCTGGTGTTCAAACGCCATTTCCCCAACAACGAGCCCTTCGTACTGGAACTGCCGCCCTACCGTTTCCCCACGCTGCGCCAGATGGCACTGCGCGGCTGGCACGAGGTGTACCACTTCGTCCACCGCGCCAGCAAATTCATCATCATCGGCGTAATGTTCGTCTGGCTGCTCACCCACCTGCCGACCTCCGCCGTCCCCGCCAGCGCGGACACTTGGGCGGGACATATAGGCGCATGGCTACACCCCGTGTTCGAGCCCATCGGCATCACGGCGGAACTCACCATCGCGTTACTTTTCGGATTCGTGGCAAAAGAAATTGTCATCGGCTCGCTCGCCGTGATCTACGGCCTCAGCGGCCATGCGCTGAGCGGCGCACTGGCGCTGCAACTGGACTGGGTGCAAGCTTACAGCTTCATGCTCTTCACGCTGATCTACACCCCCTGCCTCTCCACCATTGCCACATTGCGCAGCGAAGCCAAGAACAACGGCTTTATGCTGATGTCACTGGGCTGGTCACTGCTTTTAGCATGGGGAGTAAGCTTTGCGTTCTACCAAGGGGCA
>JAGVIV010000141.1 GCA_020055845.1 Betaproteobacteria bacterium
ACTGTTATTGGATGAGTCTGGCAACGTGATCGAAGGCATCCGCAGCAATCTTTTTATGGTTAAAGGCGGTGAGTTGCTTACGCCGGATTTGTCGCAGTGCGGTGTTGCCGGTGTGACGCGCGAGCGCCTGATCGATTGGGCTGCAGCGCAGGGTATGCATTGCCGAATAACGAATGTGTCGCTGCCGGACTTGCTGCAAGCGGACGAGATATTTTTGGTGAATAGCGTGTTCGGATTGTGGCCTGTGCGGGAGATGCCGGGCTATTTTTGTGAGCATCATCCCGTCGCATACCTCATACAGGATTGGTTATTAAATGAAAGCAATTAAAGAGCTGGTGCTGTGGTTGTTGTTTATTGCGGTGGTTGTTGCCGGGCTTGCCGGTTTTTATGCTTTGCGCCCGCTGTCTTTTTCCAAGCTGCCTTATGAGTTCTCCCTCAAGCAGGGGAGTAGCCTGAAAAGTGCCGCCCGGCAAATGCAGCAAGCCGGAGTATTGCCCAGCGATTGGTTATTTGTTTTATTGGCGAGGGGATTGGGTAAGGCATCGCAAATCAAGCCGGGTAATTACCAAATTGAAACAGCGGTAAGTCCTTGGCAGTTATTGGACATGATTAGCAAAGGGCGGGTAGAGCAAAGCAGCATCAGCATTATCGAAGGCTGGACGTTCACACAATTGCGCGCCGCATTGAATGCTGAACTTGCATTGCGACACGACACCTCGGGTTTATCCGACGATGAAATATTAAAGAGTATCGGTGCTATGGAACGAAAGGCGGAAGGATTGTTTTTTCCCGACACCTATAATTTTTCCAGCGGTAGCAGTGATTTGACCGTACTTAAACGCGCTTATCAATTGATGCAACGGAACTTGGAAGAGAGCTGGAAAGGCCGTGCCGCCAATTTGCCTTTTGAAACGCCTTATCAGGCATTGATTCTAGCCTCCATCGTGGAGAAGGAAACGGGCAAGGCCAGCGACCGCACCATGATTGCATCCGTGTTCGTCAATCGTCTGCGCAAAAGGATGCTGCTTCAGACCGATCCCACCGTGATTTACGGTATCGGTGAGAAGTTCGATGGCAATTTGCGCCGGCGCGATTTGCAGACGGATACCCCTTACAATACCTATACCCGAGCCGGATTAACGCCTACGCCAATCGCCTTACCCGGGCTGGCGGCCATACAGGCTGCACTGCATCCGGCACAAAGCAATGCGCTGTATTTTGTGGCGCGAGGCGATGGCAGTTCCTACTTTTCCAGCACGCTGACTGAACATAACAACGCGGTGAATCGTTATCAAAAATGAGTAAAGCTAAATTTATTACCTTTGAAGGTGTTGATGGGGCAGGGAAGAGCACCCATCTGGAGTGGTTTGCCGATGCGCTGCGTCAGCGCGGTATTAACCTTCTGATGACTCGCGAACCAGGGGGAACCCCCCTAGGTGAACGATTGCGTGAAATTCTGCTGAATGAGCCTATGCATGCAGAAACAGAAGCCTTGCTTATGTTTGCCGCACGCCGAGAGCATGTGGCGCAGGTCATTCGTCCCGCCTTGCAACAAGGTATTTGGGTAATCTCTGACCGTTTCAGTGACGCCAGCTTTGCCTATCAAGGTGGGGGGAGGGGAGTTGCACTGACCAAGCTAGAACAACTTGAACAATGGGTGCATGGTGACCTGCAACCAGACCTCACCTTGTTGTTTGACATTCCCGTTGAAGTGGCACGCCAACGTCTAGCAAACAATATTTCGCTGGATCGATTTGAGCAGGAGCAGGGCAGCTTTTTTGAAAAAGTACGTCAGGCATATTTGGCTAGAAGCCAAAAAACACCAGATAGATTCGCTGTTATTCATGCAGAAAAAACGCGCGATGAAGTTCAGAAAAGCCTAGAGAAAATAATCGCATCAATTTGATATGAAAAATCTTTATCCTTGGCAGCAAGAGTCGTGGCAAAGTTTGAATGGGCTGCGTACACGTTTGCCCAACGCGCTTTTGATTAAAGGAGCGAAGGGAATTGGTAAGCAGGAAATGGCAGTGAATTTTGCTCAATCTTTGCTGTGTGATGCGCCATTGGCTTCCGGTTTACCCTGCTGTGAATGCGATTCCTGCCACTGGTTTGAACAAGGTTCGCATCCCGATTTTCGTTTGGTGCAACCGGATGCCTTGAACGACACCGAAGAAAGCGGCGAAAAAGAGAGCGGGAAAAAACCTTCGCGCGAGATTAGCGTAGATCAAATTCGAGCTTTGGCAAACTTTGCCAATATGTCCGCCCACCAGGGGGGCTACCGTATTGTGTTGATTCATCCCGCCGAATCAATGAATATCAATTCGGCCAACGCGGTGCTCAAAACCTTGGAAGAGCCGACGGAAAAGCTCCTTTTCATCTTGGTTACCCATAAGCCGCAGCAATTGCTGCCGACCATTTTGAGTCGTTGTCTGAGCTTGATTGTTAACACGCCTAGCCGCGAGGTTGGTGCCGCTTGGCTCAAACAGAGAGGGGTGGAAAACCCTGAAAGTGCGCTGGCACAATCTGGTTTTGCGCCATTGTTGGCCTTGCATTGGGCGGAAGAAGGGGAAGGAACTGAGGAACTTAGCGTTCTGTTATCTTCCATTCGGCATCCATCGCAAATGGATGCATTGGCGCTGGCCGATAAGCTGCAACGCTCGGCCCCGGCATTGGTTGTGCATTGCTTGCAGCAATGGTGCTACGACCTTGCCAGTGTCAAAATAACCGGTCAAGTCAGATATTTCCCTGAGCATATGGATGTGCTCAAAAAGCTTTCCGCTAACATTTCAGCCATGACTTTGTTGCGCTATCAAAAAGAGTTACAGATAGCTAAGCGCGAGGCATTTCACCCGCTTAATCAAAAATTACAATTTGAATCTATCTTATTGTCTTATAGGCTAATTTTTTCTTCTTCAGGCGCATAATATCGATGTTTATTGATTCGCATTGTCATTTAAACTTCCCGAAACTGGAGGGAAATATCGACCAAGTTTTGGCGGACATGAAGTTTAATGGTGTTACACACGCATTGTGTGTTTCCGTCGAACTAGACAAGTTTCCGCAGGTTTTACAGTTGGCTGAACGATATGATAATCTGTATGCCTCCGTCGGCGTTCATCCTGATTATGTCTTGGAGACTGAACCTACCCAAGACGAGCTTGTTCGCCTAGCTCTCCACCCCAAAGTCATTGCCATCGGCGAAACCGGGCTGGACTATTTCCGCCTGACTGGTGATTTGGAATGGCAGCGTGAGCGCTTTCGCACCCACATCCGAGCCGCCAAGGCCTGCGGCAAGCCGCTAATTATTCATACGCGATCAGCAGCTCAAGATACCCTGCGGATTATGGCTGAAGAAAATGCTGGTAGTATTGGCGGTGTTTTGCACTGTTTTACTGAGAATCTGGAAATCGCTCAAGCTGCTATTGAGCAAGGTTTCTACATATCCTTTTCCGGCATCCTGACTTTCAAGAGCGCCACCACCATTAAAGAAGTCGCCCAAAAAATCCCCTTAGACAAAATTTTGATTGAAACCGATTCGCCATATTTGGCTCCTGTTCCGCATCGGGGAAAACTTAATCAACCCGCATATGTTAAATTTGTTGCTGAAGAAATCGCTAAATTGCGTGGTATCTCAGTAGAAGAGGTTGGTGATATTAGTAGTAATAACTTTAAGCGCCTGTTTTTGAATCGCATGCCGACAGAAAATATACAACAGATTGTAATATAGATAAGTTTCAGAAAAATCTCGGGCGAACCACCTGCCTATTTTGCGCATAATGTATATTATGTCAAATTAATACTTCTCAATTATGTTCTCAATCTTCTAAGTAATATTGTCGCCACTGCTACCCGCCGAAAAATTATTTGTTTGGAGGTGGATAACGATTCAGAGCAATAAAAAACCCGCAGACCTATTTCGGTTGCGGGTTCCATTGTGCTGGGGTGACTGATGGGGCTCGAACCCACGACAACTGGAATCACAATCCAGGGCTCTACCAACTGAGCTACAGCCACCATTGAACTGGTGAGATTGGCGTGCCCGACAGGAATCGAACCTGTAACCCCCAGCTTAGAAGGCTGGTGCTCTATCCGGTTGAGCTACGGGCACAATTCTTTTCGGTGACCAATTATTGACTACTAAAACTGGTCGGGGTGGAGAGATTCGAACTCCCGACATCCTGGTCCCAAACCAGGCGCGCTACCAGGCTACGCTACACCCCGAAGAGGCAGCACTATACAGACCGCGCGGAAAAAAATCAATTTGCTTCGTTCGATTTTTTTGATATTTGTGGCATTGCAAGCATCAGGTAATACGCCATCGACCATAATGTGAGCAGTGCGGCCAGATAAATAAGAAATGTTCCAAGCTTGGCAGATGAAAAACCGATAATTTCTTCCTGATAAAGCAAAAGCATGATGGCAATCATTTGAAAGGTGGTTTTAACCTTGCCTAGCATTGAAACTGCAATGTTTTTACTGCTGCCCAATTGAGCCATCCATTCGCGTAGTGCAGAGATGGCGATTTCTCGACCAATGATGATAAACGCGATAATGGCATCGACATAGCCCAGTTTGACTAGGATGATTAGCGCGGCACTGACCATAAGCTTGTCGGCGACAGGATCAAGAAATGCACCGAATGCGGAAGTTTGATTGAGCGTACGAGCCAGATAACCGTCGAGCCAATCCGTGATCGATGCGGCAACAAACAGCAGCGTGGCCAGCAAATGTTTGTTATGTCCGCTTAGTGTTTCATTCGGTAGATAGAAAATCGCGATGAATACAGGAATCATCAAGATTCTGAACCAGGTCAGCAGATTGGGTATATTCAGTGGCATTGTCAATGTAGATGCTGGTAAATGGTTTCTGCGAGTGAAGGGCTTATTCCTTCCACCCGTGTAAGTTCTTCTATGCTTGCCTGTTGCACACCTTTCAAGCCACCGAAGTGACTCAGCAGATTGCGGCGTCGCTTGTCTCCAATCCCTTCTATATCTTCCAGTGAAGAGGCTGTGCGTGCCTTGCCTCGACGCGCCCGATGCCCAGTGATAGCAAAGCGATGAGCCTCGTCACGAACTTGCTGGATCAGATGCAGTGCGGGATTATCTGGCGGCAATTGTAACGACTTTTCTATGCCGGGTCGTAACAATTGTTCCATGCCAGGTTTTCGTTCGACGCCTTTGGCAACACCAACTAGTGCAATCTCGCTCAGTCCGAGTTCCGTCATCACCTCTACTGCCATTGCCAGTTGCCCTGCCCCACCATCAATTAAAATCAGATCGGGGCGCTTTCCATCCCCCGCTTGCAGTTTTTGGTAGCGTCTCAGCATGGCTTGGCGCATGGCGGCATAGTCGTCTCCGGGAGTGATGCCGCTAATGTTGTAGCGGCGATATTCCTGTGGACGTATGGATAATTCGTCATACACAACGCAGGAAGCGACAGTCGCCTCACCCATGGTATGGCTGATATCAAAACATTCGATACGCTGTAGATCGGGCAAAGCCAGACTGCTGCGCAACGCTTCTAAACGCAATGTCTGGCCTGCTTTCAATCCGGCCTGTTGTTTCAATCCGAGCAGCGCATTGGTCTGCGCCCGTTCCTGCCAGTGCTTGCGTTCGCCAGTGACGGAATGGCGTATTTGTACTTTGTGTCCGGACTGCTCGCTCAACAAGAGTTCCAGTGTCGCGCCGTTTACCTCGATGCTTGTGATAATAAGAGGCGGTACGCTGCGCCCCAGATAATGTTGTTCCAGAAAGGCCAATAAGACTTCTTCGCTATCCTGACCGTGGAGATTTTGCGGGAAAAGCGCTCTGTCTCCCAGATGACGTCCGCCGCGTACAACGGCCAGATTCAGGCACAGTGAACCTTCGGATTCGGCCACCGCGACGATATCGGCATCTGTATCGTGCCCGCTTTCTACAAACTGTTTTTCTTGTACCGTATGCAAAGCCTGTAGCTGGTCGCGCAATGCGGCGGCATGTTCGTATTGCATGGCATTGGAGGCGTTTTCCATAGCGGTACGCAAACTTTTTTCTACTTCATCGTATTTGCCTTGCAACAGTAGCCCGGCATTGCGCACATCCGTTGCATAATCTTCCGTGCTGATCAGATTGACGCAGGGAGCACTGCAGCGTTGGATTTGGTGTAGCAGACACGGGCGTGTGCGATTATTGAAGACGCCCTCTTCGCAAGTGCGCAGCCGGAATACTTTCTGAAGCAGATTGATGCTGTCTTTAGCGGCTTGTGAATTAGGGTAAGGGCCGAAGTATTGGTGCCGCTTTTGTGTGGCTCCACGGTAGTAGGTGAGGCGTGGTGCAGGATCTCCGGTTAGCACGATATATGGATATGTTTTATCATCTCTAAACAATATGTTGTAGCGTGGTTTTAAAGTTTTTATGAGGTTGTTTTCCAGCAATAAAGCTTCGGCCTCTGAGCGCGTTACGGTAGTTTCTATCCGTGCGATGTGCGATACCATCAGACGGATGCGTGGGGAAATATTAGTTTTTTGAAAATATGAACTGACCCGCTTTTTTAATTGCGTTGCCTTGCCAACATATAACACCTCCCCCGCCGCATCGAGCATGCGGTATACCCCGGGCAACAGCGGCAGCGATGCAACGAACGCTTTAATGTCAAAGTTAGACTGATTCAAGATAGCTGGGACGCAATTGGGAGAGTGTATGTAATAGATTCACAGCATATTCTTTAAACCAGCCGCAAACTCAGTGGCTCCACCGTTAGCTGGATGACGTATTGACCCTGTGGTGGAAATATCCATTTCATGTAATAGCCCCTCTGCTTTTTTGCCGACAGTAATAATTTTTGCCAATGGGAAGGCTTCGACTAATAGTCGTAAAGCGGGTTC
>JAGVIV010000304.1 GCA_020055845.1 Betaproteobacteria bacterium
AATACCGATCTTCACCATCCACAAACCGCCGAGCAAGCCGCCGATAACGGCGGGCCACAGTCCGGCATTCTTGGCGATTAGCCCGATCTGCGTCTTGGTGAAACCCATGTCCAGATAAAACGGCGTGGCCAACGCGGTACACATACTGTCGCCGAGTTTATAGAAGAACAGAAAGGCGAGTATCAGCAGCGCGCTGTTCCATCCTTGGCGCGTGATGAATTCGTGAAAAGGCTCGACCACGGCATCGCGCAAACTTTTAGGCGGCGCGGCACGGTGCGGCTCTTTCACCAGCAACGTCATCACCATACCGGGCAGCATGAACAACGCGGTGACGATAAACACCATGCTCCACGGCAACGAATCCGCGAGGATCAGCGATAGTGAACCCGGCACCAAACCCGCAATGCGATAAGCATTTACATGCACCGAGTTACCCAGTCCCAGCTCGGTATCGCTCAGCAACTCGCGCCGATACGCGTCCAGCACGATGTCCTGTGTGGCACTAAGAAAAGCGAGCAGCGTGGCAATCCAAGCGATGGTACTCAGATCGCTTTGCGGTGAAAATCCGCCCATCACGGCGATCACCAACAGCAAACCGATCTGCGTCAGCAACATCCAGCCGCGCCGCCGCCCGAGCAGGGGAATGACATAACGATCAAGAAAGGGCGACCATAAAAATTTCCAAGTGTAGGGAAACTGAATCAGCGCAAATAGGCCGATGGTCTTGAGGTCAATGTGTTCGCTGCGCAACCATGCGGGAACCAAGTTGAACAACAGATATAGCGGCAAACCGGAAGAGAAGCCGGTAAACACGCAGATCGCCATACGGCGGGTGAATAGTTGCTGCCAGACGGTCATAAGTACCTTTATCAAATATTTTATTAGTTCCGTCATTCCCGCGAAGGCGGGAATCCAGCAAGAAAAATAATCCGCGAAGCAGGCAACGCAGTTTTGTCCGGTTTTGCCGGAATTCTTCAATTACTTGGATTCCCACCTTCGCGGGATAACCAGCCACTTGCCAGCTTGCTGGCTTAGTGGATTGGCTAGTAGTTTCATCAATGACGGCATTCCTCTACAACGCTACCGCAATTTCCCTGAAGCTGTTCAACCCCGCCTCAAGATTCTCGATAATTTCCAACGCCAGCACATCCGGCTCCGGCAGATTATCCAGATCGGCGAGGCTCTTGTCCTTTAACCAGAAAATATCCAGACTGGTTTTGTCGCGCGCGATAATTTGCTCATAGCTGAATTTGCGCCAGCGGCCTTCCGGGTTTGTGGCCTCGTGCCAACCTTCCTTGCGTTGATGCCGATTTAGCGGATTGTAGCTGGTGATGAACTCCTGCAAATCCTCGAAGCGCAGCGGCTTCTTTTTCAGCGTGTGGTGAATGTTGGTGCGGTAGTCGTAGTACCACACCTCCTTTGTCCACGGCGTTTTACTGGCGGCGTGGTTGTCAAAGAACAGCACATTTGCCTTCACGCCGTTGGCGTAAAAGATGCCGGTGGGTAAACGCAAAATCGTGTGCAACTCGGTCGTTTCCAACAGCTTCTTGCGCACCGTCTCGCCTGCGCCGCCCTCAAACAGCACATTGTCCGGCACCACCACTGCCGCACGCCCCGTGGTCTTTAGCATGGTGCGAATGTGCTGCACAAAGTTGAGCTGCTTGTTGGAAGTGGTCGCCCAGAAATCCTGACGGTTGTAGGTCAGGTCGTCCTTCTCCTGCTCGCCCTCATCGTTGGTGAAGCTCATCGAACTCTTCTTACCGAACGGCGGATTTGCCAGCACATAGTCGAAGCGTTTGCCGCCGTCGGCTACCAGCGCATCGTTGGGTGACACCATGCTCTCGCCGTCGATCTCGCCAATGTTGTGCAAAAACATATTCATCAAGGCCAGACGGCGCGTACCCGCCACGATCTCATTGCCGTTAAAGGTATCGTGCTTGAGAAAAGCCTTCTGCGTTTTGTCCATCTGGTGTTCCTTCACCAGAAAATCATAAGCCGCCAAGAAGAAACCGCCCGTGCCGCAGGCCGGATCAGCGATAGTCTTGGCAGGCTCCGGCCGCACACATTCCACCATCGCGCGAATCAA
>JAGVIV010000098.1 GCA_020055845.1 Betaproteobacteria bacterium
AGCCCAATGGATGGCCGGAGCACGCAGCACCGCGCAGCTGCTGCAGGAGCCACAGAATTTACTCACCGCCTCCACCAAAACACCGTCGGGCGATACGACAGCCGTCACCGTCAACACAAGTAATGCCCCAAACATTCCCGCGCAGCTGCAACCCCTGGTGCAGCTGCAATTGAACGCACTGGAAACACGCCAGGTACTGTGGCAGGGTCAGGTCTGGCCGAATCAAAAGATGGACTGGGAAATTCATGAGGAGACCCCGCGCCGGAGCGCTGCGGAATACGATAGTGCAGGCGCGCAATGGGCCACCCAGATCCGTCTGGACTTACCCAATTTGGGCGAGGTGGCGGCTTTGTTACGCTTTAACCAGCACGGACTGAGCATCACCCTTGATGCCGCCGATGCCGATACCCGCGCACTCTTCGGCAGTGCCAGCTCACAACTCGCCGCCACGCTGGCAGAGCGCGGCATAAACGTATTCAGCACCTTGTTGGCCTCTCATGACAAACCCTAACAAACGCCAGATGGCGGTGGCTCTCGCTTATCAAAGCGGCGATGCCGCCCCCAAAGTCGTGGCGCGAGGCAGGGGAATTATCGCGCAGGCCATCATCGAGCGCGCCAAAGAACACGGGGTCTTCGTACACGAATCTGAAGAGCTGATCGGCATGCTGATGCAGGTTGAGCTGGACGAGCACATTCCACCGCAACTCTACCTCGCCGTGGCCGAGGTGCTCGCGTGGGTATACCGTTTGGAACACAAGGAAATCCCCGCTAATCCCGGCATCAAATCCGACCGTCCCAGATAGACTGGTTTATGTCTCCGTTGATAAGCAGCGATGAGACTCGATATAAACCAATCCGGATGACAGTCGCGATGTTCAAAGAAAAAACCAATTCACTCAAAATAGAGACCCTTAGCCAGAGCGAAGAACAGGATTATTTAATTCACTCACGAATTGAAATCCAGCAAATTCTGCAAACCATCTGCAAACACAACACGCGCAGCGCGCTGTATTTTGACGCACGCAGGAATTTTTTCCTGACTCTGGTACTCGGGGCGAACGACACCGGCATCTGGATTGATCCCGCATCGCGCGCCACGGATAACCGCCGCCTCCTCGACAGCCCAGAAATTATCTTCGTCAGCAGTCACAACCAGAGCAAAGTCCAGTTTGTGGCGCACAACCCGTGGCAAGTCATCTACGAGGATAAAGAGGCGATCTTCCTGCCGCTCCCGCAACAGCTACTGCGCCTGCAACGACGGGATGACTATCGGCTCGCCGCATGGCCGCGGCACCCGCTTCATTGCATACTCAAACCGGCAAAGAATCAGGCACGCATCATGTCGGTCATGGACATCAGTTTGGGCGGACTCTCTCTTGAGTGCCAGGACAAAGACATCGAACTGCGTCCCGGAAAAATATATTCCGACTGCGAAATCGACTTGCCGGAAGTCGGCAAGCTCACTGCCACCATCCAAATCAAGAACTCCTTCGAAATCACCAACCGCAACGGCAAAACGCGGCGACGTGTCGGTTGCGTGTTTCTGCAACCCCTAAAAGCGATGACCATGCCCCTGCAACGCTATGTGGCACAGATGCAGTGCCGCTCAGCATCCGCAGGTATGCATCCATAAACACAAGGTGCGGCGTTTTCTGTTCGCTAAACGGCCGCTTTTTCTAGGATAATGCCCCTGATTTTCAAACTCGGATAGAAAGCCATGCACACATTGCACGATGACGAAGCGGAAAGCCACTACCTCGGACAGTTCATTCCGTTGCATTACCATCACAATATGCTGACCGACAAGAACCGCATGGACAACTTCAAGGCGGCCATCGAAGCGACCGTCTTCGAGGGTGCAAAGGTGCTTGAGCTGGGCGGTGGTACCGGGGTGCTTTCCTGCTTCGCCGCGGCCTCGGCCGCAAAAGTATGGTGTGTGGAATTCAATCCTGTCCTGGTCGCGGAATCACGCCGCCTGCTGGCGCTCAATGCGAACGGACACAAAGTCGAAGTCGTGCATGCGGATGCCTTCACTTACCTGCCGCCGGAGCCGGTCGATGTGGTGATCTGCGAAATGATCCACGTTGCCATGTTGCGCGAAAAACAAATTGAGATGATCGAATCGTTCAAGGCCCGCTACCGGGAACGGTTCGGCGATAAACTGCCGATGTTCATTCCCACGGCCGTCATCATGGCCGTACAACCCCTGCAGCAGGACTACGATTTTTCCGGTTTTCACGCCCCCATCATTCAGTTTCAACGCGTGTTTGCCGAACATCCCGGAGCATTGGAACTCTCCCCGCCGCAGACCTACAGCATCATCGACTTGAGCCAACCAAGCTCGCGCGAGATTGCGTGGGAAGGCAAATTCAAGCTGACACACGACGGCACGGTGAACGCCCTGCGCTTCTTCACCAAGAATGTGCTGAGTATCGACCACCTGGACGCAAGCACCATCGACTGGGTAATCGACTATCTGGTCTTGCCGCTGAACACACCAATCGCTGCACACGCAGGGGACGAATTGCAAATTTCTTTCAGCTACCTCGCGGGCGGCTCGATCCGCTCTTTGGAAAACAGTATTCGCGCCAGCCTGAGTGTCTCCAGCCAAAAATAATGCATGCCCAGACCGCAGATCAGTTTGTTCAGACCGGACTTGCTCACCATCAGGCAGGCCGTCTGGAGCAAGCTAATTCGGCCTATCAACAAGCGTTAAGTCTGAATCCAAACCATCCGGATGCACTGCACTTACTCGGCATGCTGGCCCATCAGGTGGGCGATCACGAATTCGCAGCCGACCTCATCAATCTTGCGCTTCACGCCACACCAAACTCCGCGGTATTTCTCTGCAACCTCGGCAACGTGCTTCAGGCTCAGGGCAAACATGCCGAGGCCATCCAGAGTTTCCGCAAAGCCATCGCCATCGATGCAAATAATGCCGTGCTGCATTTCAATCTTGCCTGCGCACTCCAGACGCAGAAGCAACTGTCTGCCGCCGCCGCGTGTTACCGGCAGGCCATCACCCTGGCACCGCAACACATCGAATCTCACAGCAATCTGGGACACACTTTGCAGGCGCTGGGCAAGCTGGATCTGGCGCTCGAAAGTTTTCAGCGCGCGCTGAACATCGCCCCGGATTTGCCCGAAATGCACTTCAATCTCGGTGCGGCGCTGAGTCAGCAGGGCAAACTCGACGACGCTATCGAGAGTTATCGGCGCGCACTAACTCTTTTTCCCGACTATGCCCAGGCACATTGCAATCTGGGGGCGGCACTGCTGGCACAAGGCAAACTCAGTGAGGCCGTCGCCAGTTACCGGCACGCCATCGCTCTGATTCCCAGCATGGGTGAAGCCCATTACAACCTGGGCATCGCCTTGCAGGCACAGAATGAACTTGAGGCCGCCATTTGCAGTTACCGCAAAACCCTCGAACTGCAGCCCAACTTCGTCGAGGGCTACTGCAATCTGGGCAATGCCCTGCGCGCGCAAGGCCATTTGGAAGCCGCCGCCGAACATTACCAAAAAGCACTGTCCATCAAGCCAGACTATGCCAACGCGTACAGCAATCTGCTGTTTCTCCGCGGCTACCACGCTACCGTTCCGGCACAGGATTACCTGGCGCAGGCACGCGGCTGGGAACTGGCATGCATACCCGAGCAAATCCGACAGGCCGCGCGCAAAAAGACTTTCAAACGCACGCCTCTCGGCAAGCGACGCTTGAAGATAGGCTATGTGTCTGGGGACCTGCGCAAACATGCTGTCAGCTTTTTCATAGAACAGTTATTTGCACAGCATGACCGCACGCATGTCGAACTGTTCGTCTACTCCAACAATCATGCGCGCGACGAAGTGACGGAGCGACTGAACGCACTTGCTGAGCACTGGATTCCCGTGAGCGCCTTATCCGACGAGGAGGTCTGTGCGCGCATTGAGCAAGACGGCATCGACGTGCTCATCGACCTTTCCGCCCACTCTGCACACAACCGCCTCGGTGTGTTCGCGCGCCGCGCCGCGCCGCGCCGGTGCAGGCCAGCTATCTGTATTTTGCCAGCACAGGACTGAGCGAAATGGACTACTGGATAGGTGATGCAACTCTCGCCCCGCCGGAGCTGGACACACACTTCAGCGAACAAATATGGCGCTTGCCGCGCACCTGGCTTTCCTACAAAACCATCGCCGCGGCCCCGGTGCCGAACTGGCATCCCGACACTACACTCTGGCTGGGCAGCTTCAACAATCTGGGCAAAATCACACCCGCGACACTGCAGTTGTGGGCACAGATACTGCACGCTCTGCCCGAAGCCCGGCTGTTACTCAAGAACAAAGAACTGGGCGACGCGGGCAACCGCCAACGCATCCTGTCCGAACTGGCCACGCACGATATCGCCGCCGCGCGCGTCGATTTGCAGCCTGGCAGTGCATGGGCTGACTACATGGCAGAACATGATCGCCTGGATATTGCGCTCGATCCGATTGCCGCACACGGCGGCGGCACATCGACCTGTGATGCCCTATGGATGGGCGTGCCCGTCATGCATCTGGAGGGGGAACAGGTAGGCGCACGCTTCTCCGCCTCGCTGTTGCAGGCAATTGGCCGCAACGAATGGATCGCTCACTCCCCCGCCGAATATGTTGAAAAGACCGTCGCTCTTGCCAGAGACGTGACACTGCGCGAACAATTGCGCAACACCCAGCGTGAAGCCATGGCACACAGTCCGCTTTGCGATGCACGCGGCCTCGCGCATGCACTCGAAAACGCCTACAGCGCCATGTTCGAACACTGGCTATCCACTCCCTCCCACTCCATCAGGTCCCACTGATCATGCAAATAACCGTTCCGGATTACTATCAAAAATTCAGCTGCAGCGGCGCGCAATGCGAAGATACCTGCTGCAGCGGCTGGTGGGATATAAACATAGACCGCGATACTTACCAGAAATACCAACACAGCGAAAATCCAACGCTGGCCCCGCTGTTCAAAATCGCGCTAAGCAAAAACACCCAGCCCGATGCTGACGACAAAAATAATTTCGGCATGATGCAAATGCGTCCCGGCGGAGAGTGCCATTTTCTGCAGGCAGACAAACTCTGCGCTATCCACAAACACATGGGCGCGCAAGCGCTCAGCGACACCTGCAGGCTCTATCCGCGTTACCTCAACCAGTTCGGATCGCAGCGCGAAAACTCCCTCGGCATCTCCTGCCCCGAAGCCGCCCGCCTGATTCTGTTCAATCCGCAGACCATGCAGTTCACCACCATCGCGCCGGATCCGGCCATAGACGGCAAACTGTTCACCTCCTACCGTTTCCCCCTGCAAAGCATCGGGGACCCGCGCCAGGTCGAAATACTGAACGACTTCCGCGCGGTCATCATCGCCATTCTGCAATTCCGCGCCGTCAGCCTGGGCGCGCGCATGATGCTTCTGGGTTTCCTCATGGAAGACGCGGAAAAAATTGTCTTCGCGGAAAAATTCACACATGCCTCCGAGCTCCTTCCCACCCTGCAGTCCTATGTTGACATGCTGGCGGATCCGGCACGACTGCAAGCCCAGTTCGACCAAATCGATCCCGATATTCCGCACAAACTGGATGTCGTCAAAAGACTGATGGATGGCGCGTTGAGCCGCAGGGCATCGCCGCGTTTCAAAGAATGCCTGCTTGCCGCCACAGAAGGTCTTGAAAGCAAAACGGGCATCGCCACACCGGTGTTATACGCGCAGAATCACACGGCGTTCTATCGCCCCTTCTTCCAAGACAAAGAATATATATTCGAGAACTATCTGGTGAATCAGGTCATCACCCGCCTGTTCCCCTTCACGCGCGGCAGCTACCTCGACCTGTACCGCGAACTGGTAGGCAGCCTGTCCGTCATCCAGGTGTTACTGGTCGGTATCGCAGCGCAAAATCAGGGACTGAACGAAGCACTGGTGCTTAAACTATTCCAGACTTTCGCGCGCAACTCCAATCACAACCACAGCTATCTGGAACAGTTAATCGCGGCCCTGCCCGCGGAAGAGCAGACCGGCTACGTCAATGTCATGTGGATGCTGAAAGACAGCGCACTCTGATTGCCCCCGACCCCGGCATAAAGCCGCGGCACGGCGTTCACCACTTGGGCATCCAGATTACCAGCAATGCGATTAAGCCGAGTATGAGCATACTTTGCTCGATTTGATTCTTCGCCTTGGCGGTCAGTCTTTCATTGATACTTTTCTTTTCCTCTTGCATGGCCGTATCGGCCGCTTCCAAATAATCCAGCAAAGGACGGTCTATCCCTTTTACCGCCGCATCTGCCGCGCGCGCATCAAAACCGCTCTTGGCGAGCAGCGCAGTGCTGTTCTTATACAGCGCATAATTCACCGCATGCGCCTCGGCAAACAACTGCATTTGTTTATTGACATCCCTGATCTCGCTTGCACGAACGATACCCTGCACCGCAGTCGCGACCTTCTGGTGTTGCATGTCGAAAACATGCCAGTTCTTATCCAGGGACTCTCGGCCGGTGCTGCGCAGCAGCACGTTCTTCCATTCCTGAATCTCGTTCTTGTATTCGACTTGCACATTGTGAATCGCGGAATATCGCGCCGACACGAGATTCAGATTTTCATTCAGATCCGCGGTGCTATGCCAAATTAAATAGAACCAAAAAGCAAACGCGGCTGTCAGTACCGCCTTGACGGGCACACTCCAGGAAAAGCGGGCACGTTTGCCCGTATGCGCTCTTTTCATCATTATGAAATCCTCAAAATTACGTAAAGAAACCAAGCTGAGACTGTAGGGTATTTGCCGTTTCAACGCTAGTACCACTGCGAATTTGCCCGAATGCTGCGCACCGGCATTGGTATTCCTACACTTTCAGCACGCTTCCGTTAGAATTCGCAGACTGAATCTGAATGCCCTTCGTTATGAACCTTCGCCACTACACCCTGACCATCGCCTGCCCCGACCGCGCAGGCATCATCGCTGCCGTAAGCGGCTTCATCGCTCAGCACGGCGGCTTCATCGTAGAAGCGAGCTATCACACCGAACAAGAGGCACGCCGCTTCTTCATGCGCCAGGAGATACGCGCCGATTCGTTGCCTTTCGATGCGGCAGAATTCCGCCGCCGTTTTGCGCCCCTCGCACAGGAATTTGACATGGTCTGGCAACTCGCCGATTCCGCCATTAAAAAACGCCTGGTAGTGCTGGTAAGCAAACAGGATCACTGTTTGGACGACTTGCTGCATCGCTGGCGCAGCGGTGAACTACAGGTGGACATCCCCTGCGTGATCTCCAACCACGAAGACCTGCGCAGTTTCGTAGAGTGGCACAACATCCCGTTCATCCATATCGACATGCAAGACAAAACGGCGGCCTTTGACAGAATCGCCGCGCTGTTCGAGCAATATCACGGCGACAGCATGGTGCTGGCGCGCTTCATGCAGATCATGCCGCCGGAACTGTGCCGCCGCTACACGGGACGCATCATCAACATCCACCACAGCTTCCTGCCGTCTTTCGTGGGTGCCAAACCTTATCATCAGGCCTATCTGCGCGGGGTCAAACTCATCGGTGCCACCTGCCATTTCGTAACCGACGAACTGGATGCCGGCCCCATCATCGAGCAGGACACGGTGCGCATCGACCACGGCGACACCGTCGACGATCTGGTGCGCTACGGGCGCGATATTGAAAAAACCGTGCTGTCTCGCGGCTTGCGTTACCATGTGGAAAATCGCGTATTGCTTTGCGGCAACAAGACCATCGTGTTCCGCTAAACCAGTAAATCTCGGACCCCTATCTTGTTCTTTTCCCCGTTCCAACATTGACCATTCAGATGCGCCGCATCCTTGCCAATCTCAGTCTAAAAATCAAGGTGACCTTTTTCACC